>NZ_BBPH01000104.1 GCF_000787695.1 Paracoccus sp. PAMC 22219 | reverse complement strand
CGCGCAGCCGGTCCGCCACGCGCTGATGGGCGCGATCCGCGGGTGGCAGCCGCAAACCCTGTCCGCGCCGCGGCCGGGCGACCGGCAGACGCTGGTGACGCGGGGGCCGGGCGGGTTCGCGGCGCGCTCTCCGTTCTTTCAGGGCGATCTGGGGGGGTTGGACGCAGCCAGCGCCGCCTGTGCCCTGATCGCCGATCTGTCCGAGGGGTTTCTGGCGAACCGCCCCGGCTGCATGGCGCTGCATTGCGGGGCGTTCCGTTTCGCGGGCGACCTGATCCTGCTGACCGGTCCGATGCGGGCGGGGAAAAGCACGCTGATCGGGCGGCTGACCGCGGAAGCCGACGTCACCGTGTTCTGCGACGACGTCCTGCCGCTGACGGCAGACATGCAGGCCGTGGCCCTGGGCATCGCGCCCCGCCTGCGGCTGCCCCTGCCCAAGGGAACGACGTCCGCCTTTCGCCGCCATGTCGCGGCGACACCGGGGCCGCGCGACCGGCGCTATGCCTATCTGGCCGCGCCCAATGTGGCGCCGCATGGCACGCAGGCCCGTCCCGGCACGCTGATCGTGCTGGACCGGCGCGACATCGGCCCCGCCACGCTGCACCGCATGGACCCCGATCAGGCGATGCACCACCTGCTGGCGCAGAACATGGGCGATCTGGGCAGCGCCGATCAGGCGTTCGCCAAGACCCGCGACATGGCCGCGGCGATGACCTGCCTGCGGCTGGTCTATGCCGAACTGGAGGATGCGGTCGCCCTGCTGCGCCGCGCCTTTGCCCCCGATGCGCCCCCCGAAACCAATGTGCCGCTGGCCGGGCCGCTGGCGGACCCGCTGCACGCGCCGGACCGGCGGTCCGTGCCTGTGCATCCGGACCGGGTGCTGCGGCAATCGCCGGGGATCGTGTTGCGGCGCATGGGGTCTGGGGCGTTCCTGTGGACGCCCTCCGATCCGGTCGTCTGGCATCTGAACCCGGTCGGCCACGCGGTCTGGACCCTGCTGGAAATACCCGGCAGCGCCACCGATCTGGCCGACACCCTGGCCGAGGTCTTTGCCGACGTGTCCCGCGACCGCCTGACCCGCGACATCGCCGCCCTGATGGGCGATCTGCTGGAGGAGGGGTTCGTCACCGGATGAACCCCGCACCCCGCGCGCGCGTTGCCCCTGCTGCATGTTCGCCCCAGGAGGCCCCGATGACCGACACCGCCCTTGCCACGCTGGAAGCCCGTCTTGTCGCGCAACGCCGCCTGCTGGCGCGGCTGGTCGCGGCGCTGGAGCCGGAGGCCCGCCAGCCCGTCCTGGACTGGCTGGACCAGCGCGAGACCCTGCGCGACGGGCAGGAGGATCCGGGCGCCGTCCCCGCCGAGGGCGTGGGCCAGGCCCTGACCGTCACCGACGAATTCCGCATGATCCTGCGCCTGACCCAGGATCGCCTGCACGAGATGGACCAGCCCTAGGTCCGCGCCTTCAGCATCCGCGAAAGATCGTCGGGCCGGATCAGCGCATCCAGATCGACCCCCGCGCGCAGCCGCGCCAGCAGCAGGTACAGCCCGCCGATCTTGCGGTGCAGGAACAGGATCTCGGGCGGGGGCATTTCGGCGCGGGTGCGGGTGCGGGCGACCTGCATAGCCAGATCGGCGACCTGACGGGGGATGTCGCTTTGCGTCAGGTCCATCACCCCGCCCGCGCGCAGCGGATCAAAGGCCAGGTCCATGATCTGCAGCAGCACGTCCTGATGCGCGGCATCCGTCTGGTCGCGGAAATAGCCGATGTCGATGGCGGCGCGACGCACGCCGTCGCGGTCATCGGCCAGCGCCGCATTCAGCAACGCCAGATAGCGCGGCGCCACGGGCGCGGAAAACCCGCGTGTCGCCCCGAAGTCCAGCAGCACGATGCGCCCGCCATCCGGATGTGCCGGGTCGGGCTGCCAGCGATAGTTGGCGAAATTCGGATCGGTCTGCATCAGGTCGAACCGGAACAGCTCTTCGATGACCAGGCGGGCCAGGTGATGGGCGGCGCGGTCGCGCGTGGCCTGAGGGGCGTCGGCCAGCGTTTCGATCGGTCGGCTGTCGATGAAATCCATCGCCAACACGTCGGCGGTGCAGAACTGATCATCGGGCACCGGCAGGCGGAATTCGTCGCGCCCCGCCAGATTGGCCGCGTAAAGCCGCATCTGCGCGGCCTCGCGCACATAGTCCGCCTCGGCGTGCAGCTGGCTGCGGGCCTCGGCCATCAGTGCGGGCAGGTCGACCCCCTGCGGCATCAGGCCGGGGATGCGCAGCAGCAGGCCCATGTTGTCGATGTCGCTGTCGATGCTGCCCCGCACGCCGGGATATTGCACCTTGATCGCCAGGTCGCGCCCGTCTTTGGTCTGCGCCCTGTGCACCTGCCCGATGGAGGCCGCCGCGATCGGCCGCACCTGGAACCGCGCGAAGTGGCGCAGCCAGCCCGGCCCCCAGGCCCGGTCCAGCACCCCCTGCAGCTGCTTGGGGGGCATCGGGTCGGCATCCGCGCGCAGTCGCGCCATGATCTGAGTCAGTTCGGGGGGCAGGAAATCGCCCGCCTCCATCGACACCAGCTGACCCATCTTCATCGCCGCACCGCGCATCTGCGCCAGCTGTCCGGCCAGCCGCGCGGCATTCGCGGGCGTCAGGAACAGGTCCTGGGCCGAGGGCCGCTGCCCCGTCGCCAGCTGCCGCGCCCCCTGCGCCAAGGCACGACCGCCCATGCCGCCCGCCAGTCCGCCAAGGCGCAGCATCCGCGTCAGGCGACCCTGCGGCACGGGGCGGGGGGTGCGATCGTCGGTCATGTGCGGGCCAGCAGATGCGCGGCCATTGCCCGGCCGCTGGCCCAGCCATGTTCCGCATGCGGCCCCAACGCCCAGTCCCCGCCGACGATCAGCCCGGTCGCGTCATCGGCCAGGAACGGTCGGCCAAGCGCCACGTCGGTCAGCGCATACAGCCATCGATGCGCGACCGCATGGTGCAATTGATCCGGCCGTGCACCCAGCAGCGCCAGCAGTTGCGGCGCGATCAGATCCACCAGTTCAGCGAAGGGCAGGTCGATATGCGCCATGCTGAAATCCGGATCGGCCTGCACCACCCAGGTGGTCAGGGGCTGTCCATCCCGCCCCGGCTTGGCGCCGTCCTGCGCAACCCAAGCCAGCGCGCCCGTGCCGCGATGCGTGACGAAGGGGCGCGGCGCCGCCGGGTCCAGCCCGGCCATCACCGTGACGCTGGCCTGATAGCGGACCTGTGCCAGCGGCGCCGCAAAGGCGTGACCCGCACCCAGCAGGTCGCGCGCCTGCGGGGCGGGAATGGCCAGCACGACGATGTCGGCGCGGTGGTCGATCCCCTCTCCGCGCAGATGCCAACCCGCGGGGTCAGGGTCCAGCGCGGTGACCATGACGCCGGACCTGACGTCCAGCCCCTGCGCCAGCGCGCGGGGGATCTGGACCATGCCGGGCGTGCCCACGATGCCGCCGTCCCAAGGTGCGGCATGTCCGTCGCGGACCATGCCCTGCAACAGCGCAGCAAAGTCGGGATCGGTCGCGGGCAGGACCTGCGCGCCGTGATCGAACCGCAGGTCATCGGTCCGGCGCGTGGCCAGCCTGCCGCCGATGCCGCGACCCTTGTCGAACACCGTCACGGCATGCCCCGCATCCGCCAGCGCCCGTGCGCAGGTCAGCCCGGTGATGCCCGCGCCGATGACCGCCACCCTGACCTGTTCGCCCATGCCGCCTGCCTTTCCTTGTCGGGGATCAGCAGGTCAGACTGCGGCGAAAGGCGCAAGGCGGCATTCTGTCCGCCCGCGGGATCAGGCCAGATCCAGCCGCCCGACAAAGTCCAGAAACGCCGCCAACGCCGCCGTCACCAGCTTGCGGCTGGAATAGACGACGTGGATCGGCACCCCCGGCAGCGCGTGGTCCGCCAGCACCGGCACCAGCAGGCCGCGCGCCAGATCGTCGGCAACCTGGAACTCGGGCGCCAGCGCGATGCCCTTGCCGCCCACCGCCAGCGCGCGCAGCAATTCGCCGTTGTTGCTGGAGAATGCGGGGGTGATCTTCTGATACACGACCTCGGTGCCGCTGCGCAGCGGCCAGGTGCCCGGCCCCTTGAGGTTGGTGTAATGCAGGCACTGATGGTCGCGCAGGTCGGCAGGGCGCTGTGGGCTGCCATGGCGGGCGACATAGTCGGGCGACGCGACCAGCATGATGTTGGCGTCATGCAGGCGGCGGGCATGCAGGCTGCTGTCCTCCAGCGTGCCGATGCGGATGACGGCGTCGAACCCGTCGCGGGTCATGTCGGACCGGCTGTCGTCCAGCACCACGTCCAGCTGGATGTCGGGATGTTCGTCCATGAAGCGCATCAGGTGCGGCTGAAAGACCTTCAGCGTGTATTGCACCGGCACCCCCAGCTTCAGCGGCCCCGACGGCTTGCTGGAGGCGGCGCGCACCCCCTCGACGGCGGCGTCCAGCCGGGCCAGCACGTCGGTGATCTGCAGGTGGAACCCGTGGCCCGCCGCGGTGGGCGTCACCGCGCGCGTGGTCCGCGTCAGCAGGCGGGTGCCCAGTTCGGCCTCCAGATCGGCGATCATCTTGGAACACATGCTTTTGGAGATGCCCATCCGGCGTGCGGCGGCGGCAAAGCTTCCTTCCTCGATGATGGCCACGAAACTGCGCAGGACCTTGATGTCCATGATCTGCCCCTTGTGCGTGACCCGGACAGCAGAAGGGCCGCCACCCCAAGGGGATGGCGGCCCGCAGGTCCCGTGATGGGACCAGCCGGTCAAGACCGATCAGTAGAAGCCGCGGCTGGAATTATCAATGCTGGCGGTTTCTTCGGTGGTGTTCACGCGGGTGATGGTGACCAGGTCGTCGGACTTCAGGCCGGCCTGCGCCAGTTCGCGCGAGGTCATCACGTCGCCTGCAGGGACTTCGACGGTCTGCGCGGGCTTCGCCGCGGTGGTGAAGTCGCTGGACGAGGCGGCCATTGCGCCACCGGCGGTCAGGGACAGGGCGGCCAGGGCGTACACAAAGTTTTTCATGATCGTTTTCCTTGTTCTTGCAAAATCTTGGAAGCGGTGGCGCGCCGGATGCGCGTCTGGTCCGTTCCGATGATTGTCAGATAAGGGTCACACAAACGAAAGATTAGGCGCAAAATCGCGCGCTCTGTGTTCGATGTGACGGGACAATCGCGCAGGATCGTCCCGTCCGGTCGGTCAGGCGGTGCAGACCTGCGCGATCCGGGCCAGGATCGCGTCGGGTTGTCCGTCCAGCGTGGCCGACTGACGCGGGCGGCCCTCCCATGCACCCAGGGGGCCCTGGCGGTCCGCGGGGTTCATCAGCGTCAGGCCAAGGGCGATGCCGTCCGACAGCACGCGGACCTCTCCCTGCACGACGGTGAACAGGTCGGGATCGGTCAGGTACACGGCCGCGGTACAGTCATGGACCAGCATCCCGTCATAGCCCGCCGCCTGGTAAAAGCCGACATAGCCCTGCGACAGGTCGGCCACCAGCTGCATCCCCGCGCCGCCGCGCGCGCCCAGATCGGCCAGCACCGCGCTGTCCATGAAGGTCCGCGTGGTCAGGTCCAGCGGCACCGCGACCACCGGCCAGTCGGCGCCAAAGACGATGTCGGCGGCCAGCGGGTCGCCCCAGATATTCGCCTCGGCCGCAGGGGTGATGTTGCCGGGCACGCGGAACGCGCCGCCCATGATCACCACGTCGCGCACCAGCCCCGCGATGTCGGGCGCATCTGCAGTGCGCGGGCCAGGTTGGTCATGCGCCCCACGGCCAAGACACGCACTTCGCCCGGATGGGCGCGGATGGTGTCGATCAGGAACTGGGCGGCGGTTTCGGGTTCGTCCACGGGCTCCGACGGCGTCGGGTGGTTGCCCAGACCGTTGTCGCCGTGGATATGCGTGGGCCAGAATTCGGGCGGCATGTCTGGCGTCATCGCCCCTTCGGCCCCGCGATGGACGGGGGCGTCATGGCCCCAGGCCTGCATCAGGAAGCGGGCGTTGCGCGTGGTCATCGCCACCGGCGCGTTGCCGAACACGGTCGTCACGCCCAGCAGATCAATCTGCGGGTGACGCACCAAATAGTAAAGGGCCAGCGCATCGTCCACGCCGGGGTCGGTGTCAAAGATCACCTTGTGCTTGGTCATCGTCATGTCCTGTCTGTGATCGGCCCGATGTAGCGTGCCATCGGGCCGCGTCAACAGGCAGCTACAGCGACATCGTGGCTTTCACGGCGCGACGCCACGCGTCATAGCGCGCAGCGCGGTCGTCGTCGTCCATCGCGGGGGAAAAGCTGCGGTCCAGGGCCCAGTCCTTGGCGAACCCGGCCTGGTCGGGATAGATGCCCGGCCCCTGCCCCGCCAGCCATGCCGCGCCCAAAGCCGTCGTCTCCAGCACCTTGGGGCGGTCGACGGGGGCGCCCAGGATGTCGGACAGGAACTGCATCGCGTAATCGGACGCGCTCATGCCGCCATCGACGCGCAGCGCTGTCTCTCCCTTGGGTTCCCAATCGGCCTTCATCGCCTCCAGCAGGTCGCGGGTCTGGAAACCGACCGATTCCAGCGCGGCGCGGGCCAGTTCGGCAGGGCCCGAATTGCGGGTCAGGCCAAAGATCGCCCCGCGGCTGTCGGGCGACCAATAGGGCGCGCCCAGACCCGTGAAGGCCGGGACCAGGATCACCTGCTGGCCGGGATCGGCGCGTTCTGCCAGGGGCTGCGTCTCCTTGGCGTCGCGGATGATCTTCAGCCCGTCGCGCAGCCACTGCACGACCGCGCCCGCGATGAAGATCGAGCCTTCCAGCGCATAGGTCGGCTTGCCGTCCAGCTGATAGGCGATGGTGGTCAACAGCCGCTGCGTCGACGCCACCGGCTTGTCCCCGGTGTTCAAGAGCGCGAAACAGCCCGTGCCATAGGTCGATTTCATCATGCCCGGCTCGAAGCAGGCCTGACCCACGGTGGCCGCCTGCTGGTCGCCCGCGACGCCGGTGATGGGGATGGGCCGCCCGAACAGGTCGGGACGTGTGGTGCCGAAATCGTCGGCGCAGTCCTTGACCTCGGGCAGCATCGACATGGGGATGTCGAACAGGCCACAGATCGTCTGCGACCAGCGGCCCTTGTGGATGTCGTACAGCATCGTGCGCGCGGCGTTGGTCGCGTCGGTCGCATGGACCTGGCCGCCGGTCAGGTTCCAGATCAGCCAGCTGTCCACGGTGCCGAATGCCAGATCGCCCGCCTCGGCGCGCGCGCGGGCGCGTCGACGTTGTCTAGGATCCATTTCAGCTTGGT
Source organism: Paracoccus sp. PAMC 22219 (assembly GCF_000787695.1). Taxonomy (GTDB): domain Bacteria; phylum Pseudomonadota; class Alphaproteobacteria; order Rhodobacterales; family Rhodobacteraceae; genus Paracoccus. Next base: position 22,658 of record NZ_BBPH01000104.1, on the reverse strand, counting down.
GGCCGAGAAATACGGATCGACCAGCAGCCCGGTGCGGGTGGTGATGATCTCGGCATGGCCCGCGGCCTCCAGCTCGCGGCAGAATTCGGCGGTGCGGCGGTCCTGCCAGACGATGGCGTTGTGGACGGCCTTGCCGGTCTTGCGGTCCCAGACAACGACGGTTTCGCGCTGATTGGTGATGCCGATCGCGTCGATGCGCGGGTTGCCGCATTTCTCGATCGCGGCGCGGCAGGTTGCGGCGGTGCTGGCCCACAGGTCGGCGGGATCGTGTTCGACCCAGCCCGATTGTGGAAAATGCTGGGGAAACTCCTCCTGCGCGCTGCCGCAGGGGATCATCTTTTCGTCAAAGACGATGGCGCGGGACGAGGTCGTGCCCTGGTCGATGGCAAGGATATGGGTCATGGGCGGTCCTTTCGTCACGAACGGGGGGCGCGGATGACCGCGCCCCCCTCAGGCTAATGCGCAGGGATCATTCCTGCCAACGCTTGATCAGGTCCTCATACGCGATGGTGACCGGCGCGGGCTTCTCGTTCTCCAGCTTGGGGACCGGGGCGCCCTCGCGGTCAAGCCAGACCTGCGGATCTTCTTCTTCGTTCAGAACCGGGCCCAGATCGCCCTGCACGCCGGACCGTTCCAGGCGGGACAGCACGTCCTCCTGCTGTTCGCACAGCGCGTCCAGCGCCTCCTGCGCGGTCTTGGCACCCGAGGACGCGTCCCCGATGTTCTGCCACCACAGCTGCGCCAGGCGCGGATAGTCGGGGATGTTCGCCCCGGTATCCGACCAACGCGTCCGGTCCGGAGAGCGATAGAACTCGATCAGACCGCCCAGTTGCGGCGCACGCTCGGTAAAGCTTTCATGCCGGATCGAGCTGTCGCGCACGAAGGTCAGGCCGACATGGCTTTTCTTCGTGTCGACGGTCTTGGAGACGATGAACTGCGCATAGAGCCATGCGGCCTGCGCGCGGTCCACCGGGGTCGATTGCATCAGCGTGGCCGAACCTACGTCCTGATAGCCGACCTTCATCCCCTCTTCCCAGTAGGCGCCATAGGGCGACGGGGCCATGCGCCATTTCGGCGTGCCGTCGTCGTTCATGACCGGCAGGCCTTCCTTGACCATGTCGGCGGTGAAGGCGGTGTACCAGAACATCTGCTGGGCGATGTTGCCCTGCGCGGGGACCGGTCCGGCCTCGCTGAAGGTCATGCCTGCGGCGGCCGGGGGCGTGTAGTTCTGCAGCCAGTCGATGTATTTCTCGATCGCATAGACGGCGGCCGGGCTGTTCGTCGCCCCGCCCCGCGCCATGCACGATCCCACCGGCTGGAAGTTGTCGTTGACGCGGATGCCCCATTCGTCGACCGGGAAGCCGTTGGGTTCGCCCTTGTCGCTGGCACCCGCCATCGACAGCCACGCATCGGTGAAGCGCCAGCCAAGCGACGGGTCCTTCTTGCCGTAATCCATGTTGCCATAGACCTGCTGGCCGTCGATCTCGCGGCCGGTGAAGAACTTGGCGATGTCCTCATAGGCGGACCAGTTCACGGGCACGCCCAGGTCGTATCCGTATTCGGCGCGGAACTCGGCCATGATCTCCGGGTCGGTGAACCAGTCGTGGCGGAACCAGTAGAGGTTCGCGAACTGCTGGACGGGCAGCTGGTACAGCTTGTCGTCGGGGGCAGTCGCCTGCGCCAGGCCGATGAAGTCATCCAGGTCCAGGCCGGGGTTCGTGAATTCGGCGCCCTCTCCGGCCATCCAGTCGGTGATGTTGCGCACCTGCTGATACCGCCAGTGGGTGCCGTCCAGGTCGGCGTCGTTGATGTACAGGTCGTACACGTTCTCGCCGGTCTGCATCTGCGTCTGCAGCTTCTCGACGACGTCGCCCTCGCCGATGAGGTCGTGGGTGACCTGGATGCCGGTGATGGCGGTGAAGGCCGGCGCCAGGACGCGGCTTTCGTATTCATGGGTGGTGATCGTTTCCGACACCACGTTGATCGACATGCCGGCATGGGGTGCTGCGGCGTCGATGAACCACTGCATCTCGGCCTCCTGCTCCTCGCGGGTCAGGACGGACTGATCGCCGATCTCGGCATCGAGGAACGCGCGCGCGGCCTCGATATCGGCGAAGGCGGGGCCGGACAATGCCAGCATCACCGCGGTTGTGGACAGCAATCTCAGGCTCATTGGTCATTCCCTCCCTGGGATTCTCCGAGGTTGTCAGACGGCCGGCGGGACCCTCATCCCCCGCAGGCCAATGCGCTGTGTCAGACCCACCGAAAGACGGCGGCGGCCCAGACCAGGCAAACCAGCATCGCCCAGGGCAGTGCCGCCGTCGTCAGACCCAGCCAAGCCAGGTTGATGAAGGCGGACCCCAGAAGCGTGATGAACAGGCGGTCGCCCCGCGTCGTCTCGATCCCCAGGACACCGCGGCGCGGCGTCTCCGGGAACCGGACCGCCAGCACCGTGAAGGTGACCAGCAGCAGGGCGATGGTGACGAAGAAGATCGCGGTCGGCAGCGTCCAGGCCATCCAAGACATGACGTATCCCCCTTACACGCGGCCCAGGGCAAAGCCCTTGGCGATATAGTTTCGCACGAACCAGATGACCAAGGCCCCCGGCACGATGGTCAGGACGCCCGCCGCGGCCAGCACCCCCCAATCGACGCCCGATGCGCCTTGGGTCCGGGTCATGGTCGCCGCGATCGGCTTGGCCGCCACCGAAGTCAGCGTCCGCGACAGCAGCAGTTCGACCCAGCTGAACATGAAGCAGAAGAACGCGGCCACCCCGATCCCCGACGAGATCAGCGGCATGAAGATGCGCGTGAAGAACCGCCCGAAGCTGTATCCGTCTATATAGGCGGTCTCGTCGATCTCCTTGGGGACGCCGCGCATGAAGCCCTCCAGGATCCACACGGCCAGCGGCACGTTGAACAGGCAATGCGCCAGCGCCACCGCGATATGCGTGTCGAACAGCCCGACCGACGAATACAGCTGAAAGAACGGCAGCGCGAACACCGCGGGCGGGGCCATGCGGTTGGTCAGCAGCCAGAAGAACAGGTGCTTGTCGCCCATGAAGTGATAGCGGCTGAACGCATAGGCCGCAGGCAGCGCAACGGCGACGGAAATCACCGTGTTCATCACCACATAGATCAGGCTGTTCACGTACCCCATGTACCAGGCCGGATCGGTCAGGATGGTCGCGTAATTGGCAAAGGTCAGGTTCCGGGGCCACAGGCCAAAGGTGCCGGTGATCTCGGCCTTGGTCTTCAGGCTCATGTTGATCAGCCAATAGATCGGCAGCATCAGGAACAGAAGATACAGGATCATGACGACGGCGCTGCCGTTGATGCGCTTGCCCATGGCCTAGCCCCTTTTGTCCAGATTGGTCATGACCGTGTAGAACACCCAGGAGATCAGCAGGATCACCAGGAAATACATCAGAGAGAAGGCCGCGGCCGGACCCAGGTCGAACTGCCCCAGGGCCATCTTGACCAGGTCGATCGACAGGAAGGTGGTCGCGTTGCCCGGACCGCCCCCTGTAACCACGAAGGGTTCGGTATAGATCATGAAGCTGTCCATGAACCGAAGCAGGATGGCGATCATCAGGACGCCCGCCATCTTGGGCAGCTCGATATAGCGGAACACCTTCCACCGGCTGGCCTGGTCGATCCGCGCGGCCTGGTAATAGGCGTCGGGGATGGACTGCAGTCCCGCATAGGCCAGCAGCGCGACCAGCGACGTCCAGTGCCACACGTCCATCACGATGACCGTGGCCCAGGCATGGACCGGGTTCTGGGTATAGTTGTAGTTGATGCCCAACGCGTCCAGCGTGTATCCCAGCAGGCCGATGTCGACCCGCCCGAAGATCTGCCAGATGGTGCCGACCACGTTCCACGGGATCAGCAGCGGCAGCGACATCAGCACCAGCACCACGCTGGCCCAGAACCCGCGTTTGGGCATGTTCAGCGCGACGAAGATGCCAAGCGGGATCTCGATCGCGATGATGATGGCCGAAAAGATCAGCTGGCGGCCAAGCGCGTTCCACAGCCGTTCGGATTGCAGCAGGTCGGTGAACCAGCCGGTGCCGTTCCAGAAGAAGACGTTGTTCCCGAACGTGTCCTGGAACGCATAGTTGACCACGGTCATCAGCGGGATCACCGCCGAGAACGCGACCAGCACCAGCACCGGCAGGACCAGGAACCAGGCCTTGTGATTGACGGTCTTTTCCATGATCCCCCCTTAGGCCGCCGCCACGCGCCAGTCGTCGGCATAGATGTTCACGCGCGTCGGATCGAACACCGCGCGAGTCATGTCCGCGGTGATGGCCTGATCCTCGGGCGCGATGATGTTCAGGTCGTGCCCCATCAGATCCGCGCGGATGATGCGGTGGCGGCCCACGTCCTCGATCCGGCGGATGGTCACGGGCAGGCCCTGGTCGGCGGACAGGCGGACATGTTCCGGGCGGATGCCCAGCTGCACCTTGCCGTTCAGCGCCGCATAGGACCCGGCCAGCGCGGTGGTGCCGCCCGGCACCTGTGCCTGCGTCCCCGCCACCGTCGCGGGCAACAGGTTCATGCCCGGCGATCCGATGAAATAGCCCACGAAGGTATGTTCCGGCCGGTCGAACAGTTCTTCGGGCGTGCCGATCTGGACCACGCGGCCGTCATACATGACCACCACCTTGTCGGCGAAGGTCAGCGCCTCGGTCTGGTCATGGGTCACATAGATCATCGTGTGGCCGAAATCGTGGTGCAGCTTCTTCAGCTGGGTGCGCAGCTCCCACTTCATGTGCGGGTCGATCACGGTCAGCGGCTCGTCGAACAGCAGGGCGTTGACGTCCTTGCGGACCATGCCGCGGCCCAGGCTGATCTTTTGCTTGGCATCCGCGGTCAGGCCGCGGGCCTTGCGGTCCAGCATGTGCTCCATCCCGATCATCGCGGCGATCTGCGCCACGCGCTCGGCGACATAGGCCTCGGGGCGGCCCCGGTTGCGCAGGGGAAAGGCCAGGTTGTCGCGCACGGTCATCGTGTCGTAGACGACCGGAAACTGGAACACCTGCGCGATGTTGCGTTCCGCCGTCGGCGCACGGGTCACGTCGACCCCGTCGAAAAGGATGCGCCCCTGCGACGGGATCAGCAGCCCCGAGATGATGTTCAGCAGCGTCGATTTCCCGCAGCCGCTGGACCCCAGCAGCGCATAGGCCGCACCGTCCTGCCAGTCGTGGTTCAACTCCTTGAGCGCGTAATCCTCCGGCCCCTTGGGATGGGCGGAATAGGAATGGGCGAGGTTCTCCAGCGTGATCTTGGCCATAACCCCTCCTCAGGCGGCGCTTGCGTAGGCGGCGGGGGTGACCATGCGGCCATCCTCGGCAAAGACATAGACGTGGCGCGGGTCCAGCCAGACCGGCAGCACCTGCCCCAAGGGCAGATCGTGGATGCCGTGGATCAGGCCGACCCACCGCTGTCCGTGATGGTCCAGGTGGACGAAGGTCTCCGACCCGGTCAGTTCCGTCACGACCAGCTGCGCATCGAATTGCAACGCGTCGTCGGCATGGCGCGACAAGTGCAGGTGGTTGGGACGGAACCCGGCCAGATAGCGCCCGTCGGCAAGCGCGGGCATGCCTGCGACGGTGGATCGGCCGCCCGCCACCTGGAACGGCAGGAAGTTCATCGGCGGATCGCTGAACACCCGCGCCGTGGTCGCATCAACGGGGCGGCGATAGACCGACGGCGTCGGGCCGAACTGCGTCACGCGTCCTTCCCACAGGGTCGCGGTATTGCCGCCCAGCAGTAGCGCCTCTTCGGGTTCGGTGGTGGCATAGACGAAGATCGCGCCCGATTCCTCGAAGATGCGGGGGATCTCGACGCGCAACTCCTCGCGCAGCTTGTAGTCCAGGTTCGCCAGCGGCTCGTCCAGCAGGACCAGCCCCGCGTTCTTGACCAGCGCGCGGGCCAGCGCACAGCGCTGCTGCTGGCCGCCCGACAGTTCCAGCGGCTTGCGGTCCAGCATGGGGGTCAGGCGCATCATCGCGGCGGTCTCGCGGACGCGGCGGTCGATCTCGGCCCGGTCCACGCCCATCAGGCGCAGCGGCGATGCGATGTTGTCGAACACCGTCATCGCCGGATAGTTGACGAACTGCTGATAGACCATCGCGACCTTGCGGTCCTGGACGCGCATGCCCGTGACGTCGCGGCCTTCCCACAGGATGCGGCCCTGTGCTGGGCGGTCCAGCCCCGCCATCAGCCGCATCAGAGAGGTCTTGCCCGACAGCGTCGGCCCCAGCAGCACGTTCATCGTGCCGCGCTCCAACACCAGATCGGTGGGATGGACATGCACCTGCCCCTCGACCACCTTCGTCACGCCCTGCAATTCTAACGTCATGTCCCCTCCCAAGGCCCCCCGCCGGTCCGCGCTATTCCGCGGCGGCCCTCTGTGCCCATCGGGCTTGTATCCACTGGTCCAGGACCTGCACCTGATCGGCATCCAGGCGCAGTCCCAACTTGGTCCGCCGCCAGACCACATCGGCCGCGCGGCGGGCATATTCGTGATCCATCAGCCAGACGACCTCTGCCTCGGTCAGGGTGGCGCCGAAATCGACACCCAGATCGGCGGCCTGGCGCGCGCCCGACAGGATCGTCGCGGCCTCGGTCCCATAGGCGCGCACCAGGCGGCGGGCCCATGCCTCGGTCAGGAACGGATGGTCCGCCTGCAGCCGCGCCACCAGCGCAGGCACGCCGTCCACGGGGAAATCCCCGCCGGGCAGCGCCACGCCCCGCGTCCAGTCGCCCGGCAGGTTCGGAAAGAACGGCGCGATCTTGGCCAGCGCCGATTCCGCCAGCCGGCGATAGGTGGTGATCTTGCCGCCGAACACGTTCAGCACCGGCGCACCCCCGGTCTGGTCGACCTTCAGCGTGTAATCGCGGGTCGCCGCCGTGGCGCTTTGTGCGCCGTCGTCATACAGCGGCCGCACCCCGGAATAGGACCAGACCACGTCGTCGGCGGTCAGCTGGCGGCGGAAATACTGGTTGGCAAAGCCCAGCAGGTAATCGCGTTCCTGCGGCGTGCATTCCGGCTTGACCGACGGGTCCTGATGGTCGGCATCGGTGGTGCCGATCAGGGTAAAGTCATTCTCGTACGGGATCGCAAAGATGATCCGGCCGTCGGTGCCCTGAAAGAAATAGCATTTGTCGTGATCGTACAGGCGCCGCGTCACGATATGGCTGCCGCGCACCAGCCGCACGCCCTCGGACGAATTCAGCCGGATCGTGCCCTGGATCAGGTCGCCGACCCAAGGGCCGCCGGCATTGACCAGCATCCGCGCCCGGTGCCGCGTGGTCTGGCCTGTCGCCGCATCCTGGGTGGTCACGATCCAGTGGTCAGGATGGCGGTCGGCGGACAGCACCTTGGTGCCGGTCATCACCGTCGCGCCGCGCGCCTCGGCGTCGCGGGCGTTCAGGACCACCAGGCGCGAATCCTCGACCCAGCAGTCGGAATATTCAAAGGCGTGGTGAAAGCGTTCCTGCAGCGGCGCCCCTTCGGGCGTGCCGTCCAGCGACAGCGTCCGGGTGCCGGGCAGGATCTTGCGACCGCCAAGCGTGTCGTACATGAACAATCCCAACCGGATCAGCCAGGCGGGGCGGCGGCCCTTCATCCAGGGCATCACCATGCCAAGCAGCTTGGACGTCGGCGTGTCCGATTCGAACCGCATGTCGGGGTGATAGGGCAGCACGAACCGCATCGGCCAGCTGATATGCGGCATGGCGCGCAGCAGCACCTCGCGTTCGATCAGCGCCTCGCGGACCAGCCGGAACTCAAAATACTCCAGATAGCGCAGCCCGCCGTGAAAAAGCTTGGTCGAGGCGCTGGACGTCGCCTGCGCCAGATCGCCCATCTCGGCCAGGGTGACGGACAGGCCGCGCCCGGCCGCGTCGCGGGCGATCCCGCAACCGTTGATGCCGCCCCCGATCACGAACAGATCGACCGTCTTGCCTGTATCCGTCACGCGCCGTCATCCTTTCGTCGACCCTGCCTATGTCTGCCGCCGTTCGCATCAAAAGGAAAGGTTTTTATTTTCGTTTTCGTTCATTTCATGGATTTACATATAAATCATATATTTACAGAGGTTAAGTCACGGATTATGCCCTGATTTGACGCGGAATCCGCCCCAACGGTGGCGATTCACGCCGTCACCCGTTGCATCATCTGCACAAACCGCAAGAAAGCGAACATCTTGCCTGTTCGGCCCCGTCGTGCAAGATCGGCAAAACCGCAAGGGGTGCCCCATGTCGCAGAGCTTCCGCCAGCCCGAGATCCTGGAGATTGCCCGCCGCGACGGCAAGGTCACGGTCGAGGGGTTGGCCGGCCATTTCGGCGTCACGCTGCAGACGATCCGCCGCGACCTGACCGACCTGGCCGAGGCAGGACGGCTGGAACGCGTCCACGGCGGCGCGATCCTGCCATCCGGCGTCGCCAATATCGGGTACGAGGAACGCCGCGCCCTGCATCACGACGCGAAAACCGCCATCGCACGCGCCTGCGCGGCCGAGGTGCCGGAAAAGATCAGCCTGTTTCTGAACATCGGCACCAGCACCGAGGCCGTGGCCCGCGAGCTGCTGGGCCATCGCGACCTGCTGGTGGTGACGAACAACATGAACGTGGCCAACATCCTGGCGGCCAACACCGATTGCGACGTGATCGTCACCGGGGGCAACCTGCGCCGCGCCGATGGCGGGCTGGTCGGCACGCTGGCGGCGGAGACCATCCGTCAGTTCAAGTTCGACCTGGCGGTGATCGGCTGTTCGGCACTGGACCGCGACGGCGACCTGCTGGATTTCGACATCCAGGAGGTCGGCGTCAGCCAGACCATCCTGCGCCAGTCGCGCCGCACCTTCCTGGTGGCGGATCATTCCAAGCTGTCGCGCAGCGCGCCCGCCCGCATCGGGTCGCTGTCGCAGCTGGATGCGATCTTCACCGACCGCGCCCTGCCCGGCGATCTGGCCCGCGCCTGCGAGGCGTGGCAGACCCGCGTGATGCTGCCCTGACCTTTGCTACAGCGCCGCCAGTTGGGCGGCGGTGTCGGGCATGCGCGACAGGCTGGCCGTGATCCGGTCGCGCCAACGCGGACCGCGCGACAGGGCGTCCTCATGCGCCTCGGCCAGATCGTCGGGGCGGTCGCGGGCCAGCACGGCGATCAGGAACGCGGCCTGCGCGCGGTCCTTGGCCGATTTCATGCGGTCGTCGGCGCGCCTGCGATCGGCCACGATCAGCTTGTGGATGGCGAACCGTTCCGGGCGCGGCACCTGCACCAGCACGCCGCTGCGATAGGGGATGGCCGCGGGGATCGGGTCGGCGATCAGATAGTTCAGGTGATGCAGCGCCTGCGCCTGCACGCCAAGCGCGGGCAGATCGCGCAACCCCTCCTCGCCGAAAGCCGGGGTCAGGAATTCGACCAGCGCATTGCCCTGCGTCTGCCGCCAACGCCAGGCGCGGCCCGGCTCCAGGCTGGGCGCCGGGGCGAAATCGAAATCGGCCAGAACCTGGGTGACGGGGGGCGCCGCCGCATCCTCCAGCGCCAGCGACAGGCGTTCAAAGCTGGCGATGTCCAGATCGTCGGTCTGCGCGGTCTGTTCCAGCGACAGGGCCAGGTTCAGCTCTCCCTCGTACAGGCGAAAGGCGTGGGTGCCGACCACCGTGCCGCCAAGGCGGAACACCCCCGCCCCCGACAGCGCCGCCATCAGGCTGCCGCTGGTCGGGTCCAGGCCCAGGAACCCCTCGGCCCGCAGCAGGCGTACCAGTCGGGCACGGTCGCGGCGACGCTGTTCGGCGGGCACCCGGTCGTCGCGCAGCGCCTGCATCCGGGCGGCCATGTCGGGGCCATCCTCGCCCAGATAGCGCTTGCGGACCTGGGTGCCGACACGAAAGCTGTCGTACCAGTAGCCCCGTCCATTGCGTTCGACCAACGTGGGCGCACCACGCAGGTCGCGCAGCCCCTCGTCGCGCAGGGACCGCAGCAGGTCGTGATAGGCGGCATGGGCCAGGGCGGAATGGGATCGGGGCATCATGTTCAACAGTTATGGCATCTGTTGAATACAGCCATGTTCAACAGTCCGCAAGTCTGTTGAACATGATTACCCCGGGTCATGATCTGGTTGACGGCATGGCGGCGCGCCAGTTGCCGCCCCTCGGCCCCGCTCAGCATCCGACGCGCCGCCGGGCGGGTCGGACCGTCGGCCGGTCCCGTCAGCAGGCCCAGATCGGGGAACAGGGCCAGCACCTCGCGCCGGGCGGCCTCAGACAGCGTCTTGAGGGCGTCGGGGCTGGTGTGCAGCGTCTCGGCGCAGGCGCCCTCGGCATAGACAAGGTGATGATCCTCGCAGACGAAATGCAGATAGGTCACGCCCCCCTGCCACGGCGCCGGTCCCACCCCGGGGATCGAGGTCAGGTGACGGGCGGCGACCAGAACCTCGGGCTCGTCGAACATGCGCCGGGCGATGCGCGACCCGACCAGCAACCGGTGCTGCGGCGACACGACCAGATCGCGGGCAGGAATGCCGGGACCAAGCGCGTCGCGGCGGATCAGGATCGGGCGACGGTCCGGTTCCGCGTGCAGCCGCGCGGGGCTCAGCGTGCGCGTGCCGATCCACACGACCGGCTGCAGACCTGCGTCGCGCGTCTGGACGGACATGCCGGGGCGCAGCATCTGGATGGGCATGTCGCCCCTGGCCGTGCGGATCATCGTGTCGCGGGCAAAGCACATCACCCCCGCCGCAAAGACATAGGGCACGCGCCGGATATCGGCGATCAGTCGCGTCGCCCCCGGAAGGTCGGGCACCCCGTCGGGATACAGGAAGATCAGACCGCCATCCCCGTCCTGCAACAGCACCACGGCGCGGGGGCTGCCCAAGGGGATCGCGCCGGAACCCGCCATGATGCCCGGCGTGACGGTGCCCGACCCCAGCACGGCGGCCGGGCGGTCGGGGTCGGGATGAACGATCCGCCCCACGTCCAACGGCACGCCGTCGTCCTGCACCATGCCGGCGCGTCGGGGGCCGAACGCGTCCAGCGACAGGACCTGTCGGCCGGTCAGCAGCTGCGCCGCCAGGACCGGCCCGGTATAGTCGTGCAGGCTGATGTCCTGGGCGGGCGGCATGGCGTGGCTCCGGATCATGGGTCGTGCATGCGGAGGGGATACGCACCATGCCCCGGTTTGTTTCACGCCGCGGCAGAGTATTTGCACATTATGCACGCAAAGGGCGTGCGCCGTGTCACCCCAGCAGCAACCACAGCGCCAGGGCCTTGGCGACCAGGACCACGCCGATGATCGCCGGGACGGGCACGCCGGGCAGCCATGCGCGACGGGCCGGTGGGCCGAACAGCTGCCGCTGGATGCGCGGCAGCACGTTCGGCGCGGGAACGGCACCGAACTGGGCGTCCATCTGCGACAGACGCATCCGCCACGCGGCCACAAGACCCGCCCAGACCGGGTCGCGGTCCAGCCGGCGGTCCGCCAGCGCCCGCTGTTCGGGGTCCAGTAGGCCGATGGCGTATTCCGCAGCCATGATGTCGTCGGTTGAAAGGTCGCTCATTCCCGGTCCGTGAATTGATCCATGCAGTCGCGCAGACGCTGCAGCGACCGCCGCAGCCAGGTCTTCATCGTGTTCAGCGGAACCCCCGCGTCGCGGGCCAGCTCCTCATAGCTCCAGCCGTCCAGATAGGCCCGGCGCACGGCCTGCGCCTTTTCGGGCGCCAGTTCGGACAGGCAGCCGTCCAGCCGCGTCCGCTGATCGGCCGCGATGGCCTGCGCCTCGGGGCCGGGTCCCGTGCCCGGCAGACCAGGATCCACGGGCTGGGTCACCGGGCGCACCTGCCGCGACCGCAGCCGGTCGATGGCCGCGTTGCGGGTGATCGCGACCAGCCAGGTCCGCGGGTTCGACAATCGCGGGTCATAGCGCCCGGCACGGGTCCAGACGCGGACGAACACCTCTTGCAGCAGATCCTCGGCATCGGTGCGGTCGCGCAGCATGCGCAGCAATATCCCGAACACCAGGTCGCAGTTCGCGCGGTAGAAATCCGCGAAATCGGCCCGCGATCCCAAGGCGATGGCCCCCAGCATCCGGACGTTGTCGTCGTGATCGCTCATGAACCGCACAGTCTTGATTTTCGATGGCCCTGCTGCATAGTTTCAGACTGGACCACAATTTCAAGTTGCCGATCAAATGATTCAAACCACCCCGGAGGTATTTTCAGGATGAGCGTCAGGACCCGGATATTGCTGATCGTCTTTGCCGGAACCCACGTCCCCCTGTTGGCGGCGGTCACTGCCGTATCGCTGCTGCACGTGACGGCGGTGCAGGCCCTGCTGACGATCCTTCTGCTGTCCACGCTGGCAGGCGCGGTGATGTCGATGCTGGCGATCGCCCGCGTCATGCGTTCCCAACCCGCGATCGTGGCCTGACCCGAACCGTCCAGACCCTGCAGAAAGATACGGGCCGCGGCGCTGAAGGTTTCAGCGCCGCGGCCCAATTTTCACATCGCGTCCTTGCCGATCAGCGCGCCGCGCGGCGACGTGCCGCAGGTCCCGCGACGGCCGAAGGGACATTCCCCTCCTCCTCCGCGCGTTCGCCGGCATCGGCCGCGGATTGCGCGGCCTCGGGCTGCGCGGTGCCGTCTTCGATCTCGGCGGTGGCGCGGGCCCAGTGGTCGGCCTCTTGGCCTTCAGGGCAGCCTTCGCTTTCCCAGATCTGATGGGCGCGGGCGCGGATCAGTTCGTCTTTGTCCAGATCGGTCATCATTTCCTCCATTGATGAGACATCGGGTCGCGGTGGCGCTTACGCACGCGTCAGTGCCACCACGCTTTGCCATCCCAGGGGCAAAACCCCCGAAACGGTATCCATGCAGGCGACGTCATCGCGCGCCGTGTCGATGCGCAGCGTCCAGTCGCCTTCGGGCAGGGCGAACTCGCCGTCGTCGCCCGCATTCACGATGATCAGGATCTGCGGCGCGTCCGCAGGCTGCAGCGTCAGGCCAAGGATGCGCAATTCGCCGTCCGACCAGTCGTCATCCGTCATCGCGTCGCCGCGCGGATGCAGCCATTGGCCGATGGGCTGACCCTCGGGTCCGGCAAAGCGGGTCTGGGCCAGACCGCTTTCGCGGCGGAACGTCGACAATGCGGCAACCGCGTCGCGGATGTCCGTGCGCGCCCCGGCCCAGTCCAGCCAACTGATCTCGTTGTCCTGGCAATAGGCGTTGTTGTTGCCGTCCTGCGAATTGCCCAGTTCGTCCCCGGCCAGCATCATCGGCACGCCCTGCGACAGGAAGATCGTCGCCAGCATGCCGCGGACCCGGCGGACACGTGCGGTGTCGATGCCCGCGTCATCCGTCGGCCCTTCGGCGCCCAGGTTGTCCGAGATGTTGTGGTCATGGCCGTCGCGGCCATCCTCGCCATTGGCGTCGTTGTGCTTGTCGGAATAGCTGACCGTGTCCCACAGGGTGAACCCGTCATGCGCCGCGACAAAGTTCACGGAACTGGTCGCCGGGCGGTGGCTGTGGTCGAACTGCACCGGCGATCCGACCAGACGTTCCGCGATCACGCCCAGCTGGCCGGAATCGCGGCGCCAGAAGGCGCGCGTATCGTCGCGGAACTTGTCGTTCCATTCGCGGAACGGCCAGCGGTATCCGCCGACCTGGTACCCGCCCTCGCCGATGTCCCACGGCTCGGCGATCAGCTTGATGCCGGACAGGACCGGGTCCTGGCGGATGGCGTTGAAGAACGACCCGTCGCGCTCGAACCCTTCGGTCTCGCGGCCCAGGGTCGATGCCAGGTCGAACCGGAAGCCGTCGACATGCATCACCTGCACCCAATAGCGCAGCGAATCCATGACCATGCGCAGCACCATCGGATGCGCGACGTTCAACGTGTTGCCGGTGCCGGTGGTGTCGAAGCTGTGGCGCTTGTCCTCGGCCAGCAGGTAGTAGCTGGCATTGTCGATCCCGCGGAAGGACAGCGTCTGGCCTAGTTCCGACCCTTCGCAGGTGTGGTTGAAGACCACGTCCAGGATGACCTCGATCCCGGCCTTGTGGAACTTGCGGATCGCCTCCTTGACCTCGCGGATCTGGCCCGTCTTCAGATAGGGGCCGTGGGGCGCAAAGAACGACAGGGTCGAATAACCCCAATAGTTCGAAAGGTCCTTTTCCACCAGATAGCGGTCGTTGGCAAAGGCGTGGATTGGCAGCAGCTCGATCGTGGTGACGCCGATCTTCTGCAGGTGGCTGATGACCGGTTCCGTGGCAAGCCCCCGGAACGTGCCCTGCAGGTCCTCGGGGACGTCGGGGTGCTGTTTCGTCAGTCCCTTGACATGGGCCTCATAGATGACCGTGTCCGCCCAGGGCGTGCGCAGCGCACGCTCGGTGTCCCAGTCAAAGCGGCTGTCCACGACCACGCCCTTGGGCATGAAGGGCGCGCTGTCGCGTTCGTCGAACGAAAGGTCGTCCTCGCCGATGGTATAGCCGTGCAGCGCGTCGTCCCAGATGATCTCTCCGCGCAGCTCGCGGGCATAGGGGTCCAGCAGCAGCTTGTTGGCGTTGAAGCGGTGGCCGTTCTCGGGCTCGTAGGGACCGTGCACGCGATAGCCATAGACCTGGCCCGGCATGATGTCGGACAGGTATCCGAACCAGATGCCGCCTTCCATGTCCGGCAGGGGCAGGCGGTACAGCTCTTCCTGGCCTTCGTCGTCGAACAGACACAGCTCGACCTTGGTCGCGTGGTCGGAAAACAGCGCGAAATTTGTCCCCTCGCCCATGAACTCGGCGCCCAGGATGTCGGAACGGGCCTGGGTGGCATCAAAGATTGGCGGGGTGGTCAGATCACGCATGAAGTCCTCGGCGGTTGGAAGGGGGTGGGGTGACAGAGCGCCGGATATGCGCGTGCGCGGCACGGCGGTCCAGCATCGATTGCGTGATGAGGACGGTGCCCGCGGGGGTGCGGGTGAACCATCGGGCATCCTCGGCGGCGTTCTCTCCGGTGACCAGGCCCGCGGGGACCTGCGTACCGGGGGCGACCAGCGTGCAGATCAGGCGGGCGCTTTCGGGCACGACCGCGCCCGGCATGGCGATGCTGCCGCGGCCCAGGTACCAGTCGGATGCCGGGCTGGCAAAGGGCAGCCGCGCGGGCTCGGCAGCCACGAAGTCCAGCTGCGCGCGGCGCAGCGCATCAAGCGTGCCCACGTCGCGCCAGTAGCCACGACCGGACGGCCCGGCGGGCATGCGCCAGACGGCGGCCACGCCCTGCGACACGGCGTCGGGGATCACGTCATGGCCGAAATCCATCGCCTCGACCGGACGGTCGAACAGCGCGCCCTGCAGCCAGCGGCGGCCAAAGACATAGATGCCCATCGACACCATCGCGTGGTCGGGCTGGTCGATCATGCCGGGGGGATCGGCGGGCTTTTCCAGAAACGACAGGATGCGGCCCTGCGCGTCGGCCTGCATGACGCCGAAACCCCGCGCCTCGGCCCGCGGGACGGTGTCGACGGCCACGGTCACGGCCGCCCCGGATGCGCGATGCGCCGCCAGCAGATCGGCATAGTTCATGTCATAGACGTGATCCGCCGCCAGGATCAGAACCTGGTCACCGCCCATCGCCTCCAGCGCATCCCAGGTCTGGCGGGCGGCGTCGGCGGTGCCCATGAACCGGTCCTGTCCGTCGCACAAGACCAGACCCGATTGCGGGAAATGGCGACCCCATCGCATCGGCAAATGATGGTGCAGGCTGTGCGGGGCGTATTGCGTGGCGACCAGCATCCGGTTCAGCCCGGACCGCACGGCATTCGCCATCGCGAAATCGATGATCCGGTTCGCACCCGCAAAGGCCACCGCGGGCTTGCTGTCGCGGGCAGTCAGGTCATGCAGACGCGTGCCCTTGCCACCGGCCAGCAGCAGGGTCGCGACCGGCCGGTCGGATGAGGCGTGAGTGATCTGGCGCGGCACGGCGGGCATGTGTTCTGACATGGCGACATCTCTTGCAGGCTAGGGTTTCATCCCGCCGTGATGCCCCGGTGATGCGGGGCATGTGGCGCATCACCTGTCGAACCGCCATGCCCCCCGGATGTTCCCCCGCGCGTCAAATATCAATCCGCTTGCCTTGGACCGGTGCCTCGCTCAGATGCACCCGGCACCCGTCGGGGCCGTGCCAGTCCAGAATTGCGGCACTGCCCTCGGCAGGTGCCGCGACACCGGGCAGGTCCAGACGCGCGACCAGCTGCCGCTTGCCCGCACGGCGGATCAGGCGGATGCCCGTATCGTCGATCTCGACCCGCGTGGCGGCGTCGTGCAGCAGATCGGCCATGTCCGTGCGCAGCGCCACCAGACGATGGGTCCAGCGCGCCTTGACCGCGCCGATGTCGTCGCCCTGATCGCCCTTGGCCAGCGCGTCCCACGGCACGGGGCGGCGGTTGTCGGGGTCGGTCAGCGCCAGGAACAGGCCCTGCGTGCCCTGATAGATGTCGGGGAAACCCGGCATGACCATCTTGAACAGCAGCTGCGCAAGCATCAGCGCCTGCCCCCGCTCCAGCAGCCGCGTCAGGGCGGCGGGGGCGTCATTATCCCATTCCGACAGCAGCGCACGACCCAGACCCGCGATGCGGCCCTCGACCGCCTCGTCGGGGTTGGTCCAGTAGCTTTCCTGCTTGGCCTCGCGCAGGGCCTTTTCGACATGAGTGTTCACCCGGTCCGCCGCATCCTCGGCCCCGTGCAGGGCCAGGGCGGTCTGCACCATGTACCACCGCCAGCGCGGGTCGACCCCCTGCGCCTGCGGCAAGGCCGCCGCGGCCTGGTCCAGCGCCACCAGATCCTGCGGCAGGTGGCTGGCGGCGATCAGGCGGGCGCGCGCATCCTCGGACCGCTTGCTGTCATGGGACGAGGTCAGGACCATGTCGCCGACGCGGCGGCGCGCCATGGCCTCGGTCGCCTCCGGCCCGGTGATCGTCGCCTCGTCGGGTTCGGCGCCGACCTCGTTGGCGGGCAGATAGCGGGTCCAGCGGAAACCCGCGGTATCCTCCTGCGCCTTGGCCAGCAGCGCCCCGGACACCTGCTGCAGGCGGGTGACGAACACCTGCTGTGCCGGCATCGCCGGATCGGCCCAGACCCCGGCCAGCTGCCGCACCACAAGATCGCTGCGCAGACCCTTGGCGGCCTTGTCTGCCACCTGTTCGATCAGCGCGCGGTCATCCGCGCCCGCCCCCTGCGCGGTGACATAGGTGCGATAACGCGGCGTGGCGATCAGCAGCGCCGTCACCGCCTCGCGCAGCGCCTCTGGGCCCGGCTCAACCTCCGACACCGGGGCCAAGGCGTGCGCGGCCATGCGCGACAGCTGCATCCGCTCGGCGGCCAGTTCGTTGTCCAGGATCTCGTGCTTGGCCTGCGTCAGCGTGTCGGCAAAGGACGCCGTCGGGCCGATGGCGTCGTGCCAGGCATCGTCCAGACGCTCCAGCCCCGCCGCCGGGGTCAGCATGCGGGTGATCAGGCGCCCGGCCTCGTATCCGGTGGTGCCCTCGGTCACCCAATTCTCGGGCAGGGGTTCGTCGCCCGTCAGGATCTTCTCGATCCAGATCGGCGTGTCGGGCAGCGCCTCGGCCAGACGGTCCAGATAGCCTGCCGGATCGGCCAGGCCGTCGACATGGTCCACGCGCAGGCCCTGGACATGGCCGCTGCGCACCAGCTCCAGAATCAGCGCGTGGGTGTCGTCGAACACATGCGGATCCTCGACCCGCATGCCGATCAGGTCCGTGACGTTGAAGAACCGCCGATGCGTGATGCCGTCGCGCTCCAGCGCATGATGGACCAGCCGCCAGTGCTGCGCCTCGTGCAGGGCCCGCAGATCGTCGGTGGCGTTCGTGCCGGGTGCCAGCGGCAGGGCCAGATCGCCGAACATCCACTGTCCGTCGCGGACGCGGAACGCGCCCTCGGTCAGCATCTGCTCGAACGGGGCGGGCAGCCAAGGCAGGACCAGCGGCCCCGCCTGCCAGTCGATGTCGAAATGCCGCGCGCGCGTGCTGGCGCGGCCATGCGTCAGCACGTCGGCCAGCCACGGGTTCTGGACCGAAAACGCGGTATGGTTCGGCACGATGTCCAGAATGATCCCCAGATTGCGCGCCTGTGCCTGTTCGGCCAGCGCGGCAAAGCCGTCGGCGCCGCCCAGGCTGTCGTCGATCCGCGTCGGGTCGGTGATGTCATAGCCGTGGGTCGACCCCTCGGTCGCGGCAAAGATCGGCGACAGGTACAGGTGCGACACGCCCAGATCGGCGATCTGGTCCAGGCGCGCGGTCAGGGCCGCGAAATCCACCCCCTCGCGCAGCTGGATGCGGCAGGTGGCAGTCGGAATACGCGGAATCATGACAGGGCTTTCACGGTCAGGGAAAAGAGATCGCCGGGCTGTCCCACGGACAGGTCGGCATCGGGCAAGGGGGTCGGGTCGGGCTGGCCCAGGGCCAGCGACAGTGCAAGACCGCCGCCGGGGAACTGCCACAGGGCGCGGATCAGGCCCGGCCCCTCACGGGTGACGCTGGCTTGGGGCTTGCCGCTGTTCAGCAGCGGCACGACATGGGCCGCGCGGAACGCCAGCGCGCGGCGGGTCAGGTCCATCCACGCGCGGGCATCCGCATCGTCGCGCCAGCCAAGGCGCGACCGGGCCATCGTCGCGGGGTCGATCGGGTCCGGAACGCCGTCGCCCATGCTGGCGATGCCCGGAAACTCGGCGGCGCGGCCCTTGCGGACGGCCTGACCCAGTTCGCCCGAATAGTCGGCAAAGAACTGGAACGGCGCGGTCTCTCCGCGCTCCTCTCCCATGAAGACCATCGGCACATAGGGCGCGACCAGCAGCAGCGCATAGGCGACGCGCACGGCATCGGGTTCCGCCAGCGTCAGCAGGCGTTCGCCCAGGGCGCGGTTGCCGATCTGGTCGTGGGTCTGGATCGCGTTCACGAAGGCCGTCGGCGGCAGGTGGCCGCAGGGCGCGCCGCGCGGATGGTCCAGGCCCTGGCGGGGCTGACCCTCCTCGATATGGCCGCGCGACAAAGCCAGCGTCAGGTCGGCGATCGGATCGACCGCAAAGCTGGCGTAATAGCTGTCCGATTCACCGGTCAGCGCCACATGGACCGCATGGTGGAAATCGTCGTTCCAGCTGGCATCATATCCCACCTCGCGCAAATCGGGGATGTTGCGCTCGTCCTCGGTGATCAGGTGGCGGCGGGGGCTCAGGGTGGCGATCTGGGCGGCCAGGTCCTTCATGAACTCGGCCGAACCCGGCCCGGTGATCTGGTGCACCGCATCGAGCCGGAACCCGTCGAACCCGTAATCGCGCAGCCAGTGCATCGCGCAGCCGATCCAGAAATCGCAGACCTGCGGACGCGAGAAATCGATCGCCGCGCCCCAGGGCGTGTGCCGGTCGGGGTCGAAGAAATCCGGCGCCGCATGGTGGATCCACGCGCCGTCGGGACCGAAATGGTTCATCACCAGATCCAGGATCACCATCATCCCGCAATCATGCGCGGCCCGGATCAATCGGCGCAGATCGCCGGGGCTGCCATAGGCAGGGTGCGGCGCATAGGGCAGCACGCCGTCATAGCCCCAGCCCCGGTCACCCGGAAACTGCCCCACGGGCAGCAGCTGGATCGCGGTGAAGCCAAGCGCCGCCAGACCCGGCAGGCGCGCGGCGGCGGCGGCAAAGCTGCCTTCGGGGGTGAAGCAGCCGACATGCAGCTGATAGATCACCGCCTCGGACCAGGGGCGTCCTGCCCATTCCTGCGGCATCGGCGGGTCGGTCACGACGGATGCGTCGTTCACGCCCCCCGCCTGCAGGCGGCTGGCCGGGTCGGGCATGTCCGTCCCGTCGACGCGGAACAGATAGCGGGCACCGGGCGCCGCGGTGCTGCGGGCCTGCCAGATGTCCAGGTCGCCCTTGTGCATCGGCTGCGGCTGCCCGTCGATCACGACGTCAACCTGCTGCGCGCGCGGCGCCCACAGGCGAAAGGTCAGGCCATCGTCATCCCGCACGGGCCCCAAAGATCTCGCATGGTCCAGGTCCCTCCGACAGTGGCTGCGGGGGTCAATGACCGGGATGCAAAGGCGTTCCCATCTTGTGACAAAAAGCAATCGGATCAGGCGTCCAGCGGCGGCGGCGCGGCCGTCTGACCAATGAACAGGCGGTGCCCGTCATGGGTGACGGCCCAGACCCCGCGATCCCCCATCTCGACCAGCACGCTGCGATCCTCGGCCGCGGCCTCGAAGACCACGACAAGGTTGCGCAGCATGTCCAACGTGAATTCGGCCCGCGCCTGGACGGCCAGCGGGCCCGGCCATGCACGGACGGTCGGATGTTTCATCGGGACCTCGGACAAGGGTGACATTCACAACGTGCAGAATATCACAGATGCCCGCCCCTGGAATAGCCCTATGGGGTCATCCCTCGTCGGGGTCGATCCGGGCCAGGGGCGCGCCATGCGCCAGCGTCGCGCCCTCCGCCGCAAGGCGCGTCAAGCGGCCGGCATGGGGGGCCTCGATGCTGGTCTCCATCTTCATGGCCTCGATCACGGCGATCACCTCTCCGGCCTGGACCTGCGCCCCGTCGGCCGCCTGCCACAGCGACAGCGTGCCCGCGACCGGCGCGCCGATGCAACCGGGATCGGCCACGGCCTCCTGCGGGGCTGCGGGGGCGCCTGCGGCCAGCACCCCCTGGGGCAGCGCAAGGTCGTGCCGCTTGCCGTCGATCTCGATCGACAGGCGCAGCATGGGCTGGTCCGGGACGGGGGTCACCCGGTCCGCGGGCTGGACGGCGGCGGCCAGGCGGTCGGCGAAATCCGTCTCGATCCAGCGGGTGTGAACGGCGAAATCGTCGGTGAACTCGGGCGCTCCAGCACGGCGCGATGGAACGGCAGGACGGAGGCGACGCCTTCGATGCGGAACTCGCGCAGCGCGCGGCGGGCACGGGCGATGGCGGTGGCGCGGTCGGGGCCGGTCACGATCAGCTTGGCCATCATCGAATCGAACTGGCCCGCAACCTGACCGCCCTGCTCGACCCCGCTGTCCAGCCGGATGCCGATGCCGCCGGGCGCGGACCACAGCGTGATCGGGCCTGGGGTGGGCAGAAAGCCGCGGCCGGGGTCTTCGGCATTGATGCGGAACTCGATCGCGTGGCCGGTGGGTTCGGGCACGCTGTCGTCGGTCAGGCGCGCGCCTTGCGCCACGCGGATCATCGCGCGGACGATGTCGATGCCGGTCGTCTCCTCGGTCACCGGGTGTTCGACCTGCAGGCGGGTGTTCACTTCCAGGAAGCTGATCGTGCCGTTCGCGGACAGCAGGAACTCGACGGTGCCTGCGCCGCTGTATCCCGCATGGGCGCAGATCGCGCGGGCGCTGTCATGGATGCGGTCGCGCTGATCGTCGGAGAGGAACGGCGCGGGCGCCTCCTCGACCAGCTTCTGGTTGCGGCGTTGCAGCGAACAGTCGCGGGTGCCCAGCACCTTGACAGTACCGTGCCGGTCGGCCAGCACCTGCGCCTCGATATGGCGGGGGCGGTCCAGGAACTGTTCGACATAGCATTCGCCGCGGCCAAAGGCGGTGACCGCCTCGCGGGTGGCGGCGTCGAACAGCTCCTCGACCTCGTCCAGGTCGCGGGCCACGCGCATGCCGCGACCGCCGCCGCCGAAGGCCGCCTTGATGGCCAGCGGCAGGCCGTGTTCGCGGGCGAATGCCAGCGCCTCGGCCCCGCTGGCGATGGGGCCGGGGCTGCCCGCGACCAGCGGCGCGCCGACGGCCTGCGCGATTTCCCGCGCGCGGATCTTGTC
This sequence comes from Paracoccus sp. PAMC 22219, assembly GCF_000787695.1. GTDB lineage: Bacteria > Pseudomonadota > Alphaproteobacteria > Rhodobacterales > Rhodobacteraceae > Paracoccus. Next base: position 834 of record NZ_BBPH01000104.1, on the reverse strand, counting down.
GCCAAGCGCGTCGATCACGTCGGGATCAGGTCCGATCCACAGGATGCCCGCCGCCTGCACCGCGCGGGCAAAATCGGCGTTTTCCGACAGGAAACCATAGCCCGGATGGATCGCGTCGACCCGGGCCTTGGCCGCGATGGCCAGCACCTTGGCGGCGTCCAGATAGGTGTCGGCGGGGCGGTGGCCCTCCAGCGCCCAGGCCTGATCTGCCGCGCGGACAAAGGGCGCGTCGCGGTCGGGATCGGCATAGATCGCCACCGATTCGATGCCCTCGTCGGCGCAGGCGCGGATGACGCGCAGGGCGATCTCTCCGCGATTGGCGATCAGGATGCGGCGGATCGGGGTCAGGGGGGTGTCACGAAACATCGGTGGCCTCCGGGTCGATTTCGGCAAAAGGGGCGTCGGCGGCAAAGCGGATGCGCGTGCGGGGGCAATTGCCCCGCCAGGTCCAGTGCGGACGGGTGCAGCGTCGCGATGACCGGATAGCCGCCGGTCAGCGGGTGGTCGGCCAGAAACAGCACCGGCTGTCCGGAATGAGGGACCTGGATGGCGCCGGTCGCGGTGCCCTCGCTTGGCAATTCGCGGGCGTCGTCGCGGGTCAGTGCCTCGCCCGACAGGCGGATGCCTACGCGCGATGATTGCGGCGTGACGGTCCAGTCCTGCGCCAGGAACCGCGCGACGGTGGCGGCGTCGAACCAGTCGGTGCGGGGACCCAGGGTCACGGGCAGGGTCACGATCTCTCCGGCCTGCGGCAGGTCGGGGCCCGGACCGGGATCGGTCACCGCCTCCGCCGCGCGGCTCGCCGGGGCCAGCGCATCGCCCGCCGTCAGCGGC
>NZ_BBPH01000105.1 GCF_000787695.1 Paracoccus sp. PAMC 22219 | reverse complement strand
AAAAAACCGACCTGGCATGTGCGGTCGCCGCTGACAGGCGGTTCCCGGTGAAGGCCGTGGCAGAAACCCTCGGTGTGGCCCGCTCGAACCTGGTCGATCGACTGAAGGGCAAGACGAAGCCGCGCCGGCGTTACCACAAGGCGCAAGACGCTGAGCTGGTGCCGCGGATCGCCACGCTGGTGACGTCCCGGCCGACTTATGGCTATGTCCGCTCCAAGCGGCTAGGCTGGCTCTGACTGGATCACCAGACAACGGCAATTGCCGCTGTACCGGGGTGCAATTGTCGCATCGCTTTGGCGGGCTTCTCCACGGCGGAAAACGGCTCGAGTCGCGATGCAAATATTACAAAGGGATTAGAACTCGCGTCGCCCCCTATTCTTGGAAACCTTGCTCCACTACCTCGGAAGCGAGCCAGTGAAATCGCATTCGAGCGATTTACGGAGCAGTGTGGCGGCTACTCGGAAAGCGACGACGATGATGACGAGGGTTATGATCGTGGGAGGGTCTGGCACAGGCAAGTCATGGCTCGCCACCCGATTGTCTGCGCTGTCGGGTGTCCCGGTCTACCACATGGATCAACTGAGCTGGATGCCAGGGTTCATTCATCGCTCGACCGAAGAGCTCGATGCAATCACCAGAGAGATACATGCCCAGGATCAATGGATCATAGACGGCGGGCATTATGAAACAGGCGTGGAGAGAGCAAGCCGCGCACATCTTCTGCTTTGGGTGGACCCGCCGACGGCGGTGCAAGTGGCCCAGGTGGCGTGGCGCTCATTACGGTGGCATGGCAAGGTACGGCCGGGCATGGGTCAAGGATGCGCGGAGACATTTGGTCGACATACCTTTGACGCCATGACGTATGCCATCTCATCCAGGCAGTTCCACCAGGATCGCGCTGCCGAGATTGTCGAGAGTGCCAACGCTTATCTGAAACTCACGCGGATCCGCTCAGGTCGGGAAGCTCGTGCCTTCCTGCAACGATGCATACCCGTTCATACCGGCGCTGGATTCAGGATCCACCAGAGCTGATTTGCTGCTGGAAAACCGCCGTGGCGCGGGGAATTTCTACTTGCAATCAAACCTGTACTTGTTGCGGCACTCACCACAACCGCAGCGAACAGACAGTCCTTCCCATCGTCCTGACGTCAATGCGTCCACACAGCTTGACCTAACGATCGATCGCATCTTCAAATCCTCAGAAGTGCTAATAGTCCGATCTCAGCGGACCATCCCCGCATGAGGTTTGCTTTGCGCTACCATATGACGGCGCTGAGTAGCAGTTTCAGGGCTGAGCGCTCGGACAGCGACGTGATTATTAAGAAATATGAAGCTGCTTATGAGAATTACACTCCCGCCTGTCATTTCCACGAATTCCTCAAGTATCAACTGCAGCACCTTGGAGGGCAGCAGAGAGTAATACATGGTGATTTCCATGAGAACTGCACCAGAAACGAGTACGCTTAGGCCCGCAATGAAGATCAGCAGCGGCTCTCTGTAATTCTTCCACATGATGAGAATATTATTGATGTTCAGGAGAGCAGCAGAAGCAAATATTACGCCATAGATGGTTATCCATGCTCCTTGGTTCCCATTGATCAGAGGCACGAAATGCGCGTATTTCGCTGAAAGTGGGGTGAGCTTTTCGTGGATCGATGCAGCTTCATCCGCTGATAAAAAGATCAATCCCAGACCCACAAGGACGTAAAACCCGGGTCTAGGAGAGATTGTGCTGCGAAATTTGAGTGCGGACAAAATGAACAGCCCGCTGACCAGCAGCTGACTTGAAGAGTACCATGTTTGTATGCTCACTTCGCCATCAAGATCAAACCACTGCTTTATTGTCCATAAATTCATTGCGATTGATATGGGAAACATCAGCGCGAAGAAAGTATTGAACAATAGAAGGTAAGTCAGTGCCGTGCGAGGTTGCTTCGGAAAATAGTCTAATTGATCCTTTTCCATATCACTGGTGACCTTATGTTACAAAACAGTTACTAATATTACAGGTGTTCCGGCAAAAAGAAAATGCTCGCATCGTCGCAAAAGCATCGCAGTCCGGATCGGAAAGCGGCCTGATCAGCCCTCTTGCCTGGGGGTCCGTGCGACGACCCGGCTTTAGATCAAGAACAGCATCGTTGCCGCGAAGGCCTCCCCGGCCCCGACAAAATGAGACAGGCCGTAGCCATGGCCGGACACGATCCACCCGGCAATGACGTTCGAAAATGTCGCACCGATCCCCTGCACCGTCATGACTGCGGCAAAGCCCAGATTGAAGTGTCCGGTATTTGCCAGCAGCCTTTCAGCGGCGACGGGTGTCAGGATGCTGAGCATGCCCGCCCCGATGCCGTCCAGCATCTGCACCGGCACCACGACCCAGAAATCCGGAATCGACCCGGCGAGCATGCCCCGCAACGGCAGGGCGCATAGCGCGATCAGGAAACACAGGCGCAGGCCAAGGCGCCGGATCAGCCATGGCGTTGATGCGGCGACCGCAATCATCGTGGTCTAGGCGACCCCGGTTATCAGCGCCGTGGTGCGGAACGGCGTTCCCAACTGGATCGAGAACTCCTGCGCGATCAGTCGGCTCATCGGGGCATTTCCGAAATGGAACAGCATCATCACGATCGCCAGCACGACCAATCCGCGATTGTGGAGCAGCACCGAGAGGCCGGACGGCCGGGCGCGATCGTCCGGCCTGGCATCCTTGACCATGCCGCGCGCCACGTCGTGGTCGATCCGGTCGGGACTGATCATCAGCAGCGCGATCAGAGCGCCAAGCGCCGTGATGATCATCAGCCAGACCACCGAGAACTGTCCGAACAGGCTGACGGCAAGATAAATACCCATCAGCGATGCCAGGTTGCCGCTGTGGTTCCAGAACTCATTGCGCGAGATCTGGCGTGGGAAGGCACGCTGCCCGACCAGGCCCAGGCTGAGACCTGCCAGCGCCGGGGCGATGACCACACCCAGCACCGCGGTGGCGATGGTGCCGGCCCAGACTACGGTTGGATGCGGCACCAGCAGCGTCAGAAGAGCGCCCGCGGTGACGATGACTACGGGAACAGCGATCAGCGCACGTTTCCAGCGTGACCTGTCCACCAGCGCCCCGGCGAACGGCGTCAGCGTCAAACCGATCAGCCCGCCGACGGTGGCGATCGCCCCAAGCGTCAGTGGGGACCAGCCTTGAGTGGCCAGAAATGCATCCAGGAAAGGGCCAAGCCCATCCCGCGCATCCGCGAGGAAGAAGTTCAGGAGTGCCAGACCAAGGAGCGTGCTATCCGACATGCTGGAACGGGAAACAGTGGCCATGGGATGCGCCCTCGTGATCTGTGGTCCGCTTGGCGAACCCCCCGATCACAGCTTCGTTCCCTGTCACGCTATAAAGCTACGGTGCAAACAATGGCGCGGCAGTCATTTACATCCAGTCGGCAGTCGACGACCTCCGCGGAAGTTATCCAGTTGTGGAATGGTGCTTGAGCCGGCCAGCAGGGTGATAAATCCGATCCACCACTCGGCGTGAGCGGTCGGAGAGGCTCGATAGGACAGAAGGGTTTAATCGGAGCAGTTAGTCTGCTTAAGGTCACCTGTCATTCCCGGAGACCCACATGACGGTCGTTGCTGCCTATCTCTACCGCCACGGCAAGCGCGTGCGCGAGGTGTCGATCACCGAGAAGATCGACTGCCCCTCGGACAAGTCGGAGTTCGTCTGGATCGGGATCTGTGATCCCACCGAAGAGGAGATGCAGACGCTCAGAGAGCAGTACGACCTGCATCCGCTGGCCATCGAGGATGCCGTCAAGGCGGACCAGCTGCCCAAGGTGGACATCTATGGCGAACAACTGTTCGTCGTTGCGCGGACTGCGCATCTGGAAGGCGATACGATCACCTATGGCGAAACCGCCATCTTCGTCGGCCACAGCCATATCATCAGCGTGCGCCACGGATCGGCCCGGTCTCACATCGCGCTGCGTGCGCAGCTGGAGGCGGCCCCGAGCCTGCTGATCCACGGGGTCGACTACGTTCTGCACGCCATTCTGGATTACATCGTCGATGGCTATCTGCCCATCGTCGAGCAGATCGAAGAAAAAGTGCTGTCGATGGAGCAGCAGACCATCGACACTTTTCTCGGTCGCGAAGAGATCACGCGCATCTTCGCGCTCCGTCGGCATCTGACCAGGTTTCAGAGGGTGCTAGGCCCCATGGGTGAAGTCGCCGGCAAGCTGGTCAGACAGGACCTTCCCTGCATCGACGCGAACACAAGACCGTACTTCAGCGATGTTCTGGATCACGTTCGGCGCGTGCAGACTATGGTCGATGGGCTGCTTCAGGTCCTGGCCTCGGTCTTCGAGTTCAGCAACCTGCTGGAGCAGCAACGCACAGGCATCATCACCCGCCAACTGGCGGCTTGGGCGGCCATCCTGGCCGTGCCGACGGCAATTGCAGGGATCTACGGCATGAATTTCGAGAACATGCCCGAGCTATCGACCAGGTACGGCTACTTTGTCGTGCTCTCGGTCATCGTGGCCGCCTGCACGTTCCTCTATGTCCGCTTCAAGCGGCTTGGCTGGCTCTGACTAGGTAACCTGCAAAGAAAAGCTCAAGCTAGAATAGCCACTGCCTCTCTCATGGCCGCCTTATGAATCGCTTGGCACCGGTGTCGCATAGCTGTCAGTTCCGGACTGTCTTTTGCGTATCATAAATGATGTACCTAGATGAGGCAGACCATGTGCGCCATTGCGGTAGTCCCTGTCCCGTTTCCGCTCGACTTCAACGTCGAGGATGATCCCTGTCTGGTCTGCAAAAGCGAACTCGACGCCGACTGGATTTGCACCAAGTGCCATGCCGATCACTTTGAGGGTGTCATGCTTTTGATAGGATATGGATCTCCGAAGAGGGGCGCACAGGGCATACAAGGCCATACGCAAGGTGCTGGCCTGTTCATTTTCCCTCAGAATTAAGCCTATATGTTCCATCCCGGATGATC
>NZ_BBPH01000106.1 GCF_000787695.1 Paracoccus sp. PAMC 22219 | reverse complement strand
GCATCTGTGTGCCAAGGTGGGTCTGAGAACGATCCATCGCCAAGGACACGCAGATCTCGCTCGCCAACTGGTCTGAAGCCTTGCTTCACCCCGGTGCGGAGCCTCAGAGCAATGGCATGTCAGAGGCATTCGTGAAGACGCTCAAGCACGATTACGTCCAGGTGACGCCGCTACCAGACGCCCAAACCGTTCTCGGATGGATCGGAGGCTGGATCGAGGACTACAACGACAATCACCCGTCATCAGCTGAAGATGCGCTCGCCTCGCGAGTTCATCGCAGCTCAAACCAGCAACTGCCTGAGTGTCCGGTGAAACGGGGGCAAGACCAGAACACTAGCAGAATGCACCGTCCCTGGTGCGAACTTGATGGGCGAAACTATTAGGGTGACCACTTCGACTGCGCAGGCAATTTAGTTGACTGACCAGACGTAGGTATAACGATTGTGAATCAGCACTCGTGATCCGCCCTTGACGCCAGCGGTGGGTGTCGGGTTAGGGCTTATGCCTCGTAGGATGCCTATCGTTCGCAAAGGTTACCATGACGGTCGTTGCTGCCTATCTCTACCGCCACGGCAAGCGCGTGCGCGAGGTGTCGATCACCGAGAAGATCGACTGCCCCTCGGACAACTCCGAGTTCGTCTGGATCGGGATCTGTGATCCCACCGAAGAGGAGATGCAGACGCTCAAAGAGCAGTACGACCTGCATCCGCTGGCCATCGAGGATGCCGTAAAGGCGGATCAACTGCCCAAGGTGGACATCTATGGCGAACAGCTGTTCGTCGTTGCGCGGACTGCGCGTCTGGAAGGCGATACGATCACCTATGGCGAAACCGCCATCTTCGTCGGCCACAGCCATATCATCAGCGTGCGCCACGGATCGGCCCGATCTCACATCGCGTTGCGTGCGCAGCTGGAGGCGGTCCCGAGCCTGCTGATCCACGGGGTCGACTACGTTCTGCACGCCATTCTGGATTACATCGTCGACGGCTATCTGCCCATCGTCGAGCAGATCGAAGAGAAGGTGCTGTTGATGGAGCAGCAGACCATCGACACTTTTCTCGGACGCGAAGAGATCACGCGCATCTTCGCGCTCCGTCGCCATCTGACCAGGTTTCAGCGGGTGCTGGGCCCCATGGGCGAAGTCGCCGGCAAGCTGGTCCGACAGGACCTTCCCTGCATCGACGCGAACACAAGACCGTACTTCAGCGATGTCCTGGATCATGTCCGGCGCGTGCAGACCATGGTCGATGGGCTGCTTCAGGTCCTGGCCTCGGTTTTTGAGTTCAGCAACCTGCTGGAGCAGCAACGCACAGGCATCATCACCCGCCAACTGGCGGCGTGGGCGGCCATCCTCGCCGTGCCGACGGCAATTGCAGGGATCTACGGCATGAATTTCGAGAACATGCCCGAACTATCGACCAGGTACGGCTACTTTGTCGTGCTATCGGCCATCGTGGGAGCCTGCACGTTCCTCTATGTCCGCTTCAAGCGGCTTGGCTGGCTTTGACTGGATCGCCTGCAAAGAAAAGCTCTGGCTGGAAAAGCCACTGCCTCTCTCATGGCAGCCTCATGAATCGCTTGGCACCGGTGTCGCATAGCTGTCAGTTCCTGACGGTATTTTGTGTATAGTAAATGATGATCATTGATGAGACAGACCATGTGCGCCATTGCGGTAGTCCCTGTCCCATTTCCGCTCGACTTCAACGTCGAGGATGATCCCTGTCTGGTCTGCAAAAGCGAACTCGATGCCAACTGGATTTGCACCAAGTGTCATGCCGATCACTTTGAGGGCGTCATGCTTGTGATCGGGTATGGCTCTCCCAAGAGGGCGGCAAAGGGCATCCAAGGCCACGCGCAAAGTGCTGGTCAAGCGGGGACCAGCTAATGCGCCTGTATGGATGCGAATGCTGCACTGTGGGTGATAGCAAATGGCTGCGATGGGCCATGCAACTCAGAAACCGCCTAGTTAGATCAAGGCCACATACCCGGCATAGGTCGCCATGAGGACAAAACCTGCGATGCGCGGTAGGCCCCCAAGGACGAATGCCAGCACGGAGAGCCCCACAGCGGCAATCGTCACCCAGATCATGTCGATGGAGGCAAAGCGCGGATCTGCAACGATCGGATGGATCAGCGCCGTGGTGCCGAGGATGCCAAAGATGTTGAAGATGTTCGAGCCGACGATGTTGCCTACGGCGATCTCGGTCTGCTTGCGGATGGCTGCGATCAGGGACGTTGCCAGTTCCGGGAGCGAGGTTCCTACCGCCACGATCGTCAGGCCGATCACCGCCTCGGATATGCCGAACGCGCGTGCCAGTTCCGTCGCGCTGTCCACCAGCAACCGGGCGCCGATGACGAGGACAACCAAGCCCCCCAAGGTCATTGCCCAGGCTTTCCACTGAGGGGAATCCCCAAGCTCGACCTCAGGGGTTTCCACCTTGCTGGTCATGAAAGCGGTGACGAGGAAGACGATAAGGCCAGCAATCAGCACCACGCCGTCCAGCCGGGTGACATTGCCGTCCAGGAGCATGATCCAGATGGTCGCCGTCGCCAACAGCATGAAGCCGAGATCACGCCAGAGCTTTTTCACAGGGATGATGAGCGGGGCAACGACCGCTGAAATGCCGAGGATCAGCAGAATGTTGGCGATGTTCGAGCCCAGGACGTTCCCGATCGCAATGGCGGGCTGACCTGCAAGCGCTGCTTGCACGGAAACCAGCATTTCGGGTGCGGATGTTCCAAAGCCCACGATGGTCAGGCCGATCACCATTGGCGACAGGCGGAAGTGACGGGCAATGGCCGTCGCGCCCCTGACGAGGGCCTCACCCCCGAAGAAAAGTGCCACAAGCCCAAGAGCAAAAAGCAGATATGTCATGATCGATCCAAAGTTGGCCCGGAGGCACGGTTCATTTCATATGATATTTCTCTTCTAAAACAACAAGTCCACCCCCTTCCTTTATCGGTGCCATCGGTTAGCCCTTGCTCAAAACGGTTGCGAACCCGCACGCTATCGAAATTCAACCTGACCAAGCGGCGTCATTGCAGAGCACGGCCCACCCTGCCTTGAAAGTTCATTGCGCCGGGTGGTGAGCTGTCTCGAACATAGTCGACCCTGATATCGAGCAGGTGGTCCTGTTGTAGGCCAGCAGGCGCTGAAACTGCTGATCACCTGTTATCGCAAAGCGACAGCACGTCCGCCAAAAGCGGGTTCGGAAAGCGGCGATGCTGGGTGACGGCGTAGAACGTCTCGCTGATGCCCGCCAGTCGGGCGGCCTCGACAAGCGATCCGGCGTCCAGTTCGTCCCGCACGACGATGGGAGGGATGACCGCGATCCCCGCCCCCTCTCGCGCCAGCAGGCGCAGCATTGCCATGTCGTCCGCCTCGGCGGCGATCAGCGGCACGATGCCCATCCGGGCGGCCATCGTGTCGAAATCGGCCCGCAGCGCCGTTTCAGGCACCGGCAGGACCAGGGGTTCCGACCGCAGCAGCTGGGCCAGCGACCGGCCCTTGCCCACCAGGTCCGGCCGCCCGATCAGACTGACCGGCTGTTCGGCCAGCCGGTGGATCAGCCATGGGCTGGCGGCATCGCGGGC
>NZ_BBPH01000107.1 GCF_000787695.1 Paracoccus sp. PAMC 22219 | reverse complement strand
GGCGCCCGATCTGGACACGCCGGAAAACGCCGCCTTCGTCGCGGCGTACGAGGCGAAATACGGCCATGTGCCCGGCGTCTATGCGATGCAGGGCTATGACGCGGCCCGCCTGATCGACGGCGCGCTGCGCCAGGCGGGCGGCACCGACCGCGACGCGCTGATCGCCGCGCTGAAGGATGCGCCCTTCACCTCTGTCCGCGGCGATTTCAGCTTTGGTCCCAACCACTTCCCGATCCAGGATTTCTACCTGACCACGGTCGTGCAGCGCGAGGACGGCAAGTTTGCCACATCGGTCGTCGAGAAGATCTTCGACGACTATCAGGACAATTACGCCGCCAACTGCCAGATGAACTGAGCCGATGACCAGCCTGTTCCTGCTGCAGTTGCTGAACGGGGTGCAGCTGGGGGTCCTGCTGTTCCTGATCGCCGCCGGGCTGACGCTGGTCTTTGGCATCATGGATTTCGTGAACCTGGCGCATGGCGTGATCTACATGGTCGGCGCCTATCTTGTGGTGATGTTCGCGGGCATGACCGGCAGCTACGGGCTGGGGCTGCTTTTGACGCTGCCCGCGACGCTGGTCATCGGGCTGGTGCTGGAGGCGCTGATCTTTCGCCGCCTCTATGACCGGCCGCATCTGGATCAGGTGCTGGCGACATTCGGGCTGGTCATGGTGGTGACGGAACTGGTCAAGATCATCTGGGGCCAGTCGCCGCTGTCGATCCTGCCGCCCGACGCGCTGTCGGGGTCGGTGCCGCTGGTGGGCGCGCTGCGCTATCCGGTGTTCCGGCTGGTGGTGATCGGGGCGGGGCTGGCCGTGGCCGTGGGCCTGTGGCTGGTCATCACGCGCACCCGTATCGGCATGCAGCTGCGCGCTGGCGCCAGCAACCGCGCGATGGTGGGCGCTTTGGGCGTCGATATCGGGCGGCTGTTCACGGTGATCTTCGCGTTCGGCGCGATGCTGGCGGGGTTCGCGGGGGCGATGGTCGCGCCGATCCTGTCGGTCGATCCGGGCATGGGGGAAAGCGTGCTGATCCTTGCCTTTGTCGTGATCGTCATCGGCGGCATCGGATCGGTCAAGGGTGCGTTTGCGGGGGCGCTGCTGGTGGGCATCGTTGACACCCTGGGCCGCAGCTTTGGCCCGATCATTCTGCGCGCGGTGATGGAGCCGTCCGCCGCCGCCCAGACCGGGCGCGTGCTGGCGCCGATGCTGGTCTATGTGCTGATGGCCGCGATCCTGGCCGCCAGGCCACAGGGCCTGTTCGGAGCGCGCCCATGACCCGCTGGCTGATGCGCCGCCGGGTGGCGGCGTGGCTGATCTTTGGCGGTTTCGCGGCCCTGCCGCTGATCGCGGCGCTGACGGGCGACCCCTATCTGGTGGTGGTGGCGACGCGCATCCTGGCATTCGCCATGGCCGCCTTGGCGCTGGACCTGATCCTGGGCTACGGCGGCATGGTCAGTTTCGGCCACGCGGCCTATCTGGGCATCGGCGCCTATGCCGTCGCGATCCTCAGCCGCGCAGGCATCACCGATCTGGGCGCGCATCTGGGCGCGGCGGTGATCGCAGGCGCGGCCTTCGCGCTGGTGACGGGGGCGATCAGCCTGCGCACGCGGGGCATCTATTTCATCATGATCACGCTGGCCTTTGCGCAGATGGCCTATTTCTTCTTCGTCTCGCTTTCGGCCTATGGCGGCGATGACGGGGTGACGCTGACGACGCGATCGACCGTGCTGGGGCAGGACTGGCTGGCCGACGACCGGGTGCTCTATTACGCGGCGCTGGCGATGCTGCTGGGCCTCTATCTGCTGTGCGTGGCGATCACCGGGTCGCGGTTCGGCCGCGTGCTGACGGGCGCGCGGGAAAACCCGCTGCGGATGCAGGCGGTGGGGTTCACGCCCTTCCGGTTCCAACTGACGGCATTCGTCATCTCGGGCGCGATGACGGCCATCGCGGGGGTGATTTTGGCCAACCAAGCCAGCTTCGTCTCTCCCTCCTACATGAACTGGCACCGGTCGGGGGAGCTGGTGGTGATGGTCGTGCTGGGCGGCATCGGCAATCTGCTGGGTGCCATCGCCGGGGCCACGCTGGCCCTGCTGCTGGAGGAGTGGCTGGCGCTGTTCACCGAACATTGGCGGCTGATCTTTGGCACGCTGCTGATCCTGGTCGTCCTGTTTTCCCGCGACGGGCTGACCGGACTGTTCAAGGGGCGCGGGAAATGAGCCTTCTCTCCGTGCGCGGGTTGCGCAAATCCTATGGCGCGCTGAAGGTCACCGACGATCTGGACCTGGAGGTCACCGAGGGCGAGCTGCACGCCATCATCGGCCCGAACGGGGCGGGCAAATCCACGCTGATCGCGCAGCTGTCGGGGCAGGCGGGGTCGGATGCGGGATCGGTCCGCTTTGCGGGGGCCGAGATGATGGGTCGGCCCATGCCCGCGCGGGTCCGGGCGGGCATGTCGCGCAGCTTCCAGATCACCTCGATCCTGCCGGGCTTCACCGTGCTGCAGAATGTTGCCACCGCGGTGCAGGCGCATTCCGGCAGCAGTTTCCGCTTTTTCGCCCCCGTCGCAAGGGACGCCGACCTGAACGCGCAGGCGCTGGAGGCGCTGTCCCGCGTGGGCCTGGCCGATCGCGCCCAGACCCGCGCGGGCAGCCTGTCGCATGGAGAGAAACGCGCGCTGGAACTGGCCATCGCCCTGGCCACGCGCCCGCGCCTGCTGCTGCTGGACGAGCCCCTGGCCGGGACCAGCGGGGCCGAGGCCGAACGCCTGGTCCAGGTCATGGCGGGCCTCAAGGGGCAGGTGACGCTGGTGCTGATCGAACATGACATGGACGCGGTCTTTGCGCTGGCCGACCGGGTCAGCGTGCTGGTCTATGGAAGGATCATCGCCACCGGCACGCCCGATCAGGTCCGCGCCGATCCTGCCGTGCGCGCGGCCTATCTGGGGGATGCGTGATGCTGGTCGTCGAAGGGCTGCAGGCCGGATACGGAGAGGCGCAGGTCCTGCACGACATCCACCTGTCGGTGGAGGCAGGGCAGGTGGTGACCCTGCTGGGCCGCAACGGCATGGGCAAGACCACGACGATCAGCACCATCTTTGGCCTGTTGCCGGCGCGCGGGGGGCGGGTCAGCGTCGACGGCCACGACCTGACGCGCGCCGCACCGCACCGGGTCGCGCGCGCCGGCTTGGGTCTGGTGCCCGAAGGCCGGCAGGTCTTTCCGACGCTGGACGTGCGGGAAAACCTGCTGGCCACCGCGCGGCCCGGTCCCTGGATGCTGGCCCGCGTGCTGGACCTGTTCCCGCGCCTGGGCGAACGCATGGGCCACAAGGGCAGTCAGCTGTCGGGGGGCGAACAGCAGATGCTGGCCATCGGCCGCGCGCTGATGACCAACCCCCGGCTGGTCGTTCTGGACGAGGCGACCGAAGGGCTGGCCCCCCTGATCCGGGACGAGATCTGGTCCTGCCTGACCCGCCTGAAATCGCAGGGAGAGGCGATCCTGATCGTGGACAAGAACCTGTCCGCGCTGACCCGCTTTGCCGACCGGCATGTGGTGATCGAAAAGGGTCGCACCGTCTGGTCGGGCGACAATGCACAGCTTTTGAACGATCCGGGTGTGGTGGAACGGCATCTGGGCGTCTGATCGGCAGGCAACCCTCTTTACCGGTGTCGTCCGGATGACATATCAAGGGGCCTGATCGGTGGCCGCTGCCGCCGCGTTTTTCATCAGGATCCGAACATGCGTCCGTCGGCGCGAATCGTGACGCTTGGCCTGGCCTTCATGCCGCTGGTGCTGGCCGCTTGCCGCGTCGACGCGGGGGGCGGTGCGGTTGTCCAATGCGCCCCGGCGCAAGGCGTGAACATGGCCCAGGCCGACGCCCTCTGCGACGCACTGCGCGCCGAAGGACCGGACGGGGGGCTGCGCCTGCGGGTGCTGGCGACCGGCCCCGCGACGCTGTCGGCGCAGCTGGACCGCGTGACCGATCAGGGCGACCGGCCCGGCCAGCGGATGGATTTCAACGTCATGGACCGGGATCTGCAGCCCGGCGATTTCACCAGCTTTGCCCGCGACCTGTTGCGTCATGGGTTGCCCGACTAGGAAAGAGCCGCACGCATGTGCCAGATCTGCGCCGACCTTCGCCCCTATGACAAATCCTGCGCGATGTCGGAATTTGCCGGTACCACCGTCGATCTGCTGAGCGCCACGCTGCGCGAGCAGGGCGATGCGCCGTCCGGTCGGAATACCCCCTATCGCATGGCGCCAGGGGACGTGTTCAACGGGACGGTGGGCTATTCCGACGACGAGGACTGGGTGGCCGTCCGGCTGGAGGCCGGCACGACCTATCGGATCGAACTGAACGGCATCAGCCTGTTGGACCCACTGCTGGAGCTGCGCGGCCCTGATGGAGGCTTGGTGGCACGCAACGACGACGGCGGGCCGGGGCTGAACAGCCTGATCACCATCGTACCCACCCAGACAGGCACTTATTTCGTGAACGCGGGCGCCTTTTCGTCGGGCACCGGCAGCTATCAGCTGGTGGTGACCGAGGCGCGCCCCCCGCAGCCCGCCCCGATGGCAGAGCTGGCGACCTATCTGACCCACGGGTTCTGGGGCGGCGCGGGGCAATCCCCGCGGTCGTTCGACACGTCGCGCGACAATATCATCACCTATGATTTCAGCGGGCTGACGCCCCAGGGCAAGGCGCTGGCGCGCGATGCGATGCAGGCCTGGTCCGCGGTCGCGAACCTGCGGTTCGTCGAACAGCGCGGGGATGCCGACATCACCTTTGACGACAACCAGGAAGGCGCATTCGCCCAATCGACGATGATGGGCGGGCGGATCATCCGGTCGTCGATCAATGTCGATACTGACTGGATCCTGCAGGACGGCGGGCGCATCGGCACCTATTCCTTTCAGACCTATGTCCACGAAATCGGCCACGCCCTGGGCCTGGGTCACCAGGGCCCCTACAATGGCAGCGGCACGTTCGCGACCGACGCGCGGTTTCTCAATGACAGTTGGCAGGCCTCGGTGATGTCCTATTTCTCTCAGGACGAGAACCCGAACATCCGTGCCAGCCACGCCTATCTGGCATCGCTGATGCCCGCCGACATCGTCGCCATCCAGCGCATGTACGGTGCCGCGGGCGCGGGGTCGGTGACCGCGGGCAACACCGTCTATGGCGTGGGCCACACCTTGGGGAACAGCTGGCTGGGGCGGGTGTTCTCGACCCAGGACGGGGAACCGCACCTGACCGTCCAGAATGCGCGCGGGGTGGCAATGACCATCTATGACGCGGGCGGCCATGACGTGCTGAACTTCGGCAACGACGGCCAGGCACAGCGGGTCGACCTGCGCCCCGGCGCGGCGTCCGACATCTATGGCCTGCGCGGCAACCTGCAGATCGCCCAGAACACGGTGATCGAGGACTATGTCGCGGGTTCCGGCAATGACGCGGTCCACGGCAATGCTGTCGCCAACGTCCTGCGCGGGATGAACGGCAATGACCGCCTGTCGGGTGGGGCGGGCAACGACACGCTGCATGGCGGCCTTGGGAACGACACCCTGCTGGGGGACGTCGGGGAAGACCGGTTGTTCGGCAATGCCGGCAACGACGTGCTGACCGACCTGCTGGGCAGCAACGCGATGGCGGGCGGGGCGGGAGATGACCGCCTGACCGCGGGGGCGGGTCGCGACAGCCTGTATGGCGACGACGGCAATGACCTGATCCTGGCCGGGGCGGGCGATGACGTGATCCAAGGCGGGGCAGGCTTTGACACGATCCGCGCCGGTGCCGGCAACGACCGGGCCGAGGGCGGCTGGGGCAATGACATCGTCGATGGCGGCTGGGGCAACGACCGACTGTTCGGCCAGCAGGGCAACGACACCATGGTGGGCGGGCTGGGTGCCGATGCGATGGTGGGCGGTCTGGGGGCGGACACGTTCCGGTTCTTTGCCGCCGCCGACAGCACCTTGGCCGCGTCCGACGTGATCGTCGATTTCAACCCGGATCAGGACGTGATCGACCTGCGCGCGCTGAACGTGGAGTTCGTCGGCCGCGGGCCGCTGTCGGGCGATGGGTCGGTGCGGTGGGACCATGCCGACGGCATGACGCGCATTCTGGTCGATGTGGACGGCGACCGCCAACCGGACATGCTGATCCGCCTGAATGGCAGGCTGCACCTGGACGTGGACAACTTCGTGCTGTGAGCGGGCCCCCGCGGGGCTTGCAAATTCCCCGCGGCCGGGTCCATCTGCCAGCCAACATCGATGACAAGGACCGGCCATGGCATATGCACAGACCCTGACCCCCCGCCCCGGGCTAGGCGTTCCCGGAACCGGGGCGCTGATCGTCCTGGCGCTTGGCACAATCGCTGGCGCTGACCCAAGGGACGGCGCAGGGCGCGCTGTTCCTGGTGGGCGGTGCGTTGGGCATGTCGCTGTATCACGCGGCGTTCGGGTTCACCTCGGCGTGGCGGGTATTCATCCTGGACCGCCGGGGCAGGGGCCTCAGGGTCCAGATGCTGCTGCTGGCCATGGCGGTCATGCTGTTCTTTCCGGCGCTGGCATCCGGCACGCTGTTCGGGAACGAGGTGCGTGGCCTGGTCTCTCCGGCCGGGCTGGGGGTGATCGCGGGGGCGTTCATCTTTGGCATCGGCATGCAGCTGGGCGGAGGCTGCGCGTCCGGCACGCTGTTCACCGCCGGGGGCGGCAACGCGCGGATGCTGATCACGCTGGTCTTCTTCATCGTGGGCTCGGTGCTGGGCACGGTCCATTTCGACTGGTGGGCCAGCCTGCCCGCGCTGGAGCCGATCGCCCTGTGGCAGCCGCTTGGCCCTTGGGGCGGGATCGCGCTGTCGCTGGCCATCTTCGGGACGATCGCGCTGGTGACGATGCGGGTCGAACGCAACCGTCACGGCACGCTGGAACAGGCACCAGAGAGCGAGCGTCACGGTATGGCGCGCTGGCTGCGCGGGCCGTGGCCCTTGGTCGGCGGCGCGGTGGCACTTGTGGTGCTGAACTTTCTGACGCTGGCGATCTCGGGACGGCCCTGGGGCATCACCTCGGCCTTTGCGCTGTGGGGGGCCAAGATCGCGCAAGTCATCGGCATCGACCCGACCGCGTGGGGCTACTGGCAGCGTCCCGCCAATGCCGAGGCGCTGCAGTCCAGCGTCTTTTCCGACATCACCTCGGTCATGGATTTCGGCATCATCGCGGGGGCCATGCTGGCCGCGTCGCTGGCGGGCCGCTTCGCGCCGTCGCTGAAGATCCCGCTGCGGTCGGTGATCGCGGCGGTCGTCGGCGGCCTGTTGCTGGGATACGGGGCGCGCATCGCCTATGGCTGCAACATCGGAGCCTATTTCTCGGGGATCGCATCGGGCAGCCTGCATGGCTATCTGTGGGCGGTGGCGGCATTCGCGGGCAACATGCTGGGCGTGGCCCTGCGCCCGTGGTTCTTCATGGAACGCCGCACCAGCCGCGCCGACGGCTGAGATGGACTGGCTGGCCCCTGTCGACGCCTATTGCGAACGCACCGGACCGGAATACTGGTCCGAGCCCATCAACGCGCTGACCAACCTGGCCTTCCTGCTGGCGGCCCTGCTGATGGCCCGCAGGCTGCGGGGACCGGGCATGGCGACGGGGCGGGTGCTGGCCGGGGTGCTGTTCATCATCGGGCTGGGGTCGTGGCTGTTTCACACCCATGCCAACGGGCTGACCGGGCTGATGGACGTGCTGCCGATCCTGGCGTTCATCCTGATCTATGTGTTCGCGGCGACGCGCGACTATTTCGGCGCGCGCCTTGGGTCGCAGCCTTGGTGACGGCAGGGTTCATCCCCTATGCGGCGGTGACGGTGCCGCTGTTCGCGCAGGTGCCGGGGCTGGGATCGTCGGCCAGCTATGCGCCGGTGCCGGTGCTGATCCTGGCCTATGCGGTCCTGCTGCGGAACCCCCTGCCGCAGGTGGCGCAGGGCCTGGCCATCGGCGCGGGCCTGCTGACGCTGTCGCTGACCTTCCGCACGCTGGATCAGGCCAGCTGCGCGGTGCTGCCCATCGGCACGCATTTCATGTGGCACATCCTGAACGCGACCATGCTGGCATGGATGATCGAGGTCTGGCGGCGGCATCGGATCGGTTAGGGGATCTGGTGCACCCGAAGGGATTCGAACCCCTGGCCTCTGCCTTCGGAGGGCAGCGCTCTATCCAGCTGAGCTACGGGTGCACGCGCGGCCTGATTACCCGGCGGGGTCAGGCGACGCAATGGTGAAAATCGATCAGGCCGCGTCCAGCGCGGTGATGATCGGGACAAAGTCCGCGGCCTTCAGGCTGGCGCCGCCCACCAATGCGCCGTTCACATGCGCGATGGCAAAGATCTGGGTCGCGTTGGCGGGCTTGACGCTGCCGCCGTACAGCAGCGCGACATCGGCGCCGTCGGACAGCCGCGCGGACAGGTGGTCGCGCATCAGGGCATGAACCTCGGCGATCTGGTCCAGCGTGGGCGTGCGTCCGGTGCCGATGGCCCAGACCGGTTCATAGGCCAGAACGGTGTTCCGGGCGTTGGCCCCGTCGGGCACGGACCCCGCCAGCTGCGTGGCGATCACGTCCAGGGTGCGGTCCGCATCGCGTTCGGCCTCGGTCTCTCCGACGCAGATGATCGCGGTCAGGCCCGCGGCATGGGCGGCGGCGGCCTTGGCGCGCACCATGGCGTCGGTTTCGCCGTGGTCGGCGCGGCGTTCGGAATGGCCCAGGATCACATGCGCGGCGCCCGCGTCACGCAGCTGGATGGCGGCGATGTCGCCGGTATGGGCGCCCTTGTCACTGTGGTGGCAATCCTGCCCGCCGACCAGGATGTCGCTGGCGCCGACGCGCGCCATCATCGGGTGGATCAGCAGGGCGGGGGGGCAGATCAGGACGTCGCAGGTCGCGCCTTCGGCGGCGGCGGCCATGTCGTCCAGCTGATCCAGCGCGGCCAGATCGCCGTTCATCTTCCAGTTTCCAGCGGCAAGTTTGCGCGGTGCCATGAGGGTCCTCCGTGGGTTCGGGACAGGCTTAGCCAGCGTCCCGCCCCCGCGCAAGGCTCAGCTCTGCGCGCGGCTGCCCTCCAGCGGGGCAAAGTTCACCGACTCTCCGCAGCCGCAGCTGTCGGTGACGTTGGGGTTGCGGAACCGGAAGCCCTGTTCCAGCAGGCCGGTCTCATAGTCGATCTGGGTGCCGAACAGGAACATCTGCGCCATGGGCGCGATGATGACGCGCGCGCCGTCCAGTTCGACCACCTCTTCGTTCGCGGTGGGGGTCTGGGCCAGCTCCATCGTGTATTCCATGCCCGCGCAGCCGCCCTTCTTCAGGCCGATCCGCAAGCCATAGGCGTTCTTGCCCGCCATCAGCTGCGCGATCCGGGCGGCGGCGGCGGGGGTGATGGTCACGGGAGGGGTGCCGGGCATGGCGAACATGGCGAGATCCTTTCGGGCTTGGCATCAAGATAGTCATCCGGGGGGTGCCGGTTCAAGACCGCCCCCCGGTCGGCAATCACATGAAGCCCAGTTCCAGGCGCGCCTCGTCCGACATCATGTCCATGCCCCATTGCGGCTGGAACGTCATCTCGACGTCGACCTGCTTGACGCCGGGCACGGCCTCGACCGCATCGGCGACCCATCCCGGCATCTCTCCGGCGACGGGACAGCCGGGGGCGGTCAGGGTCATGATCACCCGAACCTCGGACGCGTCATTGATCTCGACCGTGTAGATCAGGCCCAGATCATGGATGTTGACCGGGATTTCCGGGTCATAGACGGTCTTGCAGGCCTCGACGATCGGCTCGTACAGCGGATGGTCGGTACTCGAGGGCGCGATCAGGGGCGCGCCTTCCATCAGGGGTTCGGTCATCGGATCATCCTTCAATTCCGACCGATTATATAGGGCACGCCAGGCCTGCGGTCCAGTGGGCGGCCCACATTGCGCCGGGCGGGGGGCGGCGCTACAAGCGCCCGGTTCCAAAGGCTCGGGCGGCACCATGACCACGCGTTTCAACTTTTCCCTTCAGGCGACCGACGGCGCGGCGCGCACGGGCGTCATCGACACGCCGCGCGGCCAGATCCGCACCCCGGCCTTCATGCCGGTGGGCACGGCGGCGACGGTCAAGGCGATGCTGCCCGAAAGCGTGGCGGCCACGGGCGCCGACATCCTGCTGGGTAATACCTATCACCTGATGCTGCGCCCCGGTGCGGAACGCGTCGCGCGGATGGGCGGGCTGCACCGGTTCATGAACTGGCAGAAACCGATCCTGACCGACAGCGGCGGGTTCCAGGTGATGTCGCTGGCGGGCCTGCGCAAGCTGACCGAGGACGGCGTGACGTTTTCCAGCCACGTGGACGGGTCCAAGCATTTCCTGTCGCCCGAAACCAGCATGCAGATCCAGAAGCTGCTGGGCAGCGACATCGTGATGTGTTTCGACGAATGCCCCGCGCTGCCTGCGACGGACGATGCGGTGGCGGCCTCCATGCGGCTGTCGATGCGGTGGGCGCAGCGGTCGCGCGACGCCTTCGGCGACCGACCGGGGCACGCGCTGTTCGGCATCATGCAGGGCGGCGTGACGCGCGAGCTGCGCGAGGAGAGCGCGCAGGCGCTGCAGGCGATCGGCTTTGACGGATACGCGGTCGGCGGCCTGGCCGTGGGCGAGGGGCAGGAGGCGATGTTCGGCGTGCTGGACTATGCCCCCGGTTTCCTGCCGGTGGACAAGCCGCGATACCTGATGGGCGTGGGCAAGCCCGACGACATCGTGGGCGCGGTCCAGCGGGGCATCGACATGATGGATTGCGTGCTGCCGTCGCGGTCCGGGCGGACGGGCCAGGCCTGGACCCCGCGCGGCCAGGTCAACATCAAGAACGCCCGCCATCAGGACGACCCGCGCCCGTTGGACGAGGATTGCACCTGTCCCTGCTGCACGGGCTATTCCCGCGCCTATCTGCACCACGTCTTCCGCGCCAAGGAGATGATCAGCGGCATGCTGCTGACCTGGCACAATCTGCATTACTATCAGCAACTGATGGCGGGCCTGCGGGATGCGATCGCTGTGGGGCGGCTGGACGCGTTTGTGGCCGACTTCCACGCACGGCGGGCAGAAGGCGATATCGACCCTGCGTGACGCCGCGGCTTTGGAAGGATTTTCCCCATCCGGGTCTTGGCGCGGGCGGGCGGGGCCGCTATCTTGGGGATGTTCTCAGGGCGGGGTGCAATTCCCCACCGGCGGTCACAGCCCGCGAGCGCCCCTTGCCTTGGCAGGGGGGTCAGCAGATCCGGTGAAATTCCGGGGCCGACGGTATAGTCCGGATGGAAGAGAACCGCCCTGTGCGCCACCCCGGCGCATGTGGTGGTATGCCTTGGGGGCCTGACGCAAATTACGTAAGGTTCCTGAAAGATGACCAAATCCCCCCGTATCGCCTTCATTAAGGCACGCTGGCACGCCGATGTCGTGGACCGCGCGCATGAAGGTTTCCTGACGCAAGCCGCCGGCCTGATGCCCGGCGCCAGATCGAGGCCTGGGACGTGCCCGGCGCGTTCGAGATGCCGCAGCTGGCCAAGAAGCTGGCCCTGACCGGCAAGTACGACGCCGTGGTCGCCGCCGCCCTGGTGGTCGATGGCGGCATCTATCGCCATGATTTCGTCGCGGGTGCCGTGGTGACCGGCCTGATGCAGGCCGGCATGGACACGGGCGTGCCGGTGTTCTCCGTCTCGCTGACGCCCCACAACTATCAAGAGACCGAGCTGCTGACCGGTTTCTATCGCGAGCATTTCGTGAAGAAGGGCGCCGAGGCCGCCCATGCTGTCGCCCAGATGCTGGCGGTCGAGGGGCGTCTGGCCCGACTGGATCAGGCCGACGCGGCCTGATCCATCCGCAGGCGGTGCCGCGACAGCAGCATCGCCTGTGTTTCTGTCAATTCGCGGTCGCGATGCGTGGCGTCCCAGCCCAGTGTCGCGGCGCACAGGTCGGCAATGCGGGCCAGATCGCGCCCTGACAGATGGCCGGTGACGGCCAGCGCGGTGCGGCGCATGACCAGATCGGCCAGCGTGCCGATCTGTTCGTGGCGGATGATCCAGTCCAGTTCCTGTTCGCTGTGGTCGCTGTCGGCCAGCATTCTGGGGGATGCGCCCTCGGACTCCAGTATGGGTGCGGCGGTCGTGCCATAGCGCGCCAGAAGATGGCGCGCGCGGGCGGGCGCGGCGAGGGTGCGCTGTGCCGCGTCGTCGCTCCACGCGCCCGCATCGGCCGGGTAATCGCGGCCACCGCCGATGGGCAGCCTGTCGGTGGCGGTGCGGCGGGACGCGTTCAGGCGCGCCAGAAGATCGTCGGCGACCTCCTCGGCAAAGCCGCGGAAGGTGGTCCATTTGCCCCCCACCAGCGCGATGATCGGCCAGCGGCGCGTGCCATCGGGTGCGATTTCCAGTGCGGAATGGTCGCGGCTGATCAGGCCGGGATTGGCCGCGTCCGAGGCGGGCAGAGGGCGGATGCCGGAATAGGCATAGACGATCTGGCTTTCGTCGAAATGCAGCCCCGGCAGCAGGCCGCGCAGCGCGTCCAAGAAATACGCGATCTCTGTCTCGTCGCAGAACACGGTGTCGGGGTCGTCGGCGCGGATGTCGGTGGAGCCGACCAGCGCGCGGTCCAGATAGGGGAAGACCAGGCAGATGCGCCCGTCATCGGCCTCGAAATAGATCATCCGGCCTTTCAGTGCGGCCAGCAGGTCGGGGTGGTCCAGCAGGATATGCGAGCCCTTGGTCCCGCCGATCATCTGCGACGGGGCGCCCAGCATGGCGTTCACGCGGTCGATCCAAGGTCCCGCAGCGTTCACGACGATGCGCGGGCGCAGGGACATCGGACCCCGGGGGCCGTCCAGCCGGATCACGTCGCCGTCGGTCCCGGTCAGCGTGGTGTGGTTCAGCGCGCGGGCGGCGGGATTGGCGCGCAGCCCGTCCGCGACCAGCTCCCACACCAGCCGTTCGGGCAGGGTGACGGCGGCGTCATAATACTGGCCCGCCGCCTTGATGCGCGGGGTCAGGGGGGGGATCTCGCGCAAGGCGCGGGTGCGCGACCACAGCTGGTGGCGCGGCATCACCCGGTGGCGGCGGCCATAGAAATCGTACATCGCCAGCCCGGCCTTCATCAGCACCGCGCCGCGGCTGCGCGGAGCGGTCGTGGACCCCATCAGCGTGCGCAGCGCAGGCCCGATGCCGCGCAGCCACGAGAAGATCGGGATGACCGTGGGCAGCGGCTTGACCAGATGGGGCGCGTTCTTCAGCAGCAGGTTGCGCTCCAGCGTGGACTGGGCGACCAGGCGCAATTCGCCGGTTTCCAGGTACTTGATGCCGCCGTGGATCAGACGCGACGGCGCGGCCGAGGTGCCGCCGCCGTAATCGGCCTTGTCCACGATGACCACGTTGATGCCCTGTTCGCACAGGTCGCGAAACAGGCCCGCGCCGTTGATGCCCGCGCCCAGGATCAGCACGTCGATGTCTTGGGTCATGGGATGTCCTGCAGAGCCTCGATCCGCGGCCAGAGAGGCGCCATGGCTGCGGCGATGTCGGTGAAGACCCCATAGCGGCGCGCCATGTCGGCGGCGCGTGCGGGGTCGGGGTGATGGGTGCGGCCGATCGCGGCCATGTCGCGGGGATCGTGGCGCGGCGAGGCGAAGATGCCGACACCGGCGCCCGCGCACAGCGCCGCGCCCCAAGCGGCGGCCTCCTCGGTCGCGCCGACGGTCACGGGCATGTCCAGCACATCCGCGAACAGCTGCGCAAAGACCGGCGCGCGAGAGATGCCGCCGGTCAGGCGCGCCGCGGTGGGGCGGAACCCGTCGCGCAGGGCGTCGACATGGTGGCGGTGGTTGAAGGCGATGCCCTCGATCACGGCGCGCAGCATGTCGCCGCGGTCCTGCCAGCCGCGCAGGCCGAAGAACGCGGCGCTGGCCTGCGGCCCGTGGGGTGATCCGAACAGGTAGGGGTGAAACAGCGCGCTGGAGGGGCGGGCCAGGGCGGCCTCGATTTCCGGGATGACCCGCAGATGCGCGGGTTGATCGCCCCCCTCCCGGCACAGGCTGTCCAGGAACCAGTCGTAGTTCGCCGCCGATGCCGGAGAGATCGACATGGCGTTCCATTCGCCCCGCGCGATGCCGTTGCGGCAGAACCAGCGCGGATCGGACAGGGGGCGGTCGGTGACGGTTTCGTTGATCGAATAGGTGCCGGCGACGATGGCGACGGTGCCTTGACCATAGCCGCCCGACCCCAGGGCCGACGCGGTCACGTCATGCAGACCCGCCACAACCGGTGTGCCGACGGCCAGGCCCGTCAGCGCGGCGGCGTCCGCGGTCACATGGCCCACGACCTGATCGGGCAGGGCGATGTCGGGCAAGGGCAGGCCCGCCAGCCCGAAGATGTCGGGGATATCGGAGGCGTGGCCTTGGGTCGCGACGTCGGTGAAGGAGGTGCTGGCCTCGGTCAGGTCGGTGCCGATGCGGGCGGTCAGGCAGCAGGTCAGCCAGTCCTTGCAGGCCAGCACATGACCGATCGCGGCAAAGCGCGCCGGGTCGTGGTCGCGCAACCACGCCAGGATCGCGGACGGCGCCGAGGCATGGGGCATCTGCCCCGTCCGGCGCAGCGCCAGGTCGGCGGTACCGTCGGCCCGCCAGCGATCGGCGACCCCGCCCGCGCGGCTGTCCAGCGACAGGATGCCGGGGCCAAGCGGCGCGCCCGCCCGGTCCAGCAGATACAGCCCGTCGCCATGCGCGGTCGCGGCGACGGCGCCGATGTCGCGCGCCGGCGGCCGCAGGCGGCGATGGCCTCGGCCA
>NZ_BBPH01000108.1 GCF_000787695.1 Paracoccus sp. PAMC 22219 | reverse complement strand
CTCATCGCAATTGATCAGACCGCAATGCGCTACGGCGGTCACGTCGCCCTGCGCAAAGCCGGAATGTCAGTCATGGAATGGCGGCATTTCTACCGTGCCAATATTGAAATCGAGAGTGCTTACAACCCTCGGGCGCGGAGCCATGTCGGGGCTATCGGCCTCGGCCAGCTGATGCCAGCCACCGCCGCAACGCTCGGCGTGAACCCCCATGATATGCACCAGAACCTCGATGGTTCTGCACGATACCTGCTCCTTCTTCTTGATCGGTTCGGATCAATGGAGCTGGCACTGGCTGGTTATAACGCTGGCCCTGAAGCTGTCGCGCGCCACGGGGGCATTCCGCCCTACCGCGAAACCCAAGGCCACGTCCGCAAGGTGATGGCCGTCTTTTCCCGATTGAACGGAGACATCCTATGACCAAATCAATGCCGGTTTCGGCACTCAACCTGCTGCTCTTTGCCTTGCTGGCTGTCGGCCTTTTCATGCTGATGACCGAGCCTGCAATGGCCCAGGGGCAGATCAACCTCAGTCCGATTACGAACATTCTGACCGGAATTGCCGACACCCTTACCGGGCCGCTTGGCCGGGCCATGGCAACGCTGGCCGTGATCGGCATCGGCGCGGCTTGGCTGATGGGCTACGTCGATTTCCGCACTGTCGTCTATGTCGTCGCGGGCATCGCCATCGTCGCCGGCGCCAGCGTCATCGTGAACGCGATGTGGGGCACTCAGTAATCTCATGGTTAAACGGTCCCCGCTGTTCCTCGGCCTCATTCGCCCAGCCCGCATTATGGGTCTTCCGATGTTCTATGCCGTGATCTGGATGGTGGGGTCCGTCCTGGCTTTCGTGTGGGTCCAGAGTTTCTGGACCCTCACATTCACGGCCCTGTCCTATCCGGCCCTTTGGATCGCTGCCGAATGGGACCCGCATTTTTTCGATGTGGTCACGGTCGTAAGCAAAAAAACCCGCCGAACCAAAAACCGCGATCAATGGGGTGCTGATAGCTATGAACCGTAATCTTCGGATTGGGCCTGCTGCCCTTGATGCCCTGCCCGCATGGGCCAGCCGGGAACAATCGGTGGCTTCCATGCTGCCTTATGTCTCGCTGATCGACGACCTGACCATCCGCACCAGGGGCAATGAGCTGTTCCAGTGTATCCGCGTCTCCGGGCTGAACAGCCTGACCGTCGCCGATGAAAAGCTGGACCGGATGAAGGAAATTTTCGCCAGCATCATCGCCCAGACCGGCGACAAGTTTGCCTATACCTTCCACAAGGTATCGCGCCGCATCGACACGGCCCTTCCGCCCGTCGCGGATGATGGGCTTGCGGCCCAGATCGACCGGCGTTGGCAGGCCCATATGAGCCGCGCCAACCTGCGCGAACACACCATCACCATCACCGTCATCAAGCGTCCTGATGTGCTGTCGAAGATCCCGTTCTCGCAGCGCCAGTCTCAGGAAGCTCTGGCCCGGCAGATCGACGGCCAGGTGGGCCAGCTGCAAGAGGTCGTGGAATTTCTCTGCTCGGCTTTGTCAGGCATGAACCCGCAAGTGCTGACCGCATCCAGCGGTCAACTGCTTGGCTTTCTCGAAAGCATCAATACCGGGATCGAGGTTCCGACATTTCACACGTCGCTGGACCGGACCATTGCGGAAACCGTCAGCAACACACGCGTCACCTTCAAGGGCGATAAGATTTATCTGACCGGAGGCAGCCTGCCGGATCGGGTGGGCATGATCTACTCGATCAAGGAGTTTCCGCGCGAGTCCTTCGTGACCATGTTCGATGAACTGGACCTGCCCGTCGATATGGTGGTGTCGAACTACTACGTTCCGGTCAACAGCGGCATCATGGAAGAGCGGATCGCGCGGGAACTGCGCCGCCGCGCCGCGATCAACGACAAGGCCGCCAACCTAATCGAGGCAGTGCAACAGGCGCAAAACCGTCTGGCTTCCGGTGAGATTTCTTTCGGACAGCATCAGATGGCGGTCGCCGTCTATGCTGACAGCGAAGCGGAGTTGGCAAAGATCAGCTCGATGATCCGCAACATCGCCGTAGGCGCGGGCGTCAAGATGATCGCGCAGGGCTATACGGCCCGCACCGTCTATTTCGGCCAGCATCCCTGCAACCGTGCTTTCCGCATCCGCGAAGGCGCGATCACCAATGAACAGTTTGCCGACTTCGCGGCGCTGCATCGTGCTGCGATGGGCAAGAGCGGTGAAAATGTGCCTTGGGCCACTCCGATTACGTGGTTTCCGACAATTTCGCGCAGTGCCTACCGCTTCAACTTCCATGAAGAAGGCGATCCGAAAAAGGAACCAAGCAACGGTCACACGCTGGTCCTTGGCCGCATGGGGTCGGGCAAATCCGTGCAGGCGGCATTCCTGGCTGCACAAGCGCAACGTGTCGGTGCGCGGGTCTTTGTCTTCGACTATCGCCGGGGCATGGAAATGGCCGTGCGCGCCTTGGGCGGCCGGTATTCCGAACTGAAGGCTGGCGAACGCACGGGCCTCAATCCTCTCTGGATCGAAACGGACACGTCCGGGCAAGAATGGCTGAGCGACTGGCTCATTCACCTGATGGAAACCGGCCATAGCCAGCTCCAGCCGGAACAGTCCCGCGCGGTGCGCAATGCCGTGCGCCAGAACGCAGAGGCGCGAAACCCCAACCTGCGGACTTGGACGCAGTTTGCACAGCTGGTCGGCTCCACCCATGACGGGGGCGCGCTGGCGGATCGGCTGAACGAGTGGACAGAGGGAAACCGCTTCGGTTGGATCTTCGGTCGCGAGGTCGAGGATAACTTTTCGCTGGACGGACAGTTTGTCGGCTTTGACCTGACGGACATTCTGGACAGCGAAAACCAGAAAGCCCGCATGGCGGTCCTGTCTTACATCTTCCGGCGCATCGAGCGGCAGATCGAGGACAAGCGCCCCACGATCATCATCATTGATGAAGCGTGGAAGGCGCTGGACAACACCTACTTTGCGGGCCGCATCGAAAACTGGCTGGTCACGGCGCGCAAGCAGAACACGGTCGTCGTGATGATGACGCAGTTTGCGCATCAGCTGAACGCGACTGCTCATGGACGAACCCTGCTCCAGGCGCTGCCCACGAAGATGCTGCTGCCAAACAAGGAAGCCGGTGCAGAGGACTATGCCGGGCTTGGACTGAACCAGAAAGAGCTGGAAATCCTCATGGGCGTGAATCCCGGTTCGCGGATCGCCCTGCTGCGGTCGGATGACGGCTCGCATGTCATCGACACCGACCTTTCGGCCCTTGGCCCGCTCCTGACCATCCTCGGCGGCATGAAAGCCGGTGAGGCACTGGTTGGCGCGGACTACCGGACTCGCCCTGATTTTTGGAAAGGATTTGAAAATGCGTAAGCATGCCCTCTGCGCCATTTTGGCGTCCCTGACTCTGTCTGCCTGCGCTGGCACCCAATCGAAGCCGGTCAGCAGCAAGTGCTTCAATGCGCGTGGCGATCTGACCTGCGAACTTCGACCCTTGGAAGAACTGTGGGGCGAAGCGCGACAGGACGCCGTGCGCCAGGTGGGCGTCTACGAGGGCGCAGTTGAGGACGGTCCTTATGCGCAACGATGACCCTCGCTCATTGCCCGCAAAAGGCCCGCGCGAGACGTCAAGGATCGAGCAAGGGACTGCGGGCAGCCTGCGGGTGGCTCTGGCGGCCCCTGCTCTTGCCCTGATGCTGTCCAGCACGGCGATGGCGCAGGGTGTGCCGGTTGTCGATCCGGCTAAGAATGCCCGCGAGGCTGAAATCACCCTCCGGCTTGAAGCGGACCTCGTTTTGCAACGGCAGAAGGCTGAGGAAGGCCGCAAGCGCGTTGAAGCCGAACAGGAGCAGGTCGAGGCGCTGGAGGCAGTCACCGAAGGAATGACCCTGCCCGATAATGGGGCCGGGGCCGAGGAAACGGTTCGGGGCCTTGAGGAAGGCTTCGCTCCATCCGCGGAAGTCTATGCCACCGACAACAGCGCCGCTGCGGACAGGCTATTCAGCGGCGAGCGTGAGAACGTCGAACAGATCATCATCCGGGCGGCGCAGGACACACACCATATGCAGCGCGCCGGGTTGTCGCTGATCCAGTGGCGGTGTTGGTTGCAGGCTCTCATCTGGCAGGAAAGCCGCTTCAACCCGCATGCTCAATCGCCTGTCGGGGCTTACGGTCTGACCCAGATTATGCCTGCAACTGCGGGTGATTTGGGTATCAGAAACACCTATCGCAGTGACCCCTATGTCCAAGCTGAAGGTGGCGCGCGCTATCTTGCACAGCGGTTAAACGAATTTGACGGCGACATGATCTTGGCGCTTGCCGCCTATAACGCCGGGGCGGGCAATGTTCGCAGATATGGCGGCGTGCCGCCTTTTACGGAAACCCAGAACTACGTCCAGATCATCCCGACCAAGTATCGGGAATACATGGCGGCGCTTGGCGCTGCCGACCAGATCGGCAGCATCGAGGCCACCTACATGGCGAATGCCGACCGGGCGATGATCGGCGGGGCCACGGCGGAATATGCCGATGAAGCCGGGCAGGACATGGGGCTGGCGATGGCCCGCCTTGAAGAAGCTATGTCCCGTCTTGGGGATACCACCAACGCAGCAGAAGCGATGGCCCTGAACAGCTATGTGCGCGCCGAATTTGTGCGCCTTCTGGTCATCAGGACGCGCCTCGTCGCCGCCCGCTCCAAGCCGATGACGGCTGAGCAAATAGCGGCTGCATCGGCCTTCGCGCAGGAACGCGCATTCATGAATTTTGAAGGGGGATTGTAAGATGCGGATTGCATTCAAAGGATTGATCGTCGGCGCGGGTCTGTGCCTGTCTGTGGCACTGCCCGCGCCGGTTACGGCGCAGGGCGTGCCGACCGTCGATACCCAGTCCATCGCACAGCAGATCACGCAGATCAGGCGGATGCTGGAAGATTACGGCATCCAGAGCGACATGCTGGACCAATTCATCGAGCAACTGGCCGAATTGCAATCGCAGACAAATGAGCTGCAACAGATCTATGCCGTCCTGACAGGGAATGCCGACATTCAGGGCCTTCTCATGGGTGATGGGCTGGATACTGTTCTCGATCCGAAAATGACTAGCATCCTGCAAGCCGCCAACTCTGCATCCTCCGGCGACTGGTCGGGCCTGTCGTCGGGCTACCGTGAGCAAATTCAGGCAGCAGCGCAGTCCACGATGATCGGGGCGGGCCTCGATCCGGCACGGGTCGAAGACATGGGCCGGGATGGCACCGTGGCGGAAAAACGCGCCGCCAACCAAGCCACGACCGGCGCGATGGTGGCGGCCTCGGCCGACACTGCGCAGCGCGAGTCTGCGGTCAGCCTCCAGCGCCTTGACCGTCTGGTGGAGGAAATTCCGCAGCAGACCGGCATCAAGGAGGCCATCGACCTGAACACCCGGATGATGGGTGAGGCCGTCAGCGAGCTGATCAAGAACAACCAGCTTCTCGCCATCCAGAGCTATGGGATGGGCATGTCGGACGTGTCGCAGGCCAGTGCCTGGGCGCAAGAGCAGCAGATGCTCGATTTCACCCTGCCGAATTTGCAGTGAGGTCACCGATGTTCAATCGCAAAAACAATAAGGCGCAAGCCGCAGCCGTCGCCTCCCGGAGTGTCAGTGAGACAGAGGAAGAGCTGATCTACGGCGAGCGCCGTCGCGGTGCCTTTTGGCAGAAATTCGGGGTCGCGGGATGGGGCTTCGGTGCCATCGGTTGCATCATGGCGGCGGTGATCGCGGCCAGCCATGAGACGCCCGCCCCGGTCCTGGTGCCGTTCGATCCGTCTAGCGGCATGGCGCTGCCGATGGTGAACCTGCAAACCATCTCTGTCAGCAACCGCGATGCTGTCGTGCAGTCGTTGGTCCACGCCTATGTGCGCGACCGGGAAACCTACAGCATGCTCGACAATGACCTTCGGGTACGCTCGGTGCTGGCCCGGTCGTCGGGGGCGGCGCTGCAATCCATGCGCAGCCTCTGGTCGTCGGAAAACCCGGACTATCCACAACGTAAATACGGGCCGAATGCGCGTATGGATGTGGAGGTCCTTTCGGTCACGCAGATCACCAATGATCGGGCCCAAGTCCGGCTGCGCAAGCGGCTGCAGGATAATGATGGGGAAACCCAAGGGCTGTTCACGGCGACACTGGCCTTTCGCTACGACACCACTGAGGCCCGTTCGCTTGAGGATGTCTGGACCAACCCGTTCGGCTTCTCGGTCTACGAATACGCAATCACATCTGACAGGTTGGAGGTCCAATAATGCGGGGCATTCGTTTCGCCATTGCCATGTGCGCGGCCAGCATGGGGGCGTCGAGCGCCTTAGCCGAAGTGACCCCTCGGGCGGGCAATCTCGATGCCCGTGTCCGCTATGCCCAATGGGTCGATGGACAGGTCTACCGCGTCCAGACGCAGGTAGGCCGGGTTACTTCCGTGGAGTTCGGCCCGGATGAACAGATCACGTCCGTGGTTGCGGGCGATACCGTCAGCTTCAACTTCGATGCGGTGCCGGGTGGCAGCGCCTTCGTGATGAAACCCACAACTAGCGGCGCCGCCACGAACATCAACGTCTATACCAACAAGCGGCAATACTACTTCGAGGTTTCCGAGTCTGCCTCGGCGCAGTTCTCCGTGGTGCGCTTCACCTACCCGCGCGGCTCGGGCAGCGCCACGCCCGCCAACCGCCAAGTCGCCCGTGGTCCGCTGAATTACGACTACGGCGGCAGCATCGTGAACGGCACCACCCCAACGCTGGTCTGGGACGATGGGACCTTCACCTACTTCAAGTTCCGCAGCACGGGTGAAATGCCCGCGATCTTCAAGGTCACGGCAGGGCAGGAAATCACGGTCAATTCCCAGACAATGCCCGATGGCGTGGTCCGCGTGACCGGCATTAACCCGTTCTGGATGCTGCGCTTGGGAACGGTTGAATCGACCGTGGGGATGATGAAAGCCGTGAGGTTGGTGCAATGAGCGATCAAGAGACTATTGACCTGCGCGAGCGCCTGGCCGGATTGGAAAAATCTGACCCTAAGGCACCCAAGAAAGCCCGACCTGCGGCGAATGCAGCCAAGATGGCCGGATTACTCTGTGGCGCCGCAGTTCTGGCCGGGCTGGTCTATGTCTATTCGCAGCCCGAAGGCGAAGCGGATCTGGGGGTCCGCGAAGCGCGCGAGTTCCAGACCGAGGGCAGCGGCTTTGGCGATCTTGAAAATCGCCCGCGCCCTGCCCCCGAACCTGAACCTGTCGAAGTCGCCGCGCCGGAAACCAGTGTTGCGCCCGTCAGGGACAATTCTGAAGTGGTTGATCTGATCCGCGGCCTGCAAGACCAAATTGACCGACTGTCCGAGGCCCCGGCCGAGGACGCCCAAGGTGAGCCGGTCGTGGATACTGCCGCACTTGACCAGATGCGCGGCGAGTTGGACCAGCTACGCGATGAAGCAGAAGCGCGAGAACGGGAGTTGCGCGATCAGCTGAGCAGCCGTGATCTGCAAATTGCCGGGCTGAACAATGACCTGGACATGATGCGGCTGCAAAGCGGCCAGAGTGTCATGCCGGGCGGCGCAGGCAGCTCACTGACACGTGGCAATCCCGCTGCCGATGAGGCGTCCCAATTGGAACAGACACGGTTGCAGTCCTCCATGGTCGCCTTGGGCGGCGGCGGCAGTGCCGCAGCCGGCGCCGCTGCCGATGCGACAGGTTTCGGAGACGGGGCGGCTGCGCAGCAGGCGGCGCGTCTCAGCAGTGATGCGCAGTTTGTGCGTGATGCAGGGCGTCCGGTTCAGGTCCAGCGCGCGGAAATAATTGTGAACCCGTCCAACACCGTCACGCAGGGGACGATGATCAAGGCGGTGCTGGAAACAGCTATAGACTCCACGCTTCAAGGTCCGATCCGGGGCCTCGTGACAACCGATGTGGTGGCCTATGATGGATCGCGCATCCTGATCCCGCGCGGGTCGCGTCTGATCGGCAGCTACTCGGCTGACGTGGATACCGGCCAGAACAGGCTTCTGGTGGCTTGGGAACGTATCATCATGCCCGACAACCAGTCGGTACAGATCAGCTCCTTCGGTGGCGACGCCTTGGGCCGTTCCGGCACCACCGGCAAGGTCAACAATCACTTCTTCCGTAGGCTTGGGGCGGCGGCTCTGATTTCTACAATCAGCGCCATCCCCTCGGCCTTGCAAGACGACAGCGGCGACGGGGGTGTGACCATTTCCACGGGCGGCTCCAACGATCCGGCAACCGGTGTGTCCAATGCCGTCAGCGGCGCAACAGAGGCTGCCATCGGCAAGTATGTCTCGATGCCACCGACCATCACAGTCAACCAAGGCACCCGGATAACCGTCATGGTGGACCGCGATCTGGAGATTTTCTGATCATGAACGACATGACCCATGGCAGCTATCTGGATGAAGCCTTGGCACGCATCGGGGCTGTCATCGACAGTCCCGCCTTGGTGGAAATTGCCATCAATCCGGACGGTCGCATCTGGTCACTGGAACACGGCGACCCGGCGATGAAGCTGGAAACCCGCGCACCGATGAACCAACAGGAAGTCACGGACCTGGGGCGCCGCATCGCCAGCGCGGGCAAGCTGACCCTTGGCCGGGATGCGCCGATCATCTCGACCTCCGTAGATTACCGGGGCCGTCCGATCCGCGCGCAAGTGGTGGCGGAGCCTGCGGTGCTGTCTGGCGCGGCAATCTCAATGCGCTTCTTCTCGTCCCTGCCCCTCGACAAGATCCGGGTAAAATATCTGCACGGTCAGCAATACTCGGTGGACCAGGCCCGCGCGGACACCAAGCGGGAACTGAAAAAACTGGCAGCCTCCGGCGATATTGACGCGGCTATGGCGTTCATCGTCGGCCACAAAATGAATGCCCTAATCGCCGGTGCCACCGACAGCGGCAAGACGGTTTTTGCTCGAAAAATGCTGTCCTATGTGAGCGACAGCGAACGGATGATCACCATTGAAGATGCATCCGAACTGGTGCCGACGCAGCCAAACGTGGTGACGCTGATTGCGGATCGGGACAGCCGGACAAGGACGCCGGACATTCTGCTCACCTCCTGTCTGCGGATGCGGCCTGACCGGCTGATCGTGGGTGAGGTTCGCGGCAAGGAGGCCATGACCTTCATTGAAGCCATCAACACCGGCCACGGCGGGTCAATGACGACGATCCATGCCGAAACCCCAAAGCTGGCTTTGTCGAAGCTCGCCATCATGGCGCTGAAGTCGGAACTGCCGCTGACATATGCAGACACGCTGCGCTACATCGCCAGCTCGATCGATGTGGTGATTCAAACCGGCCGCGCCGGCGGCGACCGAGGCGTGCTGGAGTTTTTTATTCCTGATATTGGCGACAACGGAGAACACGAAAATGCTTGATCGAAAAACCCTTGTGATCGGTGCGGCATCGCTTGCCATTGGCGTGGCGATCAGTGGTGTCTTCCTTGGGAATGAGCCTGAAGATGAGACAGCTTCTGCCATCCAGGCAGAGCGGGATTTCATGGACTTTACCATGCCCGACCTGTCGCAGGCAGACGAACCCCGCGCCAACGCTGAAACTGTCACTGAACGAAATGCTGAACCGCCAGTGTCAAAGGCAGAGCGGGATTTCATGGATTTCACCATGCCCGACCTTTCCAAGCCTACAGAGGATGAAAACCCAACTCTTGATGGCTGTATAAAACCGCCCCGCCCACAATGGGTTATAGATCGAACACCGCAGGAAGCAGTCAATGCGAAACTGCTAAGGTCTATCTATGACAGAAATCGCCACCAAAGCATTATCGATACAAAATCATGCCCATGTGAAATTGAATACCCATCATGGGATGATTCAGATGCTCAATACAGGGAAATTGCAGAGGAAAAAGATCGCGGAGAAATACAAGAGATAGGCGGTGACATAGCCCGCGAAGCGGCACAAATTCAGAGGCTTTCCCGAGATATTTGCCGCGAATGGCAGGGTCGCTGATATGCCGATTGTAGAACCGATTGTGTCCTCTGCTGAGAGCTTCCTTGTAAATGCTGCAAGATCGACATTTCTAGGACTTGTAGAGGCATCCGGTACGCTCGTCGGTTACATGGCTGTCCTGGCGGTAGCCCTCGTAGGCATCAACATGATGGTGCAGCTGCGGCCTATGGCATGGGTTCAATGTACATCGCTAATGATCAAGCTGGCCCTTATCGGCATCTTCGCTTGGAACTGGAACCAGTTTTGGGCCGTCGCCGATGGCATCCTGCGCGCTATCGAGGCTACAGCTGGCGGCATTCTCGCCTCTAGTGGGAATGGATTGGGCGGCTCAACCATCAACGATGGATTTGCAAGTTCAATAGATCGCCTGATGGACGACTTCACAGTTGCTGCGACAAGTATAGCTGAAGACATGGGCGGGTATTTCACGTCCGCCATTGTTTCCGGCATCTGCATCCTGCTCATTGGATTCATTTCAGCAGTCTCAGCCCTACTTATCCTCTTCCCCAAAGTGGTCATAACTGTCCTACTTGGCTTGGCCCCTATCGTCATTGCCATGACCCTCTTTGAGGTAACCAAGGGATTCTTCGAACGATGGCTCTCAGCCTGTATCAGCTGGTCCCTTTATCCTCTCTTCATCGCTTCCATCTTCTCGATCATGATTTCCATGGGAACCGATATGATCGAAAGGATCGGAACTGATGGTTATACGAGCATCGGGGCATTCATCCCTTTCATTGTTCTAATGATACTTATTCTGCTGTGCATGGCGCTTCTCCCTATGCTTGTCACAACCGTATCCGGCAATATTGCAATGACTGGTGTTATCGCAACAGCCAGCAAGTTTGTGGGCCAAGGTAAAAGTGTTCAAAACCTTGGAAAAGGGGTTGCTGCAAATACCGCAGCCTTGGCAAGAACGCCGGGACAGACACAGCGGGGAGAAAACGCATTAGGACGCACCGCGCAGACATTTGCTTCCCACCCCTCTGTTTTTCAGGCAACGACAGGGGTTGCAGAGTCCATAAACAGAATGCAGGATAAAGCCCGCACTCTTGGAAAATAAGGATCGCATAAGCGATGGTCATAAGGGCAGCCTAAAGGATGCCCTTATACTCAATAAGGAATCACGATGAATATTGAACTTGATACTATGTCGCTAAAAGAGCTTCGCGATCTTCACAAGGCTGTCGGTCGCCAGATCGACGGATTTGAGGCAAAGAAAAAAGAACAGGCCATGGCGGCAGCACAGCAAGCGGCAGAGGAACACGGGTTCTCGCTTAAGGAGCTGCTTTCCGGGGGAAAGGCGGCCAAGGCAACCGTCGCGCCCAAGTATGCCAATCCTGAAGATAAATCTGAGACTTGGACAGGCCGGGGGCGTCAGCCCCGTTGGGTAAAAGGTCATCTGGACGCTGATGGTAGCATCGATGATCTAATGATCAAGTAACGCTCTACGATTTAAGAAAAATGGGCGGCCATTGGCCGCCCATTTTATTATTCCGCAGCTTCCATCGCTACGCCGTTATCATCTTCAGCTTTAACAGCATCCACTTTGGCGCGGGCAGCCAGTAGCGCCTGAACCTTTTCGTCGTCCGTGACGATTTCAGTTTGCTGGACCTCGCTATTACTCAGTTCGCGCTTCCGGCGCATGACGAACGCTGCCTTGCCTGGTTCTTTCTCAACCACTACGGGCTTTTGGTTCTTCCCCTCAGACTGCGGTTCACCAACGGTAAGTTTGGCTTTTTTAGGGTCTTCCGGGGCTTTGAAAACCATAGACGGCAGTGCTGCCTTGACCCTGCTTCTTTTGGCAACTTCCTGGACCTTGTTCGTCAGGGCCTCCAGCTGGTGGGTGGTTCGGACCAGATCGCCTCGTAGATCACGAATTGCCGCATCTTTCGGATCAGGGGCCGGTAACTGCCCCTTCTGAGAAAGGAAAATGGGCTTCAGTATTCTGTCGTCAAAATACTTAATCCGACGCGCCTTGATTGGGTGCTGACCATTGGCGAGGATGATCACCGTGTCCTCATGCAACCTGCCAGCTTCGTCCTCGGTCAAAAGATCGCGGTCCTCGCTCCGTTCGGAAATATTGACCCCTGCAAAGGGCCCTTTACCGATGGTCTTGGACTTTGACGTAACGCGATGCGTGGTCTTGCCGACCGCAGCGGACAGTTCCGACTTGGTGCGCTGCTCGGATGGCGCAAGGTAGATCTTCACCCCTGCCCCGCCTTGCAACGACAGTCGGGTGTCCTCACCATAGATCTTGTCCAATGCCGGAATGGTCTGGGTGACGATCGCCAGATGCCCGCCATAGGCCCGCAAGGTCTTAATGCTGTCTGTCACGCTCGGCATGCGGCCAAGCATGTCAAACTCGTCTAGCATGATCATCACCGGCCACGGCTCTTCTTCGCCGGGCAGATGGCTATGTAGGCTGGACAGCAGGTCAGAGAAGAACAGCCGCACAAGCGGCGCAACTGCCCTGATCTTGTCATGCGGCGGTGCCACAAAATACGCGGTCTGCGGCGTGCGGCGGAAATCATGAAAACTGAAATCGCTCGTCTCTGTCGCACGGTCGATTGCGGGGTTGGACCACAGGCTGAGGCCCGAAGTCATCAAGAGCGACAGGTAGGACGTCAGGGTGCGGTCATTGGTCGAGGCAAGCCGCTCAAACATCAGACGCGCGGCAGGGCTTTGCACCTTGTCAGCATAGGACAGATACTGCTTCTGCTTGTCGCCCCCTGCCGATGCCAGACGGTAAATCTCGCCCAGGGTCGGAGTGCCCCGCTCAATCGCGAAGATGCCACAAGCCACGAACAGGTCAATACCACCGTCCAGTAGGCCCTTAGCACTATCGTCTTCGGTTTGCAGAAACAGTTCTGCCAAAAGACGAATCTCCATCTGCCGTTGATCTGCGTTCGGCAGTGCGTTGATCCGGTCTAGGGGATTATAACGATGGCTCGGTTTATCCCAATCCAGCGGAGCGAAGCGCCA
Source organism: Paracoccus sp. PAMC 22219 (assembly GCF_000787695.1). GTDB lineage: Bacteria > Pseudomonadota > Alphaproteobacteria > Rhodobacterales > Rhodobacteraceae > Paracoccus. The sequence continues at coordinate 7,251 of NZ_BBPH01000108.1, read as the reverse complement.
GATTTTATCCCCCATCGACCGGCGATGGCGGCTGGTCAGTTCGAAGTTTTCGCCTTTGACGTCTAGGACAACCGCACTGCCCTGAAACAGCAGCAGGTTTGGAATTACAAAGCTGATGCCTTTACCTGCACCGGTCGGGGCCACCAACAGGCAATGTGGGAAAGACGCAGAACACAGGAATTTCCCCCTGCCCTTTGGCGATCCAAGTTTCCCAACCACAAAACCGCGTCCCGGTTCTTTGAAAAACTTGTTGGCTTTCAACTCGCGGCGGCTTTGCCAATGGGCACGACCAAACGTGGTCAATCCCTCCGTCAGAACCTTTGCCGAAAAAAGAAGTGACAAGACAATAAACCCGCCCCAGATCAGATTAAGAATCTGGAAGGCTTGCGGGTCGTTATTCTTGATTGCGAAGTAACCGGTCGCAATCCAGGTCCAGTCCAAATACTGGCCGTTAAAACCGTATCGGAACGACAGAAATCCGGTTCCGATGACATAGGCAAACCCTGTTGCAACCAATGCGAACAGAAGGACGCCACCAAGGAGACGCAGCTTATTCATGGCCGCCTCCTTCATGGCCGCGTTCCTGGCGAACGCGTTCACGCTCGGCGGTCAGTTCGTCGCTCACACGCTCGATGCCCTGCTGTGCAGTCGGATCACTGCTGGCGCGCAGATAATCCCGCGCCAAGGTCAACTGGTCCTCTCGATCCCCGACGCCGCGCAGAACCGCCGCATCGCCGTTCTTCAATGCTGCCAATTCCTCGCGGGTCAGCGACCGCTCGATGGCCTCGCGCAGCTTACGTTCGTCTTCGGCACCGACAGGGTTTGCGTAGCGTGCCAGTTCGGCGTGATCAGTGCCTGCGCCATCGCGCGACCCGATGGACGTGACGGGCGCCCTCTCCTGCGCATCGGCCTCGCGGATGCGCTCGATCTGGGCGGCAGCATCATGGCCCGGCTCGGACGTCTCGATTGCCGCACCGCGCTGTGCAGCCGCGCGCTGATAGATAGCGTCATCGACGCCATAGTCTGCCGCTACCCGGTCATAGGCCGTATCAACGACCGCGATTGCCTGCTGCAACTGCGCGTCGTCGCGCAGATCAAGCCCACGTAGATCAGCGACAGCCTGCAAATCCTGCTGGACCCACCGGGATTCCAGCGCCGCGGAATTGGCTGCCACCCGCATCCGGGCCTCGACCTCGACCGGATCAATGCCGGTCCCGTCTAAGGCTGCACTCAGTTTGTCGCGGCCTTCCAGCGCAAAGCGGGTGTTCACCTCTTGGACGTTATGCGCGGAATAGATGCCTTCCTCGCTTGCCGCCTCGCTCAGATCGCGCGACCGGGTGCCAAGCGGTTGCATATGCTCGACCGAGGACAGCGCCTCGGACAGCTTGCGTTCCATCGCCGGGCGCTGGTTCGGAGCCGCGTCAGCAATCCGCACCTCCGCATCATCGACAGCACGCCGCAGGCCGTCGGCAGCTTTGTCAAAGTCGTCTTGAACTGACATGTAAGGTTCTCCCTTGGATACAATGACGCCGCCCTGGGACAGGACGGCTGATGCCTTCTCAAATGCGGTAGAAAGATCCTGCAAATTCGCTTGCGAGGCGTAGCTCGCAAGGTCGCGGTAGCGCAGGGACCAATCGCGGACCTCCTCGGTGGCACGGCTAAGCGCGTCACCGGTCCGAGGCTTGCCCGAAGGGGCCTCGAAGGCAGTGCCTGTCGTCACTGCCTTTTCTTTTGCCCGCAGCCACTCGCCATCGGTGGGGGGGTAATTGATATGCCCGCGCTGCAAACGCGTGGTGGCCTCAAGCTGGATGCCATAGCGCGCGGCATGATCCACCATCGCCTCTTTGAAGGCTTGATATGTGTATTCGGTGCCCTGACGGAGGGTGAAATAATCCCCCGACTCCCTGCCCCGCCGATTGACGATGATATGGGCGTGCGGGTTCTTGTTCGGACTGTCGGTGTGGACGGCGATCATGTAGTCGAACCGCCCACCCAGCTTCTCCTTGCAGATTTCACCGGCAATCAAGCTGACATGCGTGGGCTTGGCCCCGCGCGGAAACGACATGACCATGTGGCTTGTCCGGGCCGCGTTCATCTGGCCCCGCCAGTCGTCGGTCCAGCGTGACACGGCACGCTCGATCTGCTCCGGCGTCAGGCGCTTCTCACCGTCCAAAAGACCGCGTGAATCATGCACATCCACGCTCTTGCTGAACAGGTAGTTGAACTGCGACGACAGCTGTCCCTTCGAGGCACAGCCACCCGTGCGGATCATTTTGAAAAAGGCTGGTGATGCCCCCTGCGCAGCGCGTGCCATGTGCCGGGCACCGGACAGCTGACGACCGCCCTTGATCTTGTCCCAACCGTCCTCGAACAGTTTTGTGGAAACACCGGCAACGGCATTAGTCCGTCCCATCATCCACCCCCTTCATCCCAGCCACAAAGCGGCGGAACGTCTCTGAGGCGCGCTTGCCTTCCATCTCGCGGACCTGGGTGGACACACCGTCGATATGGTCCAGAAGATCGCTGAGAACCTGCTGCTGCGGCTTGGTCAGCTTCAGCTTGTCGCCCCGCCGAACCTCGTAGTTCTTGGTAGCGACCAACTGATTCACGTTCCGACCGATGGCAGAAAGCTCCCGCGCCACGTCGCGCAGGGCATCGGCCAAGTCAGGATCAGGCTCTAGAAATGCGGAAGGAACACGACACACGCGGCGCAAAGCATCGGCTCGGCTCTTCAAACCAAGCCGTCCCGTTACAGCATCGAAGGTCCTAAGCGTGTTCCAATCGACAGTGAAGGAGACATTGGCGGTGCCGACATTCGCCCCCTCGGCCTTCTCATGAAAGCTCCTGATAGCTCGGTAAATGGTCGGACGGGTCACGCCATAGGTCTTCGCCAGAACCGTCACAGGCACCCCTGAACGGACTGAAGCGACGATCTTTTTCTCGTCGGCGGAGGTGAGCTTTTTCGATCCAGATGCCATGGGCAGATGTGTAAAACTTACAATTGCATTTCTTGCCAATCAGTCACGCTACCCTCGCCTAAAAGACGAAGACTGTCAAGGATTTCGGCTTTTAGGCGAGGGTAGAGTTCAATTCGCCTGGACTGAGGGTGCAGCGAAGCATGCACCCGAAGAACAGCCGCAGAGGCCCTCAGCGCGTCGCTGAGGGCGAAAGTCACCCATCTGACGGGGAGTGACTGCGGAAACCGCCCTTTGCGCCCCTAGCGGCCCTTCCAGGGCCGCTGCGATGACTTGCGAAGCCTTCTCCCATTGCGCAGATCGGAAATTCAGCGCCGGAAAGCCCTTAAATGACGCCCCATCGCGGCAGCTCGCAGACAGTCGGCGCAGACAATCTCCGCAGACATTTCTTAAAGACGTATGCCAACGCACTAAATTTAGACAAAGATAGAAGACATCGGCGAATGACACGCAGACGCGACAATAAGACAAGCCATGCAGACACTACATGCAGACACTACATGCAGGCACAACATACAGACCAGACATACAGACAAGACATGAAGACACTTCATGCAAACACGACTAGCAGACCAGACATGAAGACCTGACATGCAGACACTACAAGCAGACATGACATGCAGACATGACAGGAAGACCAGATACGCAGACAAGACACACTGACCAGACAAATAGACACGGCATGCAGACAATACGCGTTGACCAGACATTGTGGCCGGGCATACTGACCCAATGGATGGCTGGATCAAACAGCGTTACCGGCATTTGGCGTTAGACAAGCGGCCCGGTCTGAATGGAGTTACCGAATGGCAATAGTAATTAGCATGATGAGTAAAAAAGGAGGTGCGGGAAAATCAACAATGACGAAGTTGATGGCCTCCGCATTCCTTTTTACTGGCAAAAAATGCCTTCTCATAGACATGGATGAAAGCGATGACTCGGTAGAATGGTGGCAAACAGGCGTTCAAAACAATCTCACGGACGAAAAGCTGATAGCGCGCCGTGCAGAAACTGGCGACGAGCTTTTTGAGATCATCAATAAATATGAGCCAGAAGTTGATTTCATCATCATCGACACAAAAGGGGAGGGCGTCGATTATGCTGTAGAATTGGCGAGTGTGTCAGACGTTCTTCTAGTTCCTTGCATGAACGCCAGAGGTGACAGAAAGCGAGCTTCAGAAACTTTATCTTGGTACAATGACCTAAAGGAGCGTTCCGAAAATCCTAGTGCGCTTCCGGCATTGCATATCGTTCTAGCCAGAGTGCAACCGGGCCTTTTCACCCATGTTAGAGGGAACCCGAAACCGGACAAAATCGGCGAACGCGAGTTTGAACGGCATTATGAAATCATAGACCAGTTCAACCCGCTCTACACGATGGTTCCTGAGAAGGCGCAATATCGGGAAATGGATGAACAGGGTGTCTTGGGGGCTATCATTGAAAAAATGAGGACAAGCCCTGATCCGAAGGATCGCGTCAGGGTTACGCATTGGGAAGTTGCAATGTCCCATGCGATTACCCTGATCAACAATGTCTTCAGCGGGCGGAAAATGAGGCAAGAAGATGGCGCGTGAGTTGATCAAGACTACCCGAGAAGATGCGACAGGGTTTCACAAACCTAAGAAGCCTGCGCGGGAATCGATTCTCAAACCGCTCGATGAAAGCGCGGTCAATGCCTTCGCGCAAAAGCGGCAGCGCATTGCGGAAACACCTCCTGCAAAAAGTAAGGTGCAACCTGAGGAACCTGCGCCCACCGATGCACCTAAAGCCCTGGCATCAGAAGAAAGCATCACGCCTTCGCCTCGCATGGATGCTGATACGGCACGCAACGCTGACCTGGGGCAGGTAGCAAGCAAAAATACACCGGCTGAAATATCGGATGAGCTTGTCGATCTGGTCGTGCCGCCTCGTGACAAGGTGTCCAAAGCCCTGCCTGTGACGCTTCGTCTGAGGGTTCTGAAAAGGCACGTTGCACCATTGGTGAAGCTACAATCTGCCGGGCTTGAAGTCGAAGACATCATGAAAGCCGCTCTTAGCCGTCTACCCGCTATCAAGTTTGAGCCACGATATGTCGCCCAAGTGGCCGAACCATCCGGGACCGGAGGATGGGGGTATCGCCTCAATACTCGGATCAAGCCTGAAACCCTCCAAGCAATCCAAGCGCAGGTCCGCGGCGGTGCAACAGCGCCTCGCTCAAAGCTACTATTAGGCCAAGTTGAAGCCTTGTGGTTTTCCAGCCTCGATCAGACCATCAAGGATTTTTCAAAATGACCTATCGCATTTCCAGCGCCGTAATGGCCCTTTGCACTCTTGCAGCGCCAGCATTCGCTTGGGACGAAACTACCGACTTTCGCGGGCTTCACATCTATACTGTATCATCTGACGGGATAGCCTTGACCGCTGTCTGCGACCCTGACGGTGCATTCATCCCACCTACAAATCATCTGCAGGTTGAGGTTCAGGGTCAGCCGCTGGAAGGCCCGTATAGTCTCAAGTCTGAGGCTCATACATTTACCGGCACGATGATCGCCGGTGCGGCAATCTCTCGTGACGAAACTGAGTGGGACGATGTTATTGCCGTACTGCAGGGCGGGTCGACAATTGAGCTGACTGCTTCCGATGAGACATACAAGATAGACACAGGATCACCTTTGCCTGTGGCATGCGGCGCGAACGTCTGAAAACCGCATCTGAGCCGGATTTGTCCACCCGTGGCCCATCTTGCGGCCACGGGCTTGCAGACCGCGAACGGAACGGCCCCCATAGAGCGAAGGGACGTGAGTGGGCTGTGGTCAAATCCATCCTGTAAAGCGGCACCTTTCCCCACGCACCCGCGGCGGCGCAGCTGCCGCCCAAAGCCGCCTTCAGGCGGCGTCTGCGTGAAACGCACCAGGATCATGTGGCGCGGCTTGCCGCGCTGCGATGTAAGGCGAAGCCTCGGGCGGCGGGCTGGCGGCGAAGCTGCCAGCCCGCCCGCCAGACATTCTCCCTGCGCGCCAGGACAGAGGGGCAGGGCAGGGGGGTCAACAGACCCCCACAAACCTTTCACCACCCCGGCTGTCGATTTCATAGATCAAAACGGGCGATCCGATCCGGGCGGCGCGGCGTCTGCCGCGCCGCTCCGCTTCGGCAAAGGTGGCGCACGGGATGGGCAGGTCGTCCGGGTCGTCGCGGATTTCGTAGGTCACAGCGCGATCCCCGGTTTCACGTTTCCATCCCGGTCCAGCCAACCGCGCGCTTCCGCACAACCGATGCAGATGCAGGTTCCGGCTCCCCCGACCGTGACAGGGGCCAGATAGACCGGGGGCTTGGTCGTGCCGCATTTGCGGCACGACAGGTCGGGCAGGGGGCCGCTCACGCGGCCGCCCTTTCTTCTTCGACGTGCTGGCGCTTGGTCAGCAGGTCGGCGGCTTTCTGGGCCTCGCTGGCGGCTTTGAAGATCAGGCGCTTGTCGTCGTTCAAGGCGCGCAGCCAGCTTTTCAGATAAGCCCCGGATTGGGCAAAGTCGGGGGTCAGGCCAAGCTGCGCGCAGACCATGCAGTTGCCGATTTCAGCAATCAGTTCCTCGAACGCATAAGCCTTGCGATCTGTAAAACGGGAAAAGCGGTCAAGGCGGGTGCTGTGTCCGGTCCAGTGGCAAGCCTCATGGGCCAGCGTCCCATAATAGCCTGCCGCATCGTGAAAGGTGGCAATCGGCGGCATGTGGATATGGTCGGCGGCGGGGTCGTAGTAGGCTTGCGGTTCGCCGCTGGTGCGAATTTCGGCCCCGGTCGCCGCAAAGAAAGCGTCAAGCGCCGGGTCGGCCTCGGTCCCAAGGTCACGCGCGGCCTCGGCGGGGGTGCCATAGTATTCCGGGGCCAGCCCCTCGATCTGCTCGGCGTTAAACACGCTGTAAGATTTCAGATAGGGCAGGCGGCGTTCCTCGCCGGTGTCTTTGTCCTCTCGGTCAAAAGTCCCGTATTTTACAACCGTGGCGCACCGCTCTCCCTTGCGAACGTTTCCGCCCGCCTCTTGGGCTTGGCGATAGGTGAACCAGAACGGGGCGCGATAGCCCTTGGCGTCTGCAGCCAGCCACAACATCAGGACGTTAATGCCGGAATAGGGTTCGCCGTTGCTGCGCAGCGGGAACGGCGCGCCGCCCTTCTCGCCCGTCCAAGGCTTGCGCCATGCGGGGGTGCCGGACTCGATGCTGGCAATGATGCTGTCGGTGACGTGCTGGTAGAGGTCGAACGATTTAGCCATTTGGCTTTCCTTTCTTTGCGACGATCCCGCCCGG
>NZ_BBPH01000109.1 GCF_000787695.1 Paracoccus sp. PAMC 22219 | reverse complement strand
GCTGGGCTCCTCGGGCGCGGTCTCGTCCTCGGCCTCGACCTCGGCGCGGGCCTCACTGCCCGCGGCGGCCTCCGGGCCGGTGGGCGCGGCGGCCGCGGGGGGCATCGCCGGGGCCAGGTCGACGAACACCGCGTCCGGCAGGCCCGGCGGGGCGCCCGCATCGGCGCGCCCCATGATCCAGATCCCCGCCCCCACATGCGCCGCCAGCACCCAGGACCGAGGCACCCGCCCACAGCCCACCCTCGCCCAGCATGCGCAGGCCGCGCCCGCTCATGGCGCAGCGCCCGCGGCGGCCTCGGGCGGGGCCTGCACGGCATCCAGACCGACCAGCGCGATCTTCAGATAGCCGGTGTCGCGCAGCGTGTTCATCACGCCCATCAGGTCGCCATAGGCCACCGCGCGATCGGCGCGCAGAAAGATCCGCTGTTCGCGGTCGCCCCCGGTCGCCGCCGTCAGGGCCGCGGCCAGCGCACCCGGCGCCACGTCGTCATCGCCCACGGCCAGGCTCAGGTCCGGCCTGACGCTGACATAGACGGGCTGTTCGGGCCGTTCGGCCTGGGTCGCGTTCGACACCGGCAGATCGACGTTCACGTCCACCGTCGCCAAGGGCGCGGCCACCATGAAGATGATCAGCAGCACCAGCATCACGTCGATGAAGGGCGTGACGTTGATCTCGTGGTTGTCGGCCAGATCGTCGGTGTCGCGGATGCCTCCGGCCATGGCCTAGCCCCCCGCCACGGGCCGCGGCCGCGAAAGTCCAGGTCGCGGCTGACCATCTGCTGGACGCCCGCGGCGGCATGGCCCAGACGCATCCGGTACCCGGTGACGGCGCGGGCAAAGACGTTGTAGATCACCACGGCGGGGATCGCCGCGACCAGGCCGATGGCGGTGGCCAGCAGCGCCTCGGCGATGCCCGGCGCCACGACGGCCAGGTTGGTGGTCTGCGATTCCGAAATCCCGATGAAGCTGTTCATGATCCCCCAGACGGTCCCGAACAGGCCGACAAAGGGCGCGGTCGACCCGATGGTTGCCAGCACCCCGGTGCCGCGCGCCATGCGGCGGCCCGCGGCGGCCTCGATCCGGTCCAGCTGGGATGCGACGCGTTCCTTGACGCCATGATCGCCCGCCTGCGCCAGCGCGGGTTCGGACCGGCGGTATTCCTCGGCGGCGGACCGGATCATGCGCGCCACCGGATCGCTGCGGCGCGCGATCCCGGCCAGGGCGTCGGGCAGGGACGCGGCTTCCTGGATGCGGCGGGTGGCGGTCGCGGCGCGGCGGGTGGCGGCCCACAGCTCGATCAGCTTCACCAGCAGGATGGTCCAGGTGATGACCGAGGCCACGGCCAACCCGATCATCACCGCCTTGACCACCCAGTCGGCGGCCAGGAACATGCCCATCGGCGACAGGTCATGCGGCAGCCCGGGGTCGCGTTCGGCGACGACGGGCACCGGCTGCGGCGCATCGGCCGTGGGTGCCGGTGCCGGTGCGACCGGGGCCGTGGGCGCAGGCTGATCGGGCGCGGCAAGGTCCGCGGGCGTTGCGGTATCCGCCGGTGCCGGGGCCGCGGGCGTCGCCGGGACCTCGACCTGGCCCTGCGGCGCGGGGGTGTCCTGGGCCATGGCCCCACCGGCCAGCGTCACGGTGACCAGAAATGCGGCAAGCCCCGCGCGAAGCGGCTGTCTGGGCAGATGGGTCATGGCGGTCCTTGCATCCAGTTGGCATCGGGCAGGCGGGCGCGAACGGGCGGCGGGCCTGCAACGGTTTGGGGCGTTATCGGCCCGCTAAGTAAAACTGTCAACTATTAGAAACACGCCCCCGCTTGCGCGGGATGGCGCGGGCGGCCACAGTCGCGCCATGACCCAAGCCCCCCGCATCCCCGCCATGATCCTTGCCGGAGGCGCGCGACCCGCATGGGCGGCGGCGACAAGCCCCTGATGTCATTGGCCGGGCGACCGATGCTGGCGCATCTGCTGGACCGCCTGCGCCCGCAGGCCGGGCCGCTGGCGCTGAACGCCAATGGCGATCCGGCGCGGTTCGCGGATTTCGGCCTGCCGGTGCTGGCCGACAGCCTGCCCGACCGCCCCGGACCGCTGGCCGGGGTGCTGGTGGCGATGGACTGGGCGCGGGACCTGGGGGCCACGCATGTGCTGACCGTGCCGGGTGATTCGCCCTTTCTGCCGCCCGACCTGGCGGCGCGGCTGTGGGCGGCGCGGGGGCCGACCGGTCTGGCGCTGGCCGCGGGCGACGACGCGCAGGGGCCGCGCGACCATCCGACCCTCGGCCTGTGGCCCGTGGCCCTGCGCGACGATCTGGCCGCGACGCTGGCTGCGGACCAGCGGCGCGTGCGCAGCTTTGCCGATCGTCATCAGCCGGGCCGCGCGGTCTGGCCGGACGCGGTATTCGCCAACATCAACACCCCCGCCGACCTGGCGGTGGCCGAGGCCCGTCTTGCCGCGCTTTGACCGGATCGTCATCCTGGACTGGTCGGCGGCGGGGCGCCCGACGCGGGGCGCCGATTCGATCTGGATCGGCGACGACCGCGGCCTGCTGGCCAACCCGCCGACGCGGCTCCAGGCGCATCGCCTGCTGCGGGACATGGCCGAGCCGGGCACGCGGCTGCTGATCGGGGCGGATTTCGCCTTCGGCCACCCGTCAGGGCTGGCGCGGCAGATCACCGGGCAAGGCAATGCGTTGGCCCTGTGGGACCATCTGGACGCGCAGCACAGCGACGACGACGGCAACGCCAGCAACTATCGCGATGTCGCGGCGGGGCTGAACCGGGCGCTGGATGCGCCGGTCTTCTGGGGCGACGGGCGGCGGCTGGCCACGCCGGACCTGCCGCGGCTGAAGCCCCCGCCCCATCCCGACCTGGCGCCCCATCGCGTGACCGAAACCCCCGTTCCCGGCGGCCCGCGCCCGAAATCACCCTTTCAGCTGGCAGGCGCGGGGGCGGTCGGCGCGCAGGCCCTGACGGGCATCCCCTGGCTGAACCGCCTGCGGCAGCGGGCGGGCACCGCCGTCTGGCCGTTCCAGCCCTGGCAGGACGCGGCGGTGGTGCTGGCCGAGGTCTATCCCTCGATGCTGGGACGGCTGGATGTCGCGGGCTGGCCCTGCCTGGACGCGGCGCAGGTCGGTCTTCTGGCGCGCACGCTGCGCGCGCTGGACGACCGCGACGCGCTGGAGCCGATGCTGGCCCCCGACCCCCGCATCACCGATCTGGCAGCCGAGGGGCAGATCCTGGGCTTTGGCCATGACGCGGTCCTGCGGGCGGCGATGCCCTAGACGGGCGGCGCGGTGGACCTGCCGATGACCAGCTCCGCCTCCAGCAGCTCCTGCACCGGCGCGCCCGGACCGCCGGTGATCCGGTCGATCAGCAGCGCCGCACAGCGCGCCCCCGCCACCCGCACGGGCGAGCGCATGGCGCTGAACACCGGCACCGCATCGCGGTTCGCGTAATAGGACAGGTCGTCGTCAAAGGTCAGCACCGACACGTCGCGGCCCAGGATCAGCCCCCGCTCCTCGATCGCCTGGCGCACGCCGGTGGCGATCATCGTGGCCGCGCACAGGAACGCGGTCGGCGCCTCGGGCCCCGCCAGCAGCGCGCGCGCCTGCGCATAGCCATAGGCGGCGGTCATCTCTCCGGTCGCCATCAGCGCGGGGCCGCGGCGCGTGGCCCGCATCGCGCAGCGCACGCAGGTATCCGTCGCGGCGGCGGCGCGCGAAATCCAGCCGCTCGTCGCCGTTCAACAGCGCGATGCGCACATGGCCCAGCTGCAGCAGGAACCCGGTCCCGCGTTCGAACGCGCGCAGGTTGTTCACGTCCACCCAGCTGTAGGGGCCGTCATGCCCCGTCACCCGCCCATGCACGACGAACGGCAGCCCGATCCGGTCCAGCAGCGCCGGGCGCGGGTCGTCATGGCGCGGAAACTGCACGATCACGCCGCCGATCAGCCCCTTGGACGACAGCGCGCGATAGGCGTCGGGCTGATCCTCCTCGGGGACGACGGTCAGGTTGATCTCGAACCGGCGGCGGGCGCATTCCTCTCCGACCCCGGCCAGGAAATCGGCATAGATCGGGTTCACGATCTCGTTCCGGCCACCGATGGGGATGACGCAGCCGATGGTGCTGGCATGCCCCATCGCCAGGAAGCGGGCATGGGCGTTGGGCTGATACCCGTGCTGTCGGGCCGCGGCGATCAGGCGGGCGCGGGTCGCCTCGTTCACTTCGGGGTGGCCGTTCAGGGCGCGGCTGACCGTGGTCGCGGACATTCCGACCAGCTTGGCGAAATCCTTGAGCTTCATCGTCTGCACGGGCCATGGGGCTGCGGCGCGGTGTCGCGCCGGGATGCGGGGGCCCTATCCATGGCGCGAACGCGCGCCCATGGCAACCGCCGCGCCACCGGCCGCGTTGACAAACGCGCCGAACGCGCCAACCTGCACCCCGCGACCCAGCAGAAAGCCCGCCCATGCCGAACCGCACCCTTGCCCTTCTGGTCCTGCTGGCGGCGGTGGCGTTCGCCGTCTCTCCGCTGCTGTTTCCGGGCTTTGCGGGCTATGACCCCGACCGCTTTCCGATCCCCCAGCAGGACCCGCCGATCCAGCCCGCGGGCTGGGCCTTCTCCATCTGGGGGGTGATCTATCTGTGGCTGATCGCGGGCGCCGCCTTCGGCCTGTGGCGCCGCGCCGATGACGAGGGCTGGCTGCCGCTGCGTGCGCCGCTGCTGGTCAGCCTGGTCGTCGGGTTCTTCTGGCTGCCGGTGGCGCAGCGCCTGCCGGGGCTGGCCACGCTGATGATCCTGGCGATGCTGGTCAGCGCCATCGTCGCGATGGTCTGGGCCGGACGCCGCGACCGCTGGCTGGAGGGGCGGCCCATCGCGCTGTACGCAGGCTGGCTGACGGCGGCGTCGGGCGTGTCGGTGGGCATCTGGCTGGGCGGTCACGGCTGGCTGTCGGCGCAGACGGCCGCGATCCTGTGCCTGATCGCGGTCAGCGCGCTGGCACTGGCGGTCCAGTCGCTGCGCCCGCGCGAATGGGCCTATCCGGCGGCGGTCATCTGGGCGCTGGCCGGGATCGTCGTCGCCAACTGGGGCGCAGGCAACTGGCCAGTGATCCTGATCGCGACCCTTGGCGCCGCGGCGCTGGCGGGTCGCATCGCCACCACCCGCTGACATCACGCACCCAAGGAGAAAGCCCATGAGACGCCGCCTTTTCCTGTCCCTCGCCACCGCCCTGCCCGCCCTGGGCCTGAACCGCGCGCGGGCGCAGGACGCGCCCGGCTTCACCTTTCCGTCGGTGGACGGGGGCAGCTATGACACCGCCCAGTGGCGCGGCAGCCCGGTGCTGGTCGTCAACACCGCGTCCATGTGCGGGTTCGCGGGCCAATTGGCCGACATGCAGGCGCTGCACGACGCCTATGCCCCGCGCGGGCTGGTGGTGCTGGCCGTGCCGTCGGACGATTTCAACCAGGAGCTGGCCAGCGGGGCCGAGGCCAAGGAATATTGCGAACTGCAATACGGCCTGACCCTGCCGATGACCGACATCCTGCACGTGGCCAAGGGGGATGTGCACCCGTTCTATGCCTGGGCGCGGGACCAGACGGGGTTCGTGCCGCAATGGAACTTCAACAAGGTGCTGCTGGACCCGCAGGGGCGCATCGCGGGCACCTGGGGGTCGTTCGTCAAGCCCGGCGGGCGCCAGATCATGGGTGCCGCGACGCCGTACCTGACCTGATCACCACGGCACCCGCGCGCCCTTCCAGTCCCAGAAGCTGCCGGTATCGTCCGCCGTCAGCCCGTCGATCACCGCCAGCAGCGCCTCGGCGCTGCGATCCGGCGTGATGGTCGGATAGCGGGACGCGTATTTCGCGGTCAGCGGCGTCTCCACCGTGCCCGGATGCAGTGCCACCAGGATCGCGTGGCGATTGCGGCGGCGGTATTCGATGGATGCGGTGCGGATGATCTGGTTCTGCGCCGCCTTGGCCGCGCGATAGCCGATCCAGCCGCCCAGATCGTTGTCCCCGATCGACCCCACCCGTGCCGACAGCGACGCGAACACTGCCCGCCGGTCCCGCGCCAGAAGCGGCCCGAACGCCTGGATCGCCAGCGCGACCCCGGTGGCGTTCAGCGCGAACTGTCGCGCCATGGCGTCCGCATCGACCGCGTCCAGCGATTTTTCCGGCTGGTGCCCGTCGATGACTAGCGCGCCCGTCGTGTTCACGATCAGATCAAAGGACTGCCCCGCCAGCCGTGCCGCGTGATCCGCGACCGTGTCGGCCCGCGTCAGGTCCAGCCCGTCGCGCGACCGCGACACGCCCGTGACCTGCACGCCCTGCGCCTCCAGCCGCGCGGACAGTGCCCGCCCGATGCCGCCCGTCGCCCCCAGGATCAGCGCATTGGTCACGATTTCACCTCCTCATAGGCGGTCAGGGCGCGGGCGCGGCCCTCGGCCAGCGAAATCCGCGGCATGGCGCGTTTCGTCAGGTCCAGGTCCCAGGACCGCGGGATGGCCGCGCCGAATTCCTGCGCGCCGGGCGCGTCGGGGCGCATCCAGTGGTCCTGGTACTGGTGCTTGCCGTCGAACTTCTCGGCCTGCGTCTCCGGATTGAAGATCCGGAAATAGGGCGAGGCATCCGGTCCGCAGCCCGCCACCCATTGCCAGTTCATCGCGTTCGACGCCGCGTCCCAATCGGCCAGGCAATGCTCGAACCACGCCAGCCCCACGCGCCAGTCGGTCAGCAGGTGTTTCGTCAGATAGCTGGCGGTGATCATCCGCACGCGGTTGTGCATCCGCCCCGTGACATACAGTTCCCGCATCCCGGCATCGACGATGGGCACGCCGGTGCGGCCCCGCCGCCAGGCTCGGCGTCGTCATTGTCGGCGCGCCATGGAAAATCGTTCCACTCCTTGCGCCAGCAGCTGCGGTCCATGTCGGGCGTCTCGGCCATCAGCTCGCGCGCAAATTCGCGCCAGCAGACCTCGGACAGGAACGGCTCGATCCCCGGAATGCCCTGCGCGAACTCTCCGCGGCATCGCGACCAGATGCGGCGCGCGCTGATCTCTCCGACGGCCAGCGCGTCCGACAGGCCCGATGTCGCGCGGGGCCGCCAGGGATGGTCGCGATCCGCCTTGTAGCCCGCGACATCGCCGGTCAGGAACTCTTCCAGCCGTGCATGGGCCTCGTCCTCTCCGGCGCGGATATGGGCGGCCATGACGTCCCAGCCCCGGTCCATCGCGCGCGCGCCTCGGGCCAGTCGGTGCCGTCGCTGTCGGGCCAGTCATCGGGCGCGGACAGCGACGGCGGCGCCAGGGGCTGGGCGATGTCGACCTGGCGCACCGCCTTCCAGAACGGAGAGAAGACCTTGTAGACCCCGCCCGACCCGGTCAGCACCGACCCCCGCGGCACCAGATCGGCCAGCGCGTGCAGATGCAGCCTGGCCCCGCCGCGTTCGACGGCATCGGCCAGCCCGTCATCGGACGCAAAGGGAAACCCCACCGTCGTGTGCACCGCATCCCCGCCCGTGTCGCGCAGGACCTGTTCCAGCACCGCGGCCGGATCGCCCCGGCGCACGATCAGCCGGCTGCCGACGCGCCGCAACGCGCGGTCCAGCGGCTCCAGCGCCATCGCCTGGCGCTGCGCGCTGGCGGGCTGGGCATGCGCCTCCCTGGGGTCCAGGATCACCAGCGGAATCACTGCGCCCGCGGCTGCCGCCGCGACCAGCGCGGGGTGGTCGTCCAGCCGCAGAACCCGCCTGAACCAACAGATGACCGTCATCGCATTCTCCCTTGATGCCCAAATGATCACGCACCAGCGGCGATATGGTTTCATCACCCCTGCCGCGTGCAAAGAAAACGCGCGGCATTGTCACACCGGGCCGGGGTGGTATAGCTGAAACCCCGCCCGCCCATAAGGCCCACAGCCCTTGTCCGATCCCAGCTTTCCCCCCGGCTTCGTCTCGCTTGTCTCGGCAGGTCCCGGCGATCCCGACCTGCTGACGCTCAAGGCCGCGCGCAGGCTGTCCCAGGCGGACGTGGTGCTGTTCGACGACCTGGCATCCGGCCCGGTGCTGGACCATGCGGGACCGCAGGCCGACCTGATCGCGGTGGGCAAGCGCGCGGGCCGTCCGTCGGCGAAACAGGACGCGGTGAACGCGCTGATCGTGCAGCACGCGCAGGCCGGGCGGCGCGTCGTGCGCCTGAAATCCGGCGACAGCGGCATCTTTGGCCGGCTGGAGGAGGAACTGGTGGCCCTGACCGCCGCCGGCATCCCGTGGGAGATCGTGCCCGGCGTCACCTCGGCCAGCGCTGCGGCGGCGGCGATGGGCATGCCCCTGACGCGGCGGCTGACCGCGCGGCGGGTGCAGTTCGTGACCGGGGCCGACATCACCGGCCAGCTGCCCGGCGACATCAACTGGGCGGCCCTGGCCGACCCGCTGACCACGACCGTGGTGTTCATGGGCCAGCGCAGCTTCCCAAGATGGCGCAGGGGCTGATCGACCACGGCCTGCCCCCCGACACCCCCGCGCTGCTGGCCGAGGCCGTGGGCCATCCCGGCCAGCGCCTGCTGCCCGGCACCGTGGCCTCGCTTGCAGACCTTCTGTCGCGCGACGGGCCGGCCAGCCAGCCGGGGCTGATCCTCTATGGACCGCTGGCCCTGCCGGCCTGAGGGTTCCGCCCCCGGCGGGGGCCTTTGCCTAAAATGCACATCAAGCAAGACTGGCCAGGCGGGCCGGTTAAGACCATCTTAACACCTGCCCCCTGTCCCCGGCGCCCCTGGCCGGACAACCCGCAGTATTGCCATGATCGTGTATCGCCACGTGACGACCTTTGGCGTCACCGAACAACGCTGGCTGACCAATCTGACCGACCTCGAGATCGTCGAGGCCGATGGACGCCTGCTGCTGGTGGCGGCCAACCATATCCGCGGCGGCATCAGCACCTATGCGATCAGCGACCCCGCGGCCCCCATCACCATGCTGCGCACCCGCCCCTATCTGGCCGATTTCACCTATCAGGGGCCGCCCCAGATCACCGCGATCCACATTGGCGGCGACACGATGATCCATGTGGGCCAGATGGGCGGGGCCAGCAACCTGGGCGTGTCGCTGCGCGGCGACATCGGGGCGATGTCCACCTTTGGCTGGCTGTTCGGCACCAGCCTTGGCCCGCAGGTGACCGCCCTGGGCCAGGTCGATACCGGCCAGGCGCAGGTGCTGTATTCCGCCCAGGGCGGCGGGCTGACGCTGACCACGCACCGGATGGGCGCGGACGGTGCGCTGGTGCGGGCGGGCCAGGCCACCGTCGCCACCCCGGCGGGCAGCACCGATGCCAACCTGGACAAGATCACCGATGTCAGCGTGGACGGCCAGCGCATCCTGATCTCGATCTCGGGGAACGGGAACTTCATCGCGACGCATCTGGTGTCGGCCTCGGGGGGGCTGACGCCTGGCATGGTGCACGGGGCGGACCGCGGCACCGGCTATGACGTCCCGTCCGACGTGGATGCGGTCCAGTTCGGCGGCCGCACCTATGTGGTGATGGCCGCGACCGGGTCCGGGTCGCTGACCGTGTTCCGCCTGACCGCCGACGGGCGGCTGACCACCGTCGATCACGTCCTGGACGAGGGGACGACCCGCTTCCAGAACGCCACCGCGCTGGAGACCGTGGTCCTGGGCGGGCGGGCCTTCGTCTTTGCGGGCGGGGCCGATGACGGGATCAGCGTGTTCACCATGCTGCCCGACGGGCGGCTGCTGCACCTGACCACCATCGTGGATACCGATGCGATGACCTTGGCCGATGTCACCGACATCGAGGCGCGGGTGATCGGCGGCCGCATCCTGCTGTTCGTCAGCTCCGGGACGGAGACGGGCGTGACGCAGTTTGTCTTCGAACCGGGTCCGATCGGCGCCACGGCCACCGCCGGGGCAGGCACCGCGCGCGGCGGTGCGGGGGGCGACCTGCTGGTCGCAGGCGCCGACACCACCCGGATCGAGGGCGGCGACGGCAACGACATCCTGGTCGCGGGGACGCGCCCGGTGACCCTGGTGGGCGGCGCGGGGGCCGACATCTTCGTGCCGTCGCGGGTGACGGGGCGGATCACGATCCTGGACTATGACCCCGCGGTGGACCGGCTGGACCTGTCGCTTCTGGGCAACATCCGCAGCGTCTGGCAGCTGCGCTTCATCCCCACCGCCAGCGGGGTGATGATCATCTATGGCGACACCATCCTGGACATC
>NZ_BBPH01000110.1 GCF_000787695.1 Paracoccus sp. PAMC 22219 | reverse complement strand
GACCAACGACAGGACCGCCTCGCCCTCTGGCAGCGGGGCCTCGGACGGTGGGGCATCCTGCGAGACCAGCGCATCCATGGCGTCACCGGGCTGAACATCCTGCCACCGGCAGAAGCAGTCGGGCACGCGGGTCAGACCGGTCTCGGTGCCCGCATAGAGCCAGATCCCGCCCATGCCGCTCTCCAGATCGACAGAGGTCAAGGCCAGCGGATCGCGCTCCGCTTCATTGAGCCAGGGGCGGTCCATCGCCAGGCTCCAGGACTGGCCTGCATCCTCCGACATCCACAGCCCGTCGCCCTCCAGCGCGGCGTAGAAGGTGTCAGGGGCGCGGGTAGCCATGGCGATTGCCAGAACCTTGGCCTCAGGCAAGCCGTCATCGCGGACCTGCCAGATCTGTCCGCCGTCGTCCGACAGGGCGATGCCTCGATCGAGGGCGGCAAGGATGCGGCCGGAAAGCGCGGGATGGGTTGCCAGCGCAAAGACGGGTCCTGGCGCGGCAAGCGCCGCCCAGGAGCGACCGGCATTGTCGCTGCGGAAAAGACGGTCGGCTGCAAGCAGGATGCTGTCGCCGTCGAATGCCACCGCTCGGGGGGCCGGAATGGATGCGATGCTCGACAACGGAAGCGCCAGAATGCTTGCCGCACTTGCGGCAGAGAAGAGAAACAGGCGACGCGAAAGCATCGAAGGTGATTTGGGTGACATGGGACTACCTCATGATCCGGGTCGGCTGCTGGCAGTCGCGCTTTGGGGCGAGACAGGACCAGACCGGAGGCTGACGCCTCCACGGGACCGGCTTTTGACGCATCACGCGCCAAAAGCGGTCAGATCAGAGGATTGGATCGTGGGGGGTCTCGGAGCGGCAAATTGCCGACGCCGCTGAGCTTCACATCGCTGAACTGCTGCCGCAGGTCATGCGTCGTGGGTCTGAGTTCAGGCGTGTCGGCCTCAGGAACGGCAGCGAAGCCTCCTGCCGAACAGACAAGATCGCACACTGCAGTGCCTGCTCCGTCTTCGTCGCCGCAGGCATTGCAATCGGCGGAACCCATACTGGCAGGATCCATGTCCGACATCTCGACCATAGCCATATCAACTGCCATCGTGCTCGCTCCAGCCGCATGCACGACTGACCCTGCCGCAAATACGGCAAGCACAAGAACGAGAAGCATGCGGCTGAACACGGTCATGGCGCTTAATCTATGCCTTCTTTCCAAGAGAATCCACTGCCGACTCTTCGCGACAATGTGAGAGGGACATTTCCTTGTCCTCTGAACTGCTTTGTCCTTGCGCGAGGTCGTTCAGGATAGGGCATTCAGGCCGATTTCCCTGATCACAAAGGGCGACCAGGCGTTGAAGCGTTGCGGTCATACTCTGGAGCTCCACGATCTTCTGCTCCACCCGGAAAATATGATGCCGGGCGATCTCCTTTGCGTCGGCAGCCGCAGATTCACGATCTTCGTAGAGAGCCATCAGCTCGCGACAGTCTTCCAGGCTGAACCCAAGCGATCTGGCGCGGCCAATGAACTTCAGCTTGTGAAGGTGGTCCTCCCTGAACAGCCGATAGCCATTGCTGCTCCGTTCAGATCGCACCAGGCCGATGTCCTCGTAGTAGCGGATCGTCTTCACGGGCAGACCGCTGCGTTCCGACACGTTGCCGATGTTCATGCCGACCTCCTTCATCCTTGCTCCCCAGATAGGGCCTCCACCTACTGGAGGGTCAACAGGTCAAAGTTCTTTTTTGCACTCCCTTGACCTTCCAGTGGCTGGAGGCCCCAGATTGATCCCGGAACAATGCCTTTGCACAAAGGAGAGCCAGATGAACAATCCGGATGCCCAGAAAGCCACAGTGCGCGATCCAGTCTGCGGCATGACGGCCGACGCAGGCAGCAGTTTCCACCACGAGCACGCAGGCCATCTTTACCATTTCTGCTCGGATGGATGCCGTAACAAATTTGCGGCCGAGCCCGAAACCTATGTCGAAGCCGTTGATCCGGTTTGCGGGATGTCAGTCAACCGCGCGACGGCGCAACATCTGTCGAAGCACGAGGGCGAGCGCTTCTACTTCTGTTCACCTCGCTGCAAGGATAAGTTCGATACCGCGCCAGCGACCTATCTGAAGGGTCGGCCGACGCCGGAACCAATGCCCGCAGGCACGACCTATACCTGCCCCATGCATCCAGAGATCGAGCAGGTCGGCCCTGGAGATTGCCCGATCTGCGGAATGGCCTTGGAACCAAAGGGTGTCCCTCAGGGAGACGAGGGCCCGAACCCGGAGCTGGTGGATTTTACCCGCAGGTTCCGGGTGGGCCTCGTGCTGACCGTGCCGGTGGTGCTTCTGGCCATGGGGGGCTATATCGGCCTCCCCCTTCGCAGCTGGACCGGCGAGCGGGCCGCGCACTGGCTGGAACTGATTTTGGCGACGCCGGTGATCCTGTGGGCCGGTTGGCCGTTCCTCGTGCGCGGCTGGAAAAGCTTTCGCAGCATGAACCTGAACATGTTCAGCCTGATCGGCATGGGGGTTTTCGCCGCGTGGAGCTTCAGCACGGTTGCTGTCATCGCGCCACAGCTGTTCCCGGCCGGTTTCCGTGATGCGGAAGGAAATGTTGGCATCTATTTCGAGGCTGGGGCCGTCATCGTGGTTCTTGTCCTTCTCGGGCAGATCCTCGAACTGCGGGCGCGCGAACGGACAGGATCGGCGATCCGGGCGCTTCTTGATCTTGCCGCCAAGAGTGCTCGTGTCATCCGCAAAAACGGTGAGGAGGAGGAGGTCCCGCTCGAAGACGTGCAGATCGGCGACCGCCTCCGTATCCGGCCAGGCGAGAAGGTTCCCGTTGATGGCGAGGTGGTGGACGGGCGTTCCTTCGTTGACGAATCCATGCTCACCGGCGAGCCGGTTCCCGTCGAGAAAGCTCACGGCGATCCGGTGACAGGGGCCACCATCAACGGCAACGGAAGTCTGATCATCGAGGCCAGGCGCGTGGGCAAGGATACGATGCTTGCGCAGATCGTGGAGATGGTGGCAGCGGCACAGCGGTCGCGTGCCCCGATCCAGAAGCTCGCCGACGCGGTGGCGGGATATTTTGTCCCGGCTGTTATCGCCGTTGCGATCTTGTCCTTTATCGCCTGGTCGATTTGGGGTCCGGCCCCCGCCCTGGCCTATGCACTCGTCTCGGCCATTGCTGTTCTTATCATCGCCTGCCCCTGCGCCCTCGGGCTTGCGACCCCGATGTCGATCATGACGGCCACCGGCCGAGGCGCTCAGGCGGGCGTTCTCATCAAGAATGCCGAAGCGCTGGAGGCCTTCGAGAAGGTCGACACCCTGATCGTCGACAAGACCGGCACGCTGACGGTCGGCAAGCCGGAACTTGCGGCGCTTCTACCAGAACGGGGTCATGACGAGAACGAGATTCTGCGTCTCGCGGCCAGCCTGGAACGAGGATCTGAGCACCCTCTGGCCGAGGCCATCGTGCGCGGTGCCGAAGCTCGCGGATTGAGCCTGGCACAAGCAGATGACTTCGAGGCTGTCACCGGCATGGGGGTCAAGGGCGTGGTCGACGGAAAATCCGTTGCTCTTGGCAATGCCAGGATTCTGGCCGAACTCGGGATCGATGCACCGGCCGCGGCCGAGGCTGCGAACGCACGCCGGGACGAGGGCGAAACCGTCATGTTCATCGTGGTCGACGGAGTGATTGCAGGTCTGGTCAGCGTTGCAGATCCCGTCAAGGAAACGACGCCCGAAGCGTTGAAGGCGCTGCGCGAACTGGGTTTCCGCATCGTGATGGCGACGGGCGATAACGAGCGCACTGCCCGCGCCATCGCCGGACGCCTCGGGATCGAAGAGATCCGGGCCGACGTGTTACCCGAGGACAAGGCCCGGATCATCCGCGATCTTCAGGCTGAGGGTCGCAAGGTCGCCATGGCCGGAGACGGAGTCAACGATGCGCCGGCACTCGCTCAGGCCGACGTGGGCATCGCCATGGGAACAGGTGCCGACGTTGCCATCGAAAGTGCCGGGATCACCCTGCTGAAAGGCGATCTTGGTGGCATTGTACGCGCACGGCGCTTGTCGCAGGCGACCATGAGCAACATCCGGCAGAACCTGTTCTTCGCGATGATCTATAACGCGGCAGGAGTGCCGGTGGCAGCCGGTCTGCTCTACCCGTTCTTCGGACTGCTCCTTTCGCCGATGTTCGCCGCAGCGGCGATGAGCCTGTCCTCCGTTTCGGTCATCGCCAATGCATTGCGCCTGAGAGGTGTGAAACTGTGAAGAGAGGTTGCCGGGATTACCGGCAGGACCGTGACAGCGGAGTATCCATCGCCGAGGATTTGGCGATGGATACGGCAATTATCATTCATTCTGTTCAGTCTTGGAAATAGGCCAAAGGCTCAGTTTCAGGCCCGAGGCGAATACAAAGGCTTTGGCCCGGTCGTTTCGGGTTCATGCCGCGCCCAGGGAAAAGGCCGAGGCCGTGTTGCTTTTCCAGCCAAGAGCGCTGTAGTCGCCACTTTCCCGCTCCTGGCTGTAGATCCCGTTGAACTGACCGGCGGCAATCTGTTCCAGGGCAATGGCAAGCTGATCGATGTCATCGGTTGAATTGTACATTCCGAAACTGATCCGGACCATTCCAGGCACTGTGCGGCGGTCGCCCCGGGCCATGTCAATGCGTACCTTCTCGACCGCGTCTGGCGAAAGTCCAAGCAAGCGGATCAGGTACGGATGGGCGCAAAAGCAGCCGCTTCTGACGCCAATCCCATATTCAGTCGCAAGTGCAGCCGCAACAAGCCCATGCGGCTGAGATGTCAGCGTGAATGGAATGACCCCCAAACGATCATGACCATCACCCGCATAGCCAGTTCCATGAAACTTCAGGCCCTCGATCCGCCTAGTTAGGGAATATTCTTTTTGAGTGATAAGATGAAGGACTGGATTTTCACGGCGAGCGCGAGCCGCCTGCAATAGCTGTCGGCAAGCTGTGCCTTCGAAGCGCTACGGTGCATCATGCCGTGTGTGTCGGTCAAAATTTGATCGTTCATTCCCCACGATAATTGTTACACGCGTCAACACCCTCTGAGACCACGTCGAGAAGTGAGTCTACATCGCTCAGAAGGACCGTGATGCGCGGGCTGCTGATACGGTAGCGGATGAAGCGCCCATCGCGGTCGCTGGCGACAAGCCCGCAGTCCAGCAGGCACCTCAGGTGGTTGGAGACGTTGGGTTGCGATAGTTCCGTCCGCTCGACGATCTCGTGAACGGCCAATGGCTCATTGCAAAGTGCACCGAGAATGGCCAGGCGGCTCGGGTCCGCGAAGCCGCGGAACAATTTCGCCCGTCGCTCGATGGTCGCGCTCTTGCGGTCATCGACGATTTGCACCATATCACTCCTCGCTGATATGTTGTTCTTCGATTCATCCTAGCAGGAATAGCGCGACCATGGCCAACACCGAAAGAGCCGGATCGACGGCTGATGCCCCGCCCTTCCGTTACCGGGTTTCCGGTATGGATTGCGCAAAGGATGCCGCGCAGATCGAACGGGCGGCGCAGTCGGCCGGAGTAGCGCCCGACGATGTGAAGGTGTCGGCCGCAACGCACATCATGACACTGAACGCCTCCGAGGCGCGCCTGCCAGATATCGAAAAGGCCGTTGCGGTGACCGGTTACGGCTTCGACCGGATCGAGGGCGATGGAGATATTCCGCCGAATCCGGCCTATCAGGACCCGGCCTACCGACGCGCCCTCTGGATCGTCGTGATCCTGAATGTCGGTTACGGCGCTCTTGAAATGATCGGCGGGTTCATCGCCGGGTCACAGGCCGTGAAGGCTGACGCGCTCGATTTCATCGGCGACGGCGCAATCACTTTTCTTGGCCTGCTGGCCATCGGCTGGAGCCTTTCCTGGCGGGCGCGGTCGGCTCTGATCCAGGGCATCTTCCTTGGCCTACTCGGTCTTGGCATTCTCGGCACAACCATCGTACGTGTCTTCGAACCGACGACGCCAGATGCAGGTCTCATGGGCCTGCTCGGTATCATTGCCCTTGTTGTGAACGTCGTCTCCGTTCTGCCGCTGCTGCGATTCCGCAAGGGCGACGCGAACATGCGGGCTATCTGGCTGTTCTCGCGCAACGACGCTGTTGGCAATGCAGCGGTCGTCATCGCCGCTGGTCTCGTGGCGTGGCTGGGCAGCGCGTGGCCCGACCTTATCGTCGCCTTTGGTGTCGCCGGACTGTTCCTGCACTCCGCTTGGGCGATCATCCGAGACGCGCGGGCCGATCTGAAGGCAACGGCATGAACAGTCGCGTTCTTGGTGGGCTCTGCGCAATCGCAGCGCTCGGTCTCGATCAAGGCACCAAGGCGCTCGCCCTGACTACACGTGAGCTTGAGAGCGGGGTTGAGGTTCTACCCTTTCTTAACCTCGTGCGGGTTCTGAACGATGGGGTCAGCTTCGGTATGCTCGGCGGGTTCGTACCGTGGTGGGGTCTCGTCGCGCTTGCTAGCGTGATTGTGGCATGGCTATTGATCTGGTTATGGCGCGCGCCGGACAGGCTAACAGCTGCCGCTCTCGGTCTGATCATCGGCGGCGCGCTCGGCAATATTCTCGATCGCGTGCGCTATCAGGCCGTTCCGGACTTTCTCGACTTCCATTACGGATCATACCATTGGCCGTCCTTCAATCTTGCGGACGTAACGATTTTCTGCGGCGCGGCCCTGTTGTTCTGGGACAGCTTCCGTTCTGCGAAGGACAAGCTTGGTCAGGGTCAACGCAAGGAAAACACAACGGGGGTGTAACCGATGTTCGGCATACCATCTGCGAAAGGCTTTGACAGCACATTCGCCCTGCTGCGCAACCCATATGGGTTCATTTCGGAGACCTGCCGCGCACTCGACACAGACCTGTTCGAAACCCGCATCCTCCTTCAAGAGACGATCTGCATGACCGGCGCGGCGGCGGCAGAAGCCTTCTATCGGGAAGACCGGCTCATCCGCGCAGGCTCGATGCCAGGCCGCATACAGAAGACCCTGCTGGGGCAAGGCGGGGTACAGGGATTGGACGGCGAGGCTCATCAGCACCGCAAGAAGATGTTCATGTCACTCATGGGAACCGAGCGGATCGCCGCGCTTCAAAGCACGTCGCTTCACATGCTGAAAAAATATGCGCCGGACTGGAAGGCGAGGAACGAGGTCGTCCTCTATGACGAAGTGCGCGAAATGCTCACAAGAGCTGTCTGCGCTTGGGCCGGGGTGCCGCTTGATGAAGCTGAGGTGGAGACCCGAACGGCGCAGCTTACAGCGCTTTTTCAGGACGCCGGGGCCCTTGGCCACAAACATTGGGGCGCGCGTCTGGCGCGCCACCGCCTGGAAAAATGGGCAGCACGCCTAATCCAACAGGTCCGCAATGGTGAGCCTCAGCCGACGCAGGAAAATGCCCTTCATGTCATTTCGACATGGCGCGATCTCGATGGAGAGTTGTTGACCCCCAGGGTGGCCGCCGTAGAAATGTTAAATGTCCTGCGTCCGACCGTTGCGGTATCCGTGTTCATAGTTCAGGCGGCGCATGCTTTGCATCGGCATCCCGAATGGCGGCAAAAGCTGAAGGATGACGAGGGACAGCTTGAACCTTTCGTGCAAGAGGTCCGCCGTCTGTATCCGTTTTTTCCTGCGGTCGCGGCACGGGTAGAAAGCGCATTCGAGTGGCGCGGGCATCACTTTCCGGAAGGGTGCAGGGTCTTGCTCGACCTCTATGGTACGAACACCGATCCGCGTTCATGGGATGCGCCGCTTGAGTTCCGTCCAGAACGGTTTCGGGGCCGCACCGAAAACCCCTATGACTTCATCCCACAGGGCGGTGGCGACCACTATATGAACCATCGCTGCCCGGGCGAATGGATCGCGATCAGCCAGATGAAAGCGTTTTGCAGATACTTGGTGAATGAGATCGACTACGATGTGCCGGATCAGGATCTGGAACTTGAAACCGGAGAGCTACCGCCCTTGCCGACATCCCGGTTCATCATGCGCAACGTCAGGTGTCTAGATTAGCTTCTGCAACATCCTGGTCTTTTTCGGTTTCACGAACTGTCCCGACATCTGCCCGACAACCTTGGCCGAGGTGGTCGCTCAGGTCATGGACGATCTGGGTGAACTGTCCAACGACGTGCAGCCGCTCTTTATTTCGATCGACCCCGAGCGCGACAGAGAGCTGGGCCTCGACGAGTATACGAGGCGTTTCACCCTTCCATTGTCGGCTTGGCCGGGGATGCGGCACAAACTCGCGCTGCGGCGGACAGCTTTCGCATCTATTACGAGCGTGAAGACAACGCCGACGCGCCTGATGGATATGCCATGTCCCACAGCCCTGCCCTTTACCTGATCAGTCCCGAGGGGGACTGGCTTGGCCAGTTCACCTACGGCACGCCCGCCTCCGAAATCGTCGCCGACCTTCAAGCCAGATTGTGACCCACATGAAACGCATCTTTGCCACCCTCGCTCTGATCGCCGCTGCGGGCCCTGCTTTGGCCTGCGAAACCGTTACAACCGGTGCGTTGGAGGTCTCTCAGGCCTGGTCCCGCGCCTCCATTGGCATGGCGCGACCCGGCGTGGTCAATCTGACCATCCGCAATTCCGGCACGGCAGATGACACGCTGATGTCCATCACCACACCTGCGGCGGATATGCCGATGCTCCACCAAACGGTCATGAATGATGGCGTCGCATCAATGCCTTACGCCATGCAGGTTCCGTTTCCAGCCGGGGAGCAGGTCGCGTTGGGCAAAGTGTCCATTCGGTCATGTTAAAGCAAGGTATGTATCTAGCCGTTCTTTTGAACATTTGTTGCCGATGACGGCCATCGCAATAATAACTGAATAACTAAGGAGTAGTCGCCAGCATGCTTGAAATATCTGGAGTAGGTGTATTTGCTGCTTTTCTTGCCGGTGCCATCTCATTTCTGTCGCCTTGTGTTCTGCCGCTCGTACCAGGCTATGTTTCATACATCGCCGGTCAGGATCTTGGAGAGGCAAGGCGCAATAGTATGTCAGCCCGCCTACCAGCTATCGCCCTCAGTGCCTGTTTCGTACTTGGGTTCTCAACAGTTTTCATCCTTCTTGGTGCGGGCGCTAGCATGCTCGGGCATCTGCTTCTTGTTTACCACTATGAACTTAGCATCGTAGGCGGCGCGTTCGTCATCGCTTTTGGGCTATTCATGCTGGGCATATTTCGTAGCAGCCTATTCTCCAGAGATCTTCGTCTTAGCTTAGATGTTTCCGGTGGACGCCCGCTTGGGGCTTATCTCCTTGGGTTGGCCTTTGCCTTTGGCTGGACTCCCTGCATTGGCCCGATCCTTGGTGCAATTCTAACAGTAAGCGCCAGCTCATCGAAAATGACGGACGGAATTTTACTTCTTTCTATCTACTCTGCAGGGCTTGGGGTCCCCTTTCTTCTCGCAGCGATCTTTATTGATACAATTACTAAGCGCCTCAAAAAGTTTGGGAGTGCGGGACGTGTTCTCTACAAGGTCGCAGGGGGAGTCATGGTTATCATGGGGCTAGCAATAATGACGGGACAGTTACCACGCCTTGCCTACTGGCTGCTAGATAATTTTCCGGCTTTGGGTAGCATTGGATGAAATGGCGTATTGTCTGTATTACAACATGACAATACGTGTCTAATCGATCCTCTCATCTAATAGTTAAGATAAAAAAATAAAAATCTATGGAAAAGCAGCTATGACCGAGTATCATCATTTGACCCGCCACTCTCCAACCACCGGCCGCGGTAGCCCGGATGTCTGGGGTATATATGAAGGGGCCAGCGGCTCGATTCAGTATGTTGTCGCTTGCCCAGAGACTAAGGCCGCAGTTGTTATCGATACCGTCCTGAATTTTGACCCTGCCGCTGCCCGCACCTCTACTGAAAGTGCTGAGCTAACATTAGCACTGATCCAAGAGAACGGGCTGGTATTGAATCGGATTCTTGATACGCATCCGCACGCTGATCACCTTATGGCATCCCACTGGCTTAAGCAGCGCACCGGCAAGCCCAACGCAATCGGAGAGAAAATCCAAAACATCGCCAAGCTTTGGCGCGAATACTACAATGAGCCGGAAGCTTTCCAGCCCGAGCGTTATTTTGACTTGCTCTTTGCGAACGGTGATACGTTTGAAGTTGGCTCTCTATCCTTCCGTGTCATACTCTCGCCTGGCCATACATTGGGTTCTATCACGTATATTGTTGGTGACGCAGTCTTTGCTCATGACACACTTATGTATCCTGACGTGGGCTCATCCCGTGCCGACTTTCCCGGAGGAAGCGCGGCTCAGCTTTGGGAATCAATTCAAGAAATTCTTTCATTTCCTAGAGAAACTCGTATTTTCATTGGACATGACTACGGTACCGATGAGCGTCCCGAGCCGATGTGGGAAGCGACAGTGGATGAGCACTTGAAATTTAACAAGCATGTGAAGGAAGGAGTAACGAGGGCAGATTTTATTGCGGCTCGTGAAAAGCGGGATGCCGTACTCAGCTTGCCTGATCGTATGCTATACGCCCTTCAGGTCAACTTGCGCGGCGGCGCGCTTCCAGCGCCCGAAGCCGATGGCAACAGTTACCTCAAGATCCCCATCAACAAGTTCTAATAGCCTCTAGGTATACTTACCTGATCACAGGCAGATTTGTGCAAAAATCCCTGAGCTACCAGAGAACTGCTATCAATCTTTCAGCCGTCTGAGCCTATAGGTTTTTGTGGCATTGACGGAATGGCAGTCTCTGTCATCCACTACCATTCATCAGGCTCCTTTAGCAGAAGTGGACCTGTCGCGGTCCTGTTCCGATCAGGTGCTCATGTTAAGCGGCCTTTCGTTCGAATGCCACGGGGCTTTTCCAGCCCAAGGCTGAATGTCTGCGGCGGAAGTTATAGAATCCGTTGATGTATTCGAAGAGGGCAACTTCGACCTCCCTGCGGGTCTGCCAGTTTCTGCGCCAAACCATTTCCGCCTTAAGGGATTTGAAAAAGCTCTCGACAGCAGCGTTGTCGTAGCAATTTCCCTTTCCACTCATGGACGCGGTCAGGCCGTGGTTCCGCATAATTTTTTGGTAGTCATGGGAACAGTATTGGGCGGACTCAATCGGTCGTCGCAACATGGTCAGTTTCGGCGTTCGTGAGCAGCGCGTCCAGTGCCTCTGCCGGGGTTCTCCAGCCGAGGGTTTTGCGCGGACGCCCGTTGAGCGCAGCTGCAACAGCTTCGAGGTCATCAGGACCGTGCAAGCTAAGATCGGTTCCCTTCGGAAAGTATTGGCGCAGCAGGCCATTGGTGTTTTCATTTGTGCCGCGCTGCCATGGGCTGTGAGGATCGCAGAAGTAGACCGGCAGATCAGCGGCGACGGTCAGTTCAGCATGACGGGCCATCTCAGCCCCCTGATCCCAGGACAGCGAACGCCGAAGATGGCGCGGCAGATGAGATGCGACGTCACGGGGGAGCTCCTCGATCTGTAAACACCGAAAAATCATGGCGTGTCGCATTTCAAAATAGAACCCAGGTTCTACACATATGTTGCAACCAAGTAGAA
>NZ_BBPH01000111.1 GCF_000787695.1 Paracoccus sp. PAMC 22219 | reverse complement strand
GCCCGCCCCCCGTTCCGACCGTGCCACGATGCCCCTGCGATGCGCAGTCCGGGCCCGGGTGCGGCCGGTCCCCCGCAATCCGGGTGATCGCCCCCGGCGGCATGCCGCCGCGTTCCGTGACGCGCGTGCTGCACGGCGCCATCACCCCCTCAGAAGGTCCAAGGGCTTACCATGGTCACTGACGCAATTCTCTCTGCGCTCGGCACTGTGCTGACGTTCCAACACATCCAGTACCTGATGATCGGCGTCCTGACTGGCCTGGTCGTGGGCGTGCTGCCCGGCCTGGGCGGCATCGTCGGCATGTCGCTGCTGCTGCCTTTCGTCTATGGCATGGAACCGACGCTGGCGCTGGCGATGCTGATCGGCATCCTGCCGGTCCTGTCCACATCGGACACGTTCGCCTCGATCCTGATGGGGATACCGGGGTCGTCGGCCTCTCAGGCGACGATCCTGGACGGCTTTCCGCTGGCCAAGAAGGGCCAGGCGGCCCGTGCGCTCAGCGCGGCGTTCTCGGCCTCGTTCATCGGCGGGCTGTTCGGGGCGCTGGTCCTGACGGTCTGCGTGCTGATCGCGCGCCCGCTGATCCTGTCCTTCGGCGCGGCCGAGCTGTTCATGCTGACCATGTTCGGCCTGTCCATGGTAGGCGCGCTGTCGGGCTCCAGCCTTGCCAAGGGCGTCGCCGCCTGCGCGGCGGGGCTTGCGCTTGGTGCGGTCGGCGCCGCGCCCGCCACCGGCGAATACCGGATGGAGTTCGGGTCGCTGTACCTGATGAACGGCGTTCCGCTGGTCATCGTGGGCCTGGCGCTGTTCGCCATTCCCGAAATCGGCGACCTGCTGCGCCGCAACAGCTCGATCGCGCAGGAAGGTTCGGCCCTGGGCGCCGGGTGGTCCCAGGGGTTGAAGGACACCTGGATGTACCGCTGGCTGACGCTGCGCCTGGCGGCGCTTGGCGCGATGCTGGGGATGATCCCGGGCTTGGGCGGATCGGTCGTCGACTGGATCGCCTATGGTCACGTCGTCCAGACGTCGCGTGACAAAAGCCAGTTCGGCAAGGGTGACATCCGCGGCGTCATCGCGGTGGAATCGACCACCGCGTCCAAGGATGGCGGCGGCCTGGTGCCGACGCTGCTGTTCGGCATTCCCGGTTCCGGATCGATGGCGATCTTTCTGGCCGGCATGATCCTGATCGGCCTGCAGCCGGGACCGTCGATGGTCAGCACCAACCTGGACGTGACCTACACGATCGTCTGGTCGCTGGCGATCGCCAACGTCCTGGGCACGGCGCTGTGCATCCTGCTGGCGCCCGCCATCGCCAAGGTCACGATCGTCCGCTATCCGCTGGTCGCGCCGTTCATGATCCTGGTCATCACCTTCGCGGCCTTCCAGCCCAACCGTTCGCTCTACGATCTGGTGGCGCTGGTGGTGCTGGGCGTCGTGGGCATGATGCTGCGCCGGTTCGGCTGGCCGCGCCCGGCCTTCCTGATCGGGTTCGTGCTGGCCACGCAGGCCGAACGCTATCTGTACCAGGCGCTGCAGTTCTCGGGGTGGAACGCGTTCCAGCGTCCCATCGTGCTGATCATCGGTGCGATCATCCTGCTGTCCGTCGGCTTCAGCATGTACTCGCAGAAGAAAAGCGGCAGCAAGATCGAGGTCGAGGGCAAGTCCGCCGCGACCCTGACCCAGTCCATGTGGCCGCAGGTCGCGTTCACGATGGGCATCATGGCGCTGTTCGTCTTCACCTTCGTCGAGACGATCAACCTGTCGCAGCTGGGCCGCATCTTCCCGGTCAGCATCGCGATCGTGGGCATGGGCGCCGCCGCCATGGTGCTGTGGCCGCAGATCCGCGGCAACCGCGCCAGCGGCGCGGTGTTCGACGCGGAATCCAAGGAGGCATCGGACCAGCTGGGACCGATGACGCCGCTGAAGTACATCGGCTGGCTGGTGGGCTTTGTCGCCACCATCGCGCTGGTCGGCTATTTCCTGGCGGTCGTGCTGTTCTTCCTGGCCTTCCTGCGCATCGTCGCAAGGTCGGGCTGGGTGCAGACCCTGCTGCTGACGCTGATGGGGGCGATCATCCTGCTGATCCTGACATCCGCGCTGAACCTGATCCTGCCCGAAGGGCTGCTGCAGCAGCACTTCTATGACCGGCTGCCCTGGCCGCTGGTGTCCTGACCAAGCTTGGCCCGCACCGAAAGGCGCGGGCCATTCCAATTGAACGAACGGAGGAACAACATGGCGAAACAGCACGGCATTCCCGTCATCATCATGCGCGGCGGCACCTCGAAGGGGCCGTATTTCCGCACCGACGACCTGCCTGCCGAACCGGCCGCCCGCGACCGCGTGCTGCTGGCCGCGATGGGATCGCCCGATGCACGCCAGATCGACGGCATCGGGGGGGCGGACACGCTGACCTCCAAGGTGGCGATGGTGCGGCCGTCCGCGCGCGAGGGGGTGGACGTCGACTATCTGTTCGCACAGGTGTCCGTGACCGAGGCGGTGGTCGACACCGGCCCGTCCTGCGGCAACATCCTGGCGGGCGTCGGTCCCTTTGCGATCGAACGCGGCATGGTCGCCGCGACAGGCAGCGAAACGCGGGTGGTCATCTATAACGAGAACACCGCCAGCCGGATCGAGGCCGTGGTCAGCACCGATGACGGCGCGGTCGATTACGACGGCGACCAGGCCATCGCGGGGGTGCCGGGAACGGCGGCCGCGGTGCGCCTGAACTTCATGGACATCGTCGGCTCCAAGACCAGCGGGCTGCTGCCGTCGGGCCATCTGCAGGAACAGATCGACGGCGTCGCGGTGACGCTGATCGACGTTTCCGTGCCGATGATGATCCTGCGTGCGGCCGATCTGGGCAAGACCGGGTACGAGACCCCCGCCGAACTGGACGCCGACCGTGATTTCTTTGCCCGGCTGGAGACGATGCGGCAGGAGGCGGGGCGCCGCATGGGTCTGGGCGACGTGACGGGAAAGGTGATCCCCAAAGTCGCGATCCTGGCCGCGCCGCAGAACGGCGGCCATGTCGCCGCGCGCTATTTCGTGCCGCACAAGGCGCATGCCGCATTCGCGGTGACCGGCGCGCTGTGCGTGGCGACCGTGTCGGTGCTGGAGGGGTCGGTCTCGGACGGTCTGGCGCAGCGCCCGGCGGGCGAGGACCGCGAGATCCTGATCGAACACCCAAGCGGCATGATCGACGTGGCCCTGCGCACCAGCGGCCAGGCCCATGACCTGCAGGTGGTCAGCGCCGGCGCGATCCGCACCGCCCGCAAGCTGGTCACCGGAGAGGTCTTCGTGCCCGCCGCCACGATGACCGGGGCATAGGATCACCGGAAACGAAAAAAGGCCCCGGCAGCGATGCCGGGGCCTTTTTCATGCGCTGTCCGGATCAGCGGGTCTTTTCCAGCTTTCCCGCCTCGGCCACCAGCGCGGTGAAGCGGAAAAAGCCGTGGATCATCTTGGAAAACGGCATCAGCAGGAACAGCGTCATCACCGTCGCCAGATGGATCGCCAGCAGCGGCCCGACAGCCTCGGTGCCCGTGACGGCATAGAGCGCCAGCCCCGTCGCCGCGACCGCACCCAGAAGGACGATGAACGCCATCTCTCCGCCCCAGACCCGGCGCGCGCCCAATTCGGGATCGGCGCGCAGCTTCAGCGCGGCCAGCCCGATCGCGCCCGCGACCATCGCGATGCCGCCCGGCACGCCCAGCAGCTTGGGCGGCGCCCAGATCGGATAGGGGGCGTACCAGCCAAAGACGTAATGCAGGATCGTCCCCGACGATGTCGCCGCAAAGCAGGCCAGGAACCCCCACATCATCAGCTGGTGCGCGATGCGGCGTTTCTGGCTGAAGCGGTCGCCATCCTCGAAGTTGCAGCCGTCGCCATGGCCGCCGTTCAGGTTCTTCATCCGCCCGGCCATGTCTCCCGCCTTGGCCAGATGGCGCAGCCTGACCCGTCCGCCGCCGACCTCGCGCCAGTAGTCGCGCAGCGACAGGCCGATCAGCGCCAGCGGCGCGACAAAGGCCGGGATGAAGATGGCGATCATCAGGTTGTGCGCCATATAGGCATAGAACCCCTCGCCCCCGGTCGGACGCGCCGCCGCGATCAGCGCAAAGAACAGCGTCAGCGCGACGACCAGCAGCCCGGCCATCGCCACGCCGCGTTCGTGGAACATCCGGGCCACCGCCTGCGGGCGGGCCAGGCGTTCCCAGCTGTCCTGGCGGACCTCGGCCAGGGCCGCGGGGATGTTCAGGTTAAATTCGTGGGGGGCCGTGTACTGACAGGCGTAATGGCAGCCGCGGCAGTTGTGGCACAGGTTCGACAGATGCGTCAGGTCACCGTCGGCAAAGGCCTTGCTGCGCGTCATGGCGGGAAAGACCGAACAGAACCCCTCG
Source organism: Paracoccus sp. PAMC 22219 (assembly GCF_000787695.1). Lineage (GTDB taxonomy): Bacteria > Pseudomonadota > Alphaproteobacteria > Rhodobacterales > Rhodobacteraceae > Paracoccus. Next base: position 16,118 of record NZ_BBPH01000111.1, on the reverse strand, counting down.
CAGTATCGGCAGGCATTGCAGATCTCGATCTGGCGGCGGGCTTCCTCGGTGGCGGTCAGGCTGGGTGCAAGATCAAGCGACATGGGCGGCGGCCTCCTTGCCGGCGATGCGTCCGAAGACGGTTCCGATGGTCATTCCAAAGCCGGCCAGATAGCCCTGACCCAGGATCGAGCCCGCCATGATCTCTCCGGCGGCCCACAGGTTGGTGATCGGCCCGTCGGGCGTGTGGACCTGCGCGCTGTCCGAGACCTTCAGGCCTAGATAGGTGAAGGTCACGCCGGGGCGCAGCTGATAGCCGTAATAGGGCGGCGTATCCAGCGGGCGCGCCCAGTTGGTCTTGGGCGTGGCCAACCCCTCGGTCGCCATCCCGTCCAGTTCGGTCGGGTGGAACGTGCCGGGGCGGCAGGCGGCGTTAAAATCGTCGACGGTGGCCTGCACGACGGCAGGGTCCAACCCCATCTTGGCGGCCAGTTCCGGGATGGTGTCCGCCACGATGGGCGGAAAGACCGACGGCATGAACAGGTCAATCGACTTGGCATCGATCAGCGCATAGCCGACCTGGTCGGGTTGCGCCGCGACCAGGCGTCCCCAGATGGCATAGCGCTTGGGCCAGGTATCCTCTCCCTCGTCATAGAAGCGCTGACCGTCGCGGTTCACCACGATCGAGAAGGGGACGCAGTCCAGGCGCGTAACGATGCCGCCGTCGTATTTCGGCGCGCGCCCGTCGATGGCCACGGCGTGGCATTGCGTCGGATCACCCACGCTGTCGGCGCCTTGATCCAGCATGTCCTTGAGCACGACACCCCGGTTATAGGGCGTTCCGCGGATCAGGAAGTTGCGCGCCGACGGGCCCCAGGCTCGCGCCAGCCAGTCCAGATCCGCCTGGAACCCGCCCGAGGCCAGCACAAAGGCGCGTGCGCGGATGGTGACCGCCGGGGCCTTGGCGATCTCGACGTCCAGATGGGTGATGGCCTGACCTTCGCGGTGGACATGGCGCACCTGCGCCTCATAGACGATGGTGACGCCCAGATCGGTCGCGGTGTTGTAATAGGCGTTCACCAACGCCTTGCCCCCGCCCAAGAAGAACGCGTTGGTGCGCGACAGCGACAGCGTGCCCGACAGGGATGGCTGGAACCGGACCCCGTGTTCCTGCATCCAGGGCAGGCATTCCTCGGACGTGCGGATGGTCATGCGGGCCAGGTGTTCGTCGGTCTTGCCCTTGGTGACCAGCATCAGATCGTTGAAGTATTCGTCCTCTTCATAGGCGTCGATCAGCGGCGACATCGGGCCGCGATGCATGCAGCGGAAATTGCGCGTGTGGCGCGAATTGCCGCCGCGATAGGGCAGGGGCGCGCCCTCCAGGATGATGACCCGCGCACCGGCCTTGGCCGCGGTGATCGCGGCGCACAGTGCGGCATTGCCGCCGCCGACGACGGCGATGTCGTAAAGGTCGCTGTATCGGGTCATTCGTCCTCCATCGGAATTTCACGGCCGCGCATGGCGCGGATGCGGGCGTTCAGGGCGGCTTCGACATGGGCGCGCATCGCGGCTTCGGCGGCGTCGCCGTCATGGACGGCGATGGCGCGGATCACGGCGGCATGTTCGGCGGCTGCGGCCTCGGGGCGGGTCGGGTCGGCCAGCGTGGTGGGGCCCAGGATCAGCAGCGTCTTTTGCAGCGCGCTCATGGTCTTGACCAGAAAGCGGTTGCGCGCGGCGTCCAGCAGGGTGCGGTGGAACTGGCGGTTCAGCTCCTGCGCGGCGGCGCCCGGTTCGCTGGCGGCCAGGGCGTCGTTCAGCTCGGTCAGCTCGACCACCTCGACGCGCTGCGCCATGCGGGCGGCCAGACGCGAGGCCGTGCCCTCCAGCACCGACCGCATCTCGTACAGCTCGATCACCTCGGCATAGTCCAGGTTGCGGATCGTCGCGCCCTGACGGGCCTGGTGGGTCACCAGCCCGTCGGCCTCTAGCTGCCGGATCGCCTCGCGCACCGGGGTGCGCGAGATGCCCAACCGCTCGGCCAGTTCCGTCTCGCGCAGGCGGGCGCCGGGCAGCAGCTGCCCCGACTTGATGTCGGCCAGCAGGCGGCGATAGGCGGATTGCCCCTGGGGGCCGTCGGATTCGTCGGTCATGGGCCTGCAGATCCTTGTTGCATCCTGCTGCATACAGTTGGATACATAAAGCGTCAACAAGGAGAATGCCATGACGCAGCCCCCCCGTTCCCTGCTGTCGTCGCTGGTCCCGCGGGCCGGCACCCTGGCACTGGCATTGGCCGGGGCCGCGACATTCCACCTGCTGGGGCTGCCGCTGCCGTTCCTGTTCGGGCCGATGTCGTTCTGTCTGGTGGCGGCGCTGACGGGCGCGCGGCTGCGCGGGCTGGGCCCCATCTCGGTCGGGGCGCGGACGATCCTGGGCGTTGCCGTCGGCGCGTCGATCACCCCGCAGGTTGTCACCCAGATCCCGCAGATGGCGCTCAGCGTCGCGCTGGTCCCGCTTTACGTGCTGCTGATCGGCCTGATCGGGGTGCCGTTCTTTCGCAGGCTGGGTTTTGATCCGGCCACATCCTATTACGCGGCCATGCCCGGCGGGCTGCAGGACATGGTCATCTTCGGACAGGAGGCCGGGGCCGACGTCCGGGCGCTGTCGCTGATCCATGCCACCCGCGTCGCGGTGCTGGTCACCATCGCGCCGGTGATCCTGGTCTGGCTGTACGACGCGCCGCTGACCGGGGCGATGGGCGCGCCGCTGCGCGATTTCGGTGCGGGACAGCTGATCCTGATGACGATATCGGCCATCGTCGGCTGGAAGGGCGGCGAGTACCTGGGTCTGTTCGGCGCCTCGATCCTGGGACCGATGATCACGACCGCGGCGCTGTCGCTGGCCGGGATCATCACGCAACGCCCCCCGGCCGAGGCGATCATGCTGGCGCAGCTGTTCATCGGCATCGGCATCGGCGTGCAATATGTCGGCGTCACCCTGCGTGAACTGCGGCTGTTCGTGCTGTCGGGCCTGGCCTTCGTGATGGTCCTGGCGGTGCTGGCGGCGGCGTTCACCGAATTCGTGGTCCTGACCGGCCTTGCGCGCCCGCTGGAGGGGTTCCTGGCCTTCGCCCCCGGCGGGCAGGCCGAACTGACGGTGCTGGCCATCGTCGTGGGCGCCGATCTGGGGTTCGTGGTGCTGCACCACCTGACGCGGATCGTCGTGGTCATCACCGGCGCGCCGCTGATGGCGCGGTACATGGGCGTGCCGCGCCCGGCAAAACGCCGTCCCTAGTCCGGCGGCGGCCCGGCCACGTCCTGCGCCGCGATGAAGCCAAGCGCCGACAGGTTGTGGCGCACCATGCGCAGATGCGCCTCCATCTGCAGGGCGGCGCTTGGTGATCGCCGGCCTCGATCAGGTCCAGGAGGGCCAGATGATCGCGCGACTGCCGGTAATAGCGTTCGCGGTCGTCCATCGCGCGATAGGTCAGCAACCGCCGCACCCGGTTCACCCGCATCAACGCCTGCAGCATGAAGGGATTGCCCGCACCCGCCATGAGCGCCTCGTGGAACTGCGCGCCGCGCAGGTACAGCGCGTCGGGCGGCGCGCGGTCGATGGTGCCGTCCAGCAGGTCGTGCTCGACGCGGCGCAGGCGGGCGATGTCGCCTGCATGCAGGTGATAGCCGGGCAGGCGCAGGGCGGCGGGTTCCAGGATCAGCCGCATCTGCGTGGTATGGGCCAGCGCGTCCGGGGCGGTCAGTTCGGTGTTGATGGTCCAGCCGTAACCGGCACGTTTCTCGGCGATCCCCTCGCGGATCAGGCGGCCCATCAGGTCCGACGTCTGCCGCTTGGTCAGGGCGAACCGGTCGCGGATCTGCTGTTCGGTGACCTGCGGGCCGATGGCCTGTTCGGTCAGCAGGACGGCCAGCGTCAGATAGGCCGCATGGACCGGGTCGGGCACCGTCGCGGGCGCCGCGGGGCCGTCATGGCGCACGAAGAAGCCGCGGTTGGGTTCATGGCGGACCTGCCCGGTCCGGGCCAGCGCCTTCAGCGCCTGTTCCACCGGCCAGCGCGACACCGCAAATCGCTGCGCCAGGTCGGCGGTGCGCAGATGCGCGCCCTCGGGCAGCGATTCGGCAGCGATATGGGCCGCGATATCGGCGGCAAGATGCAGGCGGCTGCGGGACGGTGGCATGGAGGACAAGCGCTGTGCTTTCGCTAGGGTCGGTCCGGTCTATCACGGACAAAGCCGGAATTCATTATTGCATTTATAAATTTATAAATGCATGTAGAGGGGCGGTCGGGCCTTGTGTCCAAGACCGCCGCCGCATCACCCTTTTCCGGAATGGAGCCTTCCTATGACCTCATCCACCCCCGTCTCGCTGCTGGTCCTGGACGGTGACGGCATCAGCCCCGAGATCACCGACGCCACGCTGGCCGTGCTGGACGCGGTGCAGGACCGCACCGGGCTGCGGTTCCGGCTGGACCGCGCCGAGGTCGGACTGCGGCCCCTTGCGGCGCAGGGAACGACGTTTCCGGGCGATCTGCTGGACCGCGCGCGGGCGGCCGACGGGGTGATTCTGGGTCCGGTATCGCATAACGACTATCCCCCCGCGGCCGAGGGCGGCATCAACCCGTCGGGCCATCTGCGCAAGCATCTGGACCTGTTCGCCAACATCCGCCCCGCCAGATCGCATCCCGATTTCCCCGCCCGCTGCGGCGTGCCCGTGGACCTGGTGATCGTGCGCGAGAACACCGAGGGCTTTTACGCCGACCGCACCATGTTCGCCGGCACCGGAGAGTTCATGCCGACCGAGGACGTGGCCATCGCCATGCGCAAGGTCACCCGCCAGGGATCGACCCGCATCGCCGAGGCAGGGTTTCGCATCGCCCGACAGCGCAGCGGTCGGTTGACCGTCGTCCACAAGGCCAATGTCCTGCGCATCAGCGACGGACTGTTCCTGTCCTGCACGCGCGCGGTTGCGCTATCCTATCCCGACGTCGTGGTCGAGGAGGTGCTGGTCGACGCGATGGCCGCCCTGCTGGTCCGCGACGCGTCCGCGTTCGACACCATCGTGACGACCAACATGTTCGGCGACATCCTGTCAGACCAGGCGACAGAGATCGCGGGCAGCATCGGCTTGGCCGCATCCCTGAACGCCGGAGAGACGCATGCCATGGCGCAGGCGCAGCATGGATCGGCGCCCTCCATCGCGGGGCAGGACCGGGCCAACCCGGCATCGCTGATCAATTCGACCGCGATGCTGCTGCGCTGGCTGGGCGAACGGCGCGCAGATCCGGGCCTGCAGGCTGCCGCCGACCTGATCGAGGACGCCGTCGCCCGCGTCATCGCCGTGCCCGCGTGGCGCACCGGCGATCTGGGTGGGCCTCTTGGCACCAAGGCCTTTGCCGCGCGCATCGTCGACGCCATCCGCACCCCCGGAGACGCCGATGACCGATGACGACCTGAACGCCGCCCTGGCGCCGACCGGAACGCTGCGCGTGGCGATCAACACCGGGAACGCCATCCTGACGCGTCCGGCGACGGACGGTCAGCCCGCGGGCATCTCGGTCGATCTGGCACGGGCGCTGGCCGCATGGCGCTGGCTGCCGCTGCAGCTGCTGTCGGTGCCGAATGCCGCCGCCTCGGTCGCGCTGGTGTCCGACGGGCATGCCGATCTGGGCTTTTTCGCGGTCGATCCGGCCCGCGCGGCGACGGTGGCCTTTACCGACCCGTGGGTGCTGATCGAGGGGTGGTATCTGGTGCGACAGAATTCGCCCATCACCGCGCTGGATCAGGTCGACCGCCCCGGCATCCGCATCGCCGTCGGACGCGGCAGCGCGTATGATCTGCACCTGTCCCGCAAGATTGCATCGGCAACGTTGGAGCGCGTCACGACCTCTCAGGAGGTCGTCGACTTCGCCCTGCGCGAAGGGTTCGAGGTCGCCGCCGGCATCCGCCAGCAGCTGGAAGCCGATCAGCGGCGCCACCCCGGCCTGCGCCTGCTGCCCGAACGGTTCATGGTGATCCCGCAGGCGTTGGGCATACCCGCAGGCCGCGATGCGTCTGTCGTCGCGGCCCTGAACGCGTTTCTGTCCGACGCAAGGCAAACGGGGATGATCGCCGGTTTAATGACCCGCAACAGTACCCAAGGCGCCGTTCTCCCCTGACACCAGCGGCGGTTTCGCCGGTTCTAAAGCATCATGGCCCGCGACTGGCGGCGGTCCTCACCGCCGCCGTCGGGCCGGTCAGAATCCGGCCAGCACGATCTTGCCCTTTGCCCGGCCGGACTCCAGCAGGGCATGCGCGCGCTTGAGGTTGTCGGCGTTGATGGGGCCAAAGTTGTCGTTGAGCGTGGTTCTGATCCGGCCTTCGTCGATCAGACCGCTGATCCGGTTCAACAGGTCGTGCTGCATCGCGATATCGGCGGTCGCGAAAAGCGACCGGGTGAACATGAACTCCCAGTGCAGCGAGATCGACTTGCGTTTCAGCGGCAGGGCGCTGAGGTCCTTGGGGTCGTCGATCAGGCCGAAACGGCCCTGCGGGGCGATCAGTTCGACGATATCGGCGTAATGATCGTCCGTGTTGGTCGTGGAAAACACAAGGGCGGGCTGGCCGATGCCCAGGGCCGCGACCTGCGGGGCAAGGGGTTCGCGGTGATCGATGACGTGATGGGCGCCAAGCGACGTCACCCAGTCCCGCGTCTCGGGGCGCGAGGCGGTCGCGATCACGGTCAGGTCGGTCAGGGCCCGCGCGATCTGGATCGCGATCGAACCCACGCCGCCCGCGCCGCCAATGACCAGGATGGCATTCGCGGCACCGGGCACCGGGTCCGTCACGCGCAGCCGGTCAAACAGCATCTCCCACGCCGTGATCGAGGTCAGCGGCAGCGCGGCGGCGGCGGCAAAGTCCAAGCTTTGCGGCTTTCTGCCGACGATCCGCTCATCGACCAGATGGAACTGGGCATTGGTCCCGGACCGGTCGATGGCACCGGCATAAAAGACCGCGTCGCCCGGCCGGTACAGCGTGGCGTCGGGGCCGACCTCGGCGACGATCCCGGCCGCATCCCATCCCAGAACCTTCCACTGCCCGGTCTCCGGCGCGGCAGAGCGGCGGACCTTCGTGTCGACGGGATTGACCGATACGGCCCTGACCTCGACCAGGATGTCGCGGCCGGTCGGGGTCGGGCGGGGCAAGTCGATGTCCACGAGGCTGCTTGCCTGATCGATGGCTTGCGGGATCTGATAGCCGATGGCTTTCATGGCGGGGTCCTTGATGACGGGACGGGGAGGCTTAGGCGTTCTGCCTAAGCGGCCGTCATGGGTTTCCGATGCTGTCCTGCGGCATGGGCGTTGCCGGCTTGTGTCCGGATCGGCACAAGAATAGTCAGGATGCAGAACGTGACAATACGCACAAAGATTGCACATAGTATCAAAAAGGATACTGTCAGATGGCCAAACCCCGTCATTCGCGTTTCGATTGCACCCCCGGCTGTGCCGTGGAGGCGGCCATCGGCCTGATCGACGGCAAGTGGAAATCGATCATCCTGTGGCACCTGATGTCCGGGACGCTGCGGTTCAACGAAATCCGTCGCCATGTCGACAAATGCACGCCGCGCATGCTGACGAACCAGCTGCGAGAGATGGAGGCGGACGGGCTGATCACCCGCAAGGTCTATGCCCAGGTCCCGCCCAAGGTCGAATATTCGCTGTCCGTCCTGGGCCGGACGATGGAGCCGATCCTGGTCGCGCTCAAGGACTGGGGCGATGCGAATATCGGTCTGTATGGCAAGCCCGAGGGGACCGAATCCGCGCGCAAGGCCGAACTCTCGACCGCGACACGGTCAGCCCCCGTTCCTATGTCGCACTAAGCCACCTGGCGGATCGCCGGACAAAACGCGTCAGCCGTTCTTCGGAAGGCTGTGAAACGGTCTCATGCCGCGCGGACCTGTCTGTCGCGGGCGACGATCTGGGTCGCCAGATGGCGGCTGTCCTCGTCGATGCCCAGAAAGCGGCCTGATCCCCAGGTGTTCAGCCATCCCAGCCCGATGAAATAGGCACCCGGCACGCGCGTCACCCCGCGCCGATATTCGGGACGTCCCTGGGCGTCGAAACAGTCCAGTTCCAGCCAGCCGTAATCGGGTCTGAACCCGATCGCCCACAGGATCGAGGTGATGCCCTGTTCGGCCAGGTCGATCCCGGTCACCTCCTGCTCCGGGCGCCAGACCTTGACGAAGGGCGGCTCCACGGGGGCGTCGATGCCCTGCGCGGCGATCCAAGCGTCGATCTGGGTGCGGATGCCCAGATAGCTGCGATCGGCATCGTCCAGGTTCTTTTCCAGATCCGGCAGGAATTGGACCTGCGTGCCCGCAGCCCCCGCCATCGACCCGTAAAGCCGCACCCCCTCCAGCGCGAACCGGCGCAGGTCGATCTCCTTGCCGCCGTCGCGGCCCGACATGTAGTGGTTGGTCTGCGACAATGCCTTGGCCGGGTCGGGATGCCGGTCGATGGTGATCTTGTAATGGCCCGCGTCATGCAGCCAGTCTGTCGCGTCGCGTCCGCGATATTTGCGGGGGCTGCGCGGCGCGGGGCCCACGGCCAGATGCACGGGGCGCCCGTCGCGGTGCAGATCCTCCATCAGCTGGACGCCCGACTGTCCGGTGCCCACGATCAGCGTGCCGCCCTGGGGCAGTTGTGACGGCCGGCGGTAATCGCGCGAATGCATCTGGGTGATGGCCGGATCGATCCGCTCGGCATAGGGCGGCACGATCGGGCGGTCATAGCCCCCCGTCGCCACCACCACCTGATCGGCGATGAACGCGCCCAGGCTGGTCGTCAGGTGATAGACGCCGCCCTGCTGCCAAACCCGCGTGACATCGACCCCCTCGCGTAGCGGCGGATCGAAGCTGTCGGCGAAACCGTCGACATAATCGACGATCTGATCCTTGAGCATGAAACCGTCGGGATCGGGGCCACGGTAGGGCCAGCCCGGCAGGCGGCATTGCCAGTTCGGCGTGACCAGGCAGAAGCTGTCCCACCGGTTGTTGCGCCAGCTCTCGAACCGGCGGTGGCGTTCCAGGACCAGATGCTCGATCCCTTCGGCGCACAGGTACCAGCTGACTGACAGGCCGGCCTGTCCGGCGCCGATGATGATGACGGGAAGATGCGGAATGGTCATGGCAGGCCCTTTCGGGAAAGGTGCAGGCAGGTGACGTGCCGTCCGGGGGTTGGGTGGCGGCGCGCGCCTCGATCCGGGCCAGCTGGTCCATCGCGGCAGAGCAGGCATAGCCGAAGCGTGCAGCGACCCGGTCGGAGGCCGCGTTCAGGCCGGTTCGGGCGCGGTTCAGGAATTCGGGCATCGGATAGGCGGTGCCTGCGGCCAGATGATCACGTATCGCGGTCGAGGGGGAGTAACAGCTGTCCTCGCTCCCGTCGGGCCAGCGGATGGTGAAGCGGACTTCAGGCATGGGCACGCTCCTTGCTCAGGCCAAGATAGGGGCGGTCGCGATAATCCCAGAACGTTGCGGTTCCGGCGGCATCGGTCAGATCGACGCGTGGCGTGTCGGTGGCGGTGCCGATCACGGCGGCGCTGATGTCGCGGGCGCCAAAGCGGGCGCAGACCTGGGCGGCGTGGTCCGGGCGCACGGACAGCAGGAAGCCGAAACTGGGAAAGCTGCGCAGCCAGCGTTCAAGATCGGCGCCGGGCGGCAGGGGGATGGCATCCATGTCGATGCGGAACCCGCAGCCGGAACACTCGGCCAGCATCAGCGCGGTGCCGACGATGCCGCCTTGGCTGATGTCCTTGCCCGCATCGACCAGCCCGGCCATGGCCAGCGCAGGCAACAGGGCCAGATCCCCCTGCAGGCGCGGGTGGGGCGCGTCCAGCGCGGCGCACCAGTTGTCAAAGCGGGGGCGATAGCCGCCGCGATGGTCGATGGCCGCGATCAGCGCATCGCCCGGCCGCGCGCCAAAGCCCGAAATCAGCCGCTCCGCCTGTCCGGTGACGGTCACCGCCAGGTTCAGCGCCGGGGCGGCCAGGTTGGTGTGACCCCCGACGATGGGCACGCCATAGGCCTGTGCGGCGTCGCGCAGGCCCGCCAGCAACGGCGCGGCGCTGGCCGCATCCGCCCCCAGACCGCATTCAGCAGCGCGGTGGCCCGGCCCCCCATCGCGGCGATGTCCGACAGGTTCACCATCACCCCGCACCATCCGGCGAACCACGGATCGTCGGCGACGAATTGCGGCATGAACCCCTCTCCGGCCAGCAGGTCCCAGCCTCCATCCGGGCGGGGCAGGGCGGCCGCGTCGTCGCCGGGTGTGCCGGGCGATGCGGCGTCCAGCCCCAGGCCCCGTGTGGCATCGGCGATCTGCAGCTTGCCCCGGATCGACGGGTGGGCGGCCAGACGGGCCGCGATGTCAGCCACGCCCATCACGGCCGCCGTGCGCGGGCGGTAACCCCTGCCTCCGGATCGCGGATGGCGGGATAATGCGGCAGCGATGCCGTCATATGCGCATGGGGCGCGCCGTGCAGCGTGACCTCCTCCAGTGCGGTCCAGTGCAGCTTTTCGAACAGGGCCACGTTCTGGATCTGCACATGGGCGTGAAATTCGGTGCAGCCCTGTCCGTTGGCGGTGCTGACGGCCAGCCGGATCAGTTCGGCCCCGAGGCGGCCGACGCGCCGGTGATCGGAGGCCACGGCCAGCCGCGTGCCCCACCAGATGCCCGGCGCGGCCTGATGAATGCGCACGCATCCCACGACCTCGGCGGGTTCGCCTGCCAGCGTGGACAGGGCCACCAGAGGCGTGGCGATCTGGTCCACCGCGTCGCGGTCATGTCCGGTGAACAGGCGCTGTTCGGTGACGAAGACCTGCTGACGCAGGCGGGCGGCGCCCCGCATCTCCCAGATCTCGCGGGCCTCGCGGATCAGGAATTCGGGGCTGATGAAGCCGTCGGGGGCCAGGCTGCTCATGCGGTGCCCCGCTTTTCATAGGTGGACAACGCCGAACAGGCCCCGCATTTGCCGCAGCCTGCCTTGATGTCGGTGGCGTGCAGGCCGCCGCGGATCACCATCCCTGCCAAGGGCTTCAAGACGGATGCCATGAAATCTGACGATGGCGCCGGATGCCCCTCCAGCGGGGTCCCCGAAATCGGGACGAAGGGCACGACGAAGGGATAGACGCCCATGTCGACCAGCCGCTGCGACATCTGCAGGATCGCGTCCGCCGTGTCGCCCAGACCGGCCAGGATATAGGTCGAGACCTGACCGCGGCCAAAGACCTGCACCGCCGCCTCGAAGCTGCTGAAGTATTTCTCCAGGGGGACCGAGGCCTTGCCGGGCATGATGCGCTGGCGCACCTCGGGGGTCACGGCCTCCAGGTGCATGCCAAGCGCGTCGACGCCCGCGTCGCGCATGCGCTGATGCCAGATGTCGTCTTCGGGCGGCTCGCACTGGGCCTGGATCGGCAGGTCCACCGCCGCCTTGATGGCGCGGGCGCTGTCGGCCAGGATCGCGGCGCCCCGGTCCGTGCCGGCGGGTGTGCCGGTGGTCATGACCATGTGCTTGACCCCGTCCAGCTCGACCGCCGCACGGGCGACCTCGGCCAGTTGCGCGGGCGTCTTGCGGGCGATGGTGCGGCCCGCGGCCAGGCTTTGGCCGATGGCGCAGAACTGGCAGGTCTTCTTGCGGGATTCGTAGCGGATGCAGGTCTGCAGCACGGTGGTGGCCAGCACGTCGCGCGAATGCAGCACCGCGATCTGGTTGTAGGGGACGCCGTCGGCGGTCTTGAGGTCATAGAACCGCGGGCGGTTCGGAAAGCGGACACGCGCCAGTTCGACCCCGTCGCGGGTGATGCGCGACCGGCCCGCGTCGTCGGGCGCCTCGACCAGATAGGGGCTGTCGAAACTGGGCACGGTGTGGACCGGGATCATCACCGTCTGGTCGCCGAAGCTGACGGCCTTGTGGTCGGACGGCCCGGCCCCGCCGCGACGGCTTTCGTGGCCCGCGCGCGGATCGACCAGCCGCATGCCGCGCGTCTGCAGGTCGTTGATCAGGCCGGGTTCGGCATCGGTCAGGTCACGCATCGTGCACCTCGTCTGGCTGGGGGTCTGCGGCGATGGTTTCGCGCGCAGCGCTTGGGCGGTCGTCATGGATCAGGCGCAGCAGTTCAGGGCGCGCGTAATGGCCCACGCTGTCCATCATCCGCTTGCGTTTCGTGATCAGCCGCATGTCCAGATCACCGATCAGGATGCCTTCGCCTGCGGTCAGGGGCGGGACGACATGGCGGCCTCGGGGGTGATGATGCAGGTCATGCAGCCGTCGCGCAGACCGCGCTGCAGGCTTGGGTCGGGGTGAATGGAGGCGATCTGATCCTCGGTCAGCCAGCCGGTGGCGTTGACCACGAAACAGCCTGATTCCAGCGCGTGGTGGCGCATGGTCACCTCGATCTGTTCGCCGAAGATCGGGCCGACCAGGCTGCCGGGAAAATGGCTGGCGTGGATCTCCTCGTGCTGGGCCATCAGCGCGTATCGGGCCAGCGGGTTGTAATGTTCCCAGCAGGCCAGCGCCCCCATCCGACCCACGGCGGTGTCCACGACGTTCAGGCCCGCGCCGTCGCCCTGACCCCAGATCATCCGTTCATGATAGGTGGGCGTGATCTTGCGCCGCCTCAAGGCCAGGCTACCATCGGCGTCAAAGATCAGTTGGGTGTTGTACAGCGACCCGTGGTCGCGCTCGGTGACGCCCAGCACGATCACCACGCCACGCTTGCGCGCCGCATCGGCCACGGCGCGGGTTTCCGGAGACGGAATGGCGACGGCCTCCTCGTAGAGGCGCAGATGTTCGGCGCCCTGCTGCATGGGGGGCAGCACGAAGCTGAAATAGGGATAGTAGGGCACGAACGTCTCGGGAAAGACGATCAGCTCGGCCCCCTTGTCGCAGGCCTCCGATATCGCGTTCAGCACGCGTTCGACGGTGCCTGCGCGCGACGTCAGATCGGGGGCGATCTGGACGGCAGCGGCGCGCACGGTAAGTTTGTTCATCGGACGACCTTTCGACAAGGGGGCAGGGGTTCAGACCGTCCAGGTATCCAGGATGACGGCGTTCGCCTTCTTGTGCAGCAGGATGCAGTCCAGCACGTCCTGCGGCTGGATCGGGATGATGCCGGGGATCAGCGACGGCTCTCCGTGGCCGTACAGCGCCTGCAGGGCAAAGCGGCAGGCATAGACCTTGCCGCCTTCGGACATGAAGCGTTCCAGGTTCTTGTTGAAGTTCAGGTGGCCCGGAAACGCCTCGTCGCCCAGGGTCGGAAAGCCGCGCTGCAGTCCAAGCGTCACGCCGGGACCGTAGAGCAGGATCGAGGTCTCGTATCCCTTTCGCTGCATACGGATGGCGTTGAGGATGTTGACCAGGCCGATCGACCCCTCGAACGCAACGGTGTGAAAGGTGATCAGGGCCTGTTCGCCCGCATCCGCCTTGACGTCCTCGAACACCTTGGATTCGTAATCGACGAAATAGTCGCCGTTCTTATGCGGGGCCTGGGTGACAGCGGGCATGATCATCTCCTGTTGCGGGGTGTTGGTTCAATGGGGCCTGCACGGATCGATCCGATCAATGAACAGTGCAATATGCATTCAATTAACTAATGCTCCCGTCCCGACTACTGCTGGATTCATCGGCGAACAGCATGAATATCGGGCAGCGCAGCAACGAATCGTCGGGGATTGACCGGGCAATACACAACAAGATACATACAATTCATCCGCCCCGATCCCGCATGGAGCCGCCCGTGACCGCCTGGAGCCCCGACCTGCTTGCCGATGGCCCGCCGCGCTATCTGCAGATCGCCGATCAGATCGAGGCGGGCATCCGCAGCGGCATCCTCAAGCCCGGCGACAAGCTGCCGCCGCAGCGCCGGCTGGCCGCGCGGTTGGGCATCGACTTCACCACCGTCAGCCGCGCCTATGCCGAGGCTGCGTCCCGGCGCCTGACCGACAGCCATGTCGGGCGCGGCACCTTCGTGCGCAAATCCGTCCGCGCGACCGAGACCGCCGATCCCCGCCGCATGGGCGACGAGGATCTGTCGATGAACATGCCGCCCGAGGTGACCGACCCCGAACTGCTGGCCTTCATGCGCGAGGGGCTGGACGTGGTGTCGGCCAACCTGGTGTCGCTGCTGCGCTATCAGGCGACGCTTGGCGGTGATCAGGACCGGATGGCGGCGTCAAGCTGGCTGTCGAAACGCGGCATGGTCGCCAATCTGGACCGCATCGCGGTGACGCCCGGCGCGCATGCGACGATGACGGCCATCCTGTCGATCATCGCGCAGGCGGGCGACACGGTCCTGTGCGAACGCATCACCTATCCCGGGCTGCGGGCCATCGCCGCGCGCCTGAACCTGCGGCTGGTCGGGCTGGAGATGGACGGCGACGGCGTCACCCCCGACGCGCTGGAGGAGGCGATCGCCCGCCACGGCCCCAAGGCGCTGTACCTGAACCCGACGCTGCACAACCCGACCACGCTGACCATTCCCGACCATCGCCGCATTCAACTGGCCGAGATCATCACCCGCCACCGCCTGCCCCTGATCGAGGACGATGCCTATGGCTTCATCCCGCAATCCGCGCCGCCGCCCTTTGCGGTGCTGGCCCCCGCGCAGACATGGCATATCGGGGGGCTTGCGAAATGCATCGGGGCGGGGCTGCGGCTGGCCTATGTCGTGGCGCCCGATGCGCGGGCCGCATTCGCGCTGGCGCAGGCGCTGCGCGCGATCTCGGTCATGCCGTCGCCTTTGACCACCGCCCTGATGACACGCTGGATCGAGGACGGGACCGCCGACCGCATCCGCTATTTCGTGCGTGCCGAGATCGCCGCGCGTCAGCAGATCGCGGCCAGCGTGCTGCACGGGCTGTCGTTCCGGACCGAGCGCAACGCCTTCAACATCTGGTTGAAGCTGCCCGAGGGCGCGGGGCGCGCCGAACTGATGGGCCGCATGGCCGGCCGCCATATCGGCATCATGCCGTCGGATGCGTTCACGGTGGGCGGCGATCCGGACGAACATCTGCGCATCTGCCTGGGCGGCGCGATCGGGCGCGACGAATTGCGCACCGGCCTCAGCTTTCTGCACAACACGCTGTCGGGCGGGGGCTGGATGGGCTAGCGGGCGCGGCCCGCGGGTCCCCGCCACGAAACGGCACCCTGTCCAACGTCCTATGGACAGCACGGTCCGGCTGTGCGTTCATCAAAGGGGCTGCCGAAAGGCGGGGGAGAGCCATGCGTGACACCGATCATGTTGATGAGATCGACCGTGTGCTGCAGGGGCATGCGACCGGGCGCGACAGCGTCGTGCAGGCCAGCTGGCGGCGGTGCATCGAACGCTATGGGCTGGACCCGGCCAAACCCTCGCCCGCCCATATCGTCACCGAGACCGAACTGCGCAGCCACCGCGAACAGTCCGAGCGTCTGATCGCCATCGCCCGGTCGGGCCTGGGATCGTTGTTCCGGCAGGTCGCGGGGCAGAACTATGTCCTGCTGCTGGCCGACGCCAAGGGGGTCACGGTCGATTTCTTTGGCGACACCCGGTTCGAGGACGACCTACGCGCGGCGGGCCTGTATCTGGGATCCGACTGGTCGGAATCGCTGGCAGGGACCTGCGGCGTTGGGGCCTGCATCTATACCGGTCAGGCCGTGACGATCCATCAAAGCGACCATTTCGACCTGCATCACACGCCGCTGTCCTGCACCGCGGCGCCGATCTTTGACACGTCGGGGCAGCTGGCGGCGGTGCTGGACCTGTCGCTGCTCCGATCGCCACAGCCCAAGGCCAGCCAGAACCTGGCGATGAACCTGGTGCGCACCTCGGCCCGGCGGGTCGAGATGGCGAACCTGATGGCGATGACGCGCAGCGATTGGGTGCTGCGCCTGTCCTCCAGCCCCGAATTCCTGGAGGTCGACCCGGAGGCCGCCATCGCCCTGGACGGGGCCGGGCGGATCATCGGCATGACCCATGCGGCCCAAGCCGCGCTGTCGCCGGACATGCCGTTGCTGGGCCGTAGGCTGGACCAGGTGACCGAGCTGTCGGTGGATGACCTTCCCGACCTGATGCGCGGCCGCCCGACCGAGGATCGGGTGATCCGCCTGCGCGACG
>NZ_BBPH01000112.1 GCF_000787695.1 Paracoccus sp. PAMC 22219 | reverse complement strand
CGCCCGCCCCCGAGGCCGCGGCACCCGCCGCGACGCCGGAAGCCGCGCCGGACGTCACCACGCCGGACACCGCGGCACCGGAGACCCCGCCCGCACCGGCGAACTGACGACAGACACCACTGCGGGGGGGCGCCAGGCGCCCCCCATCCACTTGCGGTCCGTTGCGGCCACGGGGCGAATCGGTTATTTCGTGGGCCCCGTGATCGTCGTCATTCGGACGGCCCGCTAAGACAGAATTGCACATCACGGGGGCCTCATGGCGCGTTACATCTTCATCACCGGCGGCGTCGTATCCTCGCTTGGCAAGGGGCTGGCTTCGGCGGCGTTGGGGGCGCTGCTGCAGGCGCGGGGGTTCACCGTCCGGCTGCGCAAGCTGGACCCGTACCTGAACGTCGATCCCGGCACGATGAGCCCGTTCGAGCATGGCGAGGTCTTCGTCACCGATGACGGCGCCGAGACCGACCTGGACCTGGGCCATTACGAACGTTTCACCGGGGTGGCCGCGCGGCGCACCGACAGCATCAGCAGCGGGCGCGTCTATTCCAACGTGCTGGAGAAGGAACGCCGGGGCGAATACCTGGGCAAGACCATCCAGGTCATTCCGCACGTCACAAACGAGATCAAGGACTTCCTGTCGATCGGCGACGACGAGGTCGACTTCATGCTGTGCGAGATCGGCGGCACGGTCGGCGACATCGAGGGCCTGCCCTTCTTCGAGGCGATCCGCCAGTTCATCCACGAGCGTCCGCGCGGCGAATGCATCCTGATGCACCTGACCCTGCTGCCCTATCTGGCCGCCAGCGGCGAGCTGAAGACCAAGCCGACCCAGCACAGCGTCAAGGAACTGCAGTCGATCGGCCTGGCCCCCGACGTGCTGGTCTGCCGGTCCGAGCATCCGATCCCGGAAAAGGAACGCGCCAAGATCGCGCTGTTCTGCAACGTGCGGCCCGATGCGGTGATCCCGGCCTATGACCTGAAGACGATCTATGAGGCGCCGATGGCGTATCATCGCGCGGGTCTGGACCGGGCCGTGCTGGACGCCTTCTCCATCAGCCCCGCGCCGCGCCCCGATCTGTCGCGGTGGGAAGACGTGATGGACCGGCTGTACAATGCCGAGGGCCAGGTGAACATCGCCATCGTCGGCAAGTACACCCAGCTGGAGGACGCCTATAAGTCCATCGCCGAGGCGCTGACCCATGGCGGCATGGCCAACAAGGTCCGCGTCAAGGCGGACTGGGTCGACAGCGAAAAGCTGGAGGGCGAGGGGTCGCATCTGCTGGACGGCTATCACGGCATCATCGTGCCCGGCGGCTTTGGCGAACGCGGGACCGAGGGGATGGTCGCCGCCGCGCGCTATGCCCGCGAGAAGAAGGTGCCCTATCTTGGCATCTGCCTAGGCATGCAGATGGCCGTGATCGAGGCCGCGCGCAACCTGGCCGACATGCCCGATGCCGGGTCCGAAGAGTTCGACCACGAGGCCGGACAGACCCGGTTCACCCCGGTCGTCTATCACCTCAAGGAATGGGTGCAGGGCAACTATACCGTCAGCCGCAAGGTCGGCGACGACAAAGGCGGCACGATGCGCCTGGGGTCCTATACCGCCGTGCTGGCGCAGGGGTCGCGGATCTCCGACATCTATGGCGGCGCGACCGAGATCGAGGATCGCCACCGCCACCGCTATGAGGTCGACGCCACCTATCGCACGCAGCTGGAGGCCGCGGGCCTGCGCTTTTCGGGCATGTCGCCCGACGGCAAGCTGCCCGAGGTCGTGGAATATGCCGACCACCCGTGGTTCATCGGTGTGCAGTCGCACCCCGAGCTGAAATCCAAGCCGTTCGAACCCGCGCCCCTGTTCGCAGGATTCGTGCGCGCGGCGATGGAGGAAGGGCGGCTGGTCTGACCGCCCCCCTGCCCGACCGGCTTGCCGCCGCGCTGTCCCTGACGGCGCGGCGGTATGCGTTTGCGCGGGTCGAACCGGTGGCCGGGCACCCGCTGGCCGGGTTCTTTCGCCGCGACGTGGCAGCGCTGGCGCGGGCGGCGGTGGCGGGGCGGCCGGAACGCCTGCTGGTGCGGGCCAGCACCGGCGCACCGGGCTGGGCGGCGGTGCCATGGGTCGCGTGGTTCGCGCCGCATGTGACGCGCAGCATGCGCCACGGCCTCTATGTCGCCTGCTTCGTGAACGCGCCGGACGAACGGATCGTGCTGTCGCTGCAGCACGGCGCGGCGGATGCGCTGCGCGAGCATGGCCATGACGCGGGGCTGCGCCATCTGCGCGACAGGGCAACGCGCACGCGGGACGGGCTGCCGGGGCATGGGTTCGACACCGCGCCCATCGGTCTGGGGTCGGAGGCCGCGCTGCCGCAGGGCTATCAGGCGGGCTGCGTGCTGTCGCGGAGCTGGGATGCGGGCGCGCCCGATCCGGACGGGTTCGAGGCGGCGCTGGCGCGGATGCTGGATCTGTATCGCGGGCTGGTCTAGCGGGTGCCCGCGCGGCGGGTGGAGAGGATCAGGTTCGTCTCGGACGTCATGACGCCGTCCAGGTCGCGGATGCGGCGCAGAACGTCGTCCAGTTCCGACAGTGACCCCGCCGCCAGATCCACGATCAGGTCCCACCGCCCGTTCGTCGAATGCACCGCCGTCACCTGCGCCATCGCGGTCAGGCGGGCCATGATGCGGTCGGCGCCCCGCCCCTCGATCCCGATCAGCATCAGGCCGCGCACGGGCGCGTCCTGCGCGTCGGCGCGGGTGATCGCGGTGAAGCCCAGGATCTCCTGCCGCTCCATCAGCCGGGCCAGGCGCAGGCGCACGGTCGCGCGGCTGACACCCAGCCTGTCCGCCAGATGCAGCACCGAGGCCCGCCCGTCGCGGCGCAGCTGCGCGATCAGCGCCTGATCCAGATCGTCCATAATGGCATCCTTGCCCGCCAATCGGGGCGATGATCCCGCCATTCCTGCTGCCTGTCCAGTTGAAACCGACCCATATCGCGCAGCATCATGGGCCGAACCCTGCAGGAGAAGACCGATGACCCCGCCCTCGCGCCAGGCGCTTGTTCCCTTTGTCAGCGTCGATCACATGATGCAGCTGGTCCATCACGTCGGCATAGAGCCGCTGCTGATCGAACTGGCCGACGCGATCGAGGCCGATTTCCGCCGCTGGCCCGATTTCGACAAGACCCCCCGCGTGGCCAGTCATTCCGACATCGGCGTGATCGAGCTGATGCCGACATCGGACGGGCAGCATTACGGATTCAAATACGTGAATGGCCATCCCGGCAACATGCGCCAGGGGCTGCAGACGGTCACCGCCTTTGGCGTGCTGGCCGATGTCGCCACCGGATACCCGCTGCTGCTGTCCGAGATGACCATCCTGACCGCGCTGCGCACCGCCGCGACCAGCGCCATGGCCGCCCGCTGGCTGGCCCCGCGCGATTCGCGGGTGATGGCGATGATCGGCAACGGCGCGCAGGCCGAGTTCCAGGCGCTGGCCTTCAAGGCGATCTGTGGCGTCGAGGAGGTGCGCCTGTACGACATCGACCCCGCCGCCACCGCGAAATGCGCGGCGAACCTGGCCGGGCGCGGGCTGCGCGTGGTCCCCTGTGCCAGTGCCGAGGACGCGATCCTGGGCGCGCAGATCGTGACGACCTGCACCGCGGACAAGCAATATGCGACCATCCTGTCGGACAACATGGTCGGCGCGGGCGTGCATCTGAACGCGGTCGGCGGCGACTGCCCCGGCAAGACCGAGCTGCACCGCGACATCCTGCTGCGCGCGGGCATCTTTGTCGAATACCCGCCCCAGACCCGCATCGAGGGAGAGATCCAGCAGCTGGACCCCGACCACCCGGTGACCGAATTGTGGCAGGTCATCGCCGGCCGCGTGCCGGGCCGCACCGGCGCCGACCAGGTCACCCTGTTCGACAGCGTGGGGTTCGCGATCGAGGATTTCAGCGCCCTGCGCCACATCCACAAGCGCCTGCAAGGTACCGGCCTGTTCCTGGACCTCGACATGATCGCCGATCCCGACGATCCGCGCGACCTGTTCGGCATGCTGTGCCGCGCGGCACCCCGGCAGGATGCCGCCTGATGTGATCGCCTGCGGCACGATCGCGAATTGCGAAGCCGCGGGTTCGGCCTTAGCAGATCGCCATGTCCATCCAGATCACCCGCCCGATCGGCCCGATCCTGCTGCTTGACGATGTCGCCTTGGGGCGGATGTCGCTGGCGGCCCTGTTCTTCATGCCCGGCGACCAGGCCCCGGCCCCGGTCATCGCGCCCTCCGGCCCGGTGGCGCCCGTGGCGCTGGCCCGGTTCGACGGCGCGACCGTCTGGCGGGCGCGATTCGCGCTGCCTGCGGACCGGGCGTCGGCCTATGACTGGGACGCCAGCGGTTCGAGGTCGCGGGCGATCTGACCGGAGACCTGCGGCTGGCCTATGTTTCGTGCAATGGCGAGGAGGTGGGCGACATGGACCGCGAGGGGTCCGAGCGTAACGCCATGTGGGCGCGCCTGCGCGACGACCACCGCCGCGCGCCCTTTGCGCTGCTGCTGCATGGCGGCGATCAGGTCTATGCCGACGAGGTCACGCAGGGCCATCCGCTGAGCGAGGACTGGCCCGACCGCGTGCCCGACAGGCCCGCCCCCGACGCGCTGGACAGCCTGCGCGCGCATCTGCGCCAGCGGTTCTTCGACCGCTATGCGGCGCTGTATGGTGCACCGGAGCTGGCCTGGCTGGCGGCGCGGGTGCCGTCGCTGATGCAATGGGACGACCACGACATCTGCGACGGATGGGGCTCTCTGCCCCGGTCGCGCACCGATTCGGCGGTGGGTCAGGCGCTGTTCGCCGCCGCCCGCGACAGCTTTCTGCTGTTCCAGCACGGCACCGTGGCGGGCGACCTGCCTGCCCGTTTCGCCGATCCGCATGGCGGGCATCTGGGCTGGGTGATCAACGCCCCCGGCCTGCGCCTTCTGGCCCCCGACATGCGGTCCGAGCGCACCCGGCGCGACATCATGGGGCCGGGCGGCTGGCAGATGATGGACGCCGAGGCGCGGCGCGAGGCGCAGGGCCACACCATGCTGATGTCCAGCGTACCGTTGCTGGGGCCGCGCATGTCGATCCTGGAATCGCTGATGGTGGCCATTCCGCGCATGCAGAAATACGAGGACGACCTGCGCGATCAGTGGCAAAGCCGCACCCATCGCGACGAATGGCGCCGCATCCTGCGGCTGGTGCGCGACATGGCACGGCGCGACGGCCATGACCTGACCGCCCTGTCGGGCGAGATCCACCTGGCCACGCGGGCCGAGATGGACCTGGGCGGCGGGCTGCAGCTGCACCAGCTGGTCGCGTCGGGCATCGCGCATCGCGCCCCGCCCAAGGGCTGGGCCCGGTTCCTGGGCGCGCTGGCGTGGCTGGGCGAGGACCCGCTGCCGGAACACCCGATCCGCATCCGCCCCCTGCCCGGCCAGCGCCACCGATACATTGCGCAGCGCAACTTTCTGGTGCTGGAACGGCGTGTGGGCGCATGGCAGGCGGTCTGGGACCTGGAGGACAGCGGGCGGACGCCGCCGCTGCCGATCTGAAACGGCAAAGGCCGCCCCGGGGGGCGGCCTTTGCGTGTCGGACCATGGTGCCGCAGAAGGGACTCGAACCCCCGACCCCATCATTACGAATGATGTGCTCTACCAGCTGAGCTACTGCGGCGTCTGGTCATGGCGCGCGGATAGCATCTTCGCGCCATGACGAAAAGGGGTCAGCTGCGAAAAATTCGCATCATCGGGTCAGCGCCGCGCGCGGGTTTCGGTCCAGTCCGCCGCATCCGTCGGTTCGACATCGGGACGCACCATCACCGGTTCCGCCGCAGGCACTGCGGGTTTGGGCTGTTCCGGTTCCGGCGCGGGCTGCGGCAGCGGCTCGGGTTCCGTGATCAGGACGGGTTCGGGCGTGGTCACCGTCGACGAGGGTTCGTCGATGACGCGATAGTCGCTTTCGCGCGGCACCATGCCGGGGGCCACGACCGGCTGTTCGATCCGACGCGGGGCGGGCTTGCCCTCCGGCTCGGCGGGACCGGGCGGGTGGGGCTGGACGGGTTCGGTCAGATCGGGGACGTCATCCGCGGGCTTGGGCGCGCCGACCAGCAGGGGCAGCATCTCGGCCCCGGTGGCCGAGGTCGTGCTGTGCCGCGTCTCGGGCTCGCGCCAGGTCAGCGTGTCGAAACCGCCGCAGCTGTCGCAGACCGGGGCCCAGCTGGACATCACGTTGTGGCACTTGTCGCAGCACCACTGCGGCCCGCGCGATGCCGACAGGGCACGGGTCAGCCAGCCGCGCACGACGCTGTCATCGGCACCCTCGCCGCGTTCGACGGCGGCCATGATCGACAGGGTCCGCACGGTCGGATGCTTTTCAGCCAGATCGCCCAAGGCGCGGCGGGCACCCGGAAAGTCCTCGGCGGCCAGCAGCAGTTCGGCCTTGAGCAGGCGGGTTTCCTCGTGGTCGGGGTTCTTCTTGATCAGCGCGTCAAAGCGGCGCAGGCGGGCGGCCGGGGTCTCGTCCGGGACGATCTCGGCATAGGCGGCGGCGATGTCGGGATGCGGGCGCACCGACCAGGTCTTTTCCAGGATCCGCGAGGCGTTGCGGTAATCCTTTTGCGCGACATAGCTGCGTGCTGCCAGCACGGCGGCGGGGATCAGGTCCGGCGACGCTTGGCGGCCGAGATCGCGGCCTCGCGCGCGCTGATGGAGTTGCCGTGGGCCAAGACGTCGCTGGCTTCCTGCAGGGCCAGCACGGCGTCGCGGCGCAGGGCCACGTCCTTGGGCAGGTCGCCCTGCGTGCGCTTGTCCTTGAGGGTCTGGCGCGCGCCCTTCCAGTCCTGTTCGCGGGTCTGCAGGTCCAGCAGGGTGTCCTGAACCTCCTTGTGGCGCGGCTTCAGGGCATAGGCCTTTTGCGCCAGCAGCAGCGCCTTGTGGGTGTCGCCCTCGGCCAGCTTCTGGCGCATCAGGCCGCGGATGCCGACAAATCGGGTTCGGTCGTCGTCCAGCAGGGTGCGATAGATGCCGATGGCCTTGCCGGTATCGCCCGACGTCTCTGCCGCCTGCGCGGCCAAGAGGTTGGTCAGGTGCGGCTGGTTGAGGTATTTCGCGGCCTTGGCGGCCTTGTCCTGCGCCAGCTTGCCCTCGCCGGAGGCGACGGCCAGCATGCCCTCGCCGAAGGCAGCATAGCCCTTGCGCTCGCGCGAGCGGGCGAAGTGGCGGTTGATCGCCGTTTCGTCGCCGACCAGAAAGCGCAGCACGGCCAGCGCCAGCCCCAGCAGCTTGAAGATCAGCCATGCGGCGATCATCAACACGAACAGCGCCACCAGCGCCTTGAGCGGCGACAGCGCGTATTCGATGCCGCCATATTCGACACGCAGCACCTGCCCGGTTTCGGACAGCTGCACCGCTCCCAGGGCCAAGGCCAGGACGACGGCGAAGAAGAACAGGATTTTCAGCAGTGACAACAGCATCGGGCGGCCCTCAGTTCGTGCCCGAGGACAGGTCGGACAATGCCGCCCGTGCCTGGGAATAGGCGGTTGCGCGGGACAGCCAGTCGGCCATGGCGGGGGCTGCCGTGGCGGGTTCCGGCAGGGCCTGCATCTGCGTCAGGGCGGCGTCGATCCGGCCCGCCTGCACGTCGGCATCGGCGCGCGACAGGACGGCATCGGGGTCGTCACCCTCGCGCGGTTCAACCGAACGGGCGCCGGTCTGGGCGCGCAGGAAGTTGGTCAACAGGTTGCCCTCGCCGCTGGCGCTGGTGTCGCGCAGGCTGGCGCGCAGGGCTGCGCGGGCGGCCTCGGGGAAATCGGCCTGCAGTTCGGTCAGGCTGGGCACCTGCGCCTGCAGGGCCTCGGGGGTGTCCAGACCGGCTTCCTCCAGCGCCTCGCGCGCCTGATCGGGGGTCACGCCCGCATCCAGCGCGGTCTGCAGCGCGGCGACGGCGGCCACCG
>NZ_BBPH01000113.1 GCF_000787695.1 Paracoccus sp. PAMC 22219 | reverse complement strand
GGGCTGGGTCGCGTCCAGATGGTACAGCGCGGGCGCATCGGCCCCTATCCGCGCCATGGCGGCGGCAAAGCCCCCCTCATGCGCGGCGTAATCGGCGGCCAGCAGCAGGTCCGTCTCGGGCAGGTCCTGCGCATGGACAAAGCTGTCGGCGCGGGCCAGCCGGGCCTCCAGTGCATCGCGGGCCTCATGGCTGGCACCATCCGCGCCGATCGCCCAAGCCGAGGCTGCGATCCACGCCTCGCCCGCGGCTTGCCGCGCGGCGTCGGTGAACTCCGTGGGCGCAGTGCCCATGCCCAGCCCGTACTGCCCCGGCTGCGGCCCAAAGACGCGCGGCCCGCGGGCGGCATAGGGGTTCTGGTCCGCCGCCTCGTCCCGTGCGGCCAGGGTCGCGGCGCCGGTCTCGAACAGTTGTGCCAGCACCGGAAACACGTCGCGGAACAGGCCCGACACGCGCAGCGTCACGTCGATCCGCGGCCGTCCCAGCAGGGCGAGCGGCACCACCTCGACCCCCGACACGCGGCCCGATCCGGCATCCCAGACCGGCTTCAGCCCGGCCAGATGCAGCGCCATCGCGAATTCCTCTCCGGCGGTGCGCATCGTGGCACTGCCCCACAGGTCCACGACCAGCCCGCGCGGCCAGTCGCCGTGATCCTGCAGGTGGCGGCGCAACAGCTCTTCGGCCAGCTTGACGCCCTGCGCATGGGCGGATGGCGTCGGCACCGCGCGCGGATCGACGGAAAACAGGTTGCGCCCCGTGGGCATCACGTCCGACCGACCGCGATTGGGTGACCCCGACGGCCCCGGCGGCACGAACCGCCCCGCCAGCGCCGCCGCAAGTCCCGCGCGTTCGGCATCGCCGCACACGCCGCTGCCCCAGATGTGCAGCCCCTCTCCGTACTGACTTTCCTTGATGTCGCAGACAAAGCGGTCGATTCGGGTGATCGCCTCGGCCGCGCTGGCGTCGGGCGGAATGCCTAGATCGTCCTCGACCCCCAGGCGCGGGCCTCCTCGCGGATCGCGGCGATCAGCCGGTCGCGCCGCGCCGGGTCCAGCCCGTCGGCGGTGGAATATTCGTCCAGAGACCGCTCCAGCCCGGCCATGCCGGGTGGTAGAGCGCTGGCCCGCATGGGGGGCGGCATGTGGCCCAGGGTCACCGCCCCGATGCGGCGTTTGGCCTGCGCGGCCTCGCCCGGATCGTTGACGATGAACGGATAGATCACCGGCAGCGTCCCCAACAGCGCCTGCGGCCAGCAATCGCCCGACAGCGCGACCGCCTTGCCCGGCATCCATTCCAGCGTGCCATGCGCCCCCATGTGGATCAGCGCCTGCGCGTCCTGCTCGGCCAGCCACAGATAGAAGGCCACATAGGCATGGCGCGGCACGCGGGTCAGGTCGTGATAGCTGTCCTCGCGCCCCGCACGGTGGCTGCGTTCCGGCTGCAGCGCCAGGATCACCGGGCCGTGCCGACTGACGCGCAGTCGGAACGCGCCGTCCACGCAATCCGGATCACTCTCGGGTTCGCCCCAGGCCGCTTCCAGATCCTCGCGCAACCTTTGCGGCAGCCGCGCCAGCGCCGCGCGATAATCCGCGACCGACCATTCCACGACCCCCGCGGGCAGCCCCGGCAGATCGACCCCCAGCATCGCCCCCACCGCAACCACTGATGCCGGCGCGTCCAGCCCCACCGCATGGGCCTGCTGCCAGTCGCGCCCGGGATAGGTCGACAGCACCACCGCCACGCGGTCCGCGCTCTGCGCCAACGCGCGCCACGCCACGATCCGCCCCACCGCCTGCGCCAGCAGCCCCGCATCGTGCCTGTGCGCGAACCGCGAATATTGCAGGTCCGGGTCACGGGCGCTGACGGCCTTGAAGCTGATCACCCCCGCAAAGATGCGTCCGTCCACCTCTGGCAGGACGACATTCATCGCCAGATCGGACGGCGACAGCCCGCGCTCCGCCGCCAACCAGTCCCGCCGCCGGTTCGTCGACAGCGCCACCTGGAACACCGGACAGGACCAGCCGCCAAAGGGCGCCACGCCCGGCATCTCTCCGTTGCCCAAATACCCATCGACGCCCCCCCCGGAAAACCCGGTCGCGTTGACGACCAGCTCCGGCCCGCCCGGCAGCGCATCCGCCAGCCAGGCACTCAGGCCCGGCGCCTTCAGCGACGGCGCAAAGGCCCCCACCGCAGACATCCCGCGCTCGCGCAGCGCCCGGATCAGCGCGTCGATGGGTGCCACATCGGCCGCCGCCAGCCAGCTGCGATAGAACGTGACCAACGCCGCGACCGGCCCCGGAGCGGCCACCACCCCGCGGTCGGGGTCGTAGAACCCCATCGCGGGCAGCGTCTTGACCCCCGGCACGGGCGCGGCCTGCAGGCCGGATGCGATGGCCATCTGCGCCAGCGCCGCTTGGGCCGCCACCGCGCCCCCTGGTCGCAATGCCGCCGCAGCACGCGCAGGACCGATGGCGGCACGGTCGACATCTCCTCCAGCCGCGGATCGTCGCGCCCGTCGGCGGGCAGCACCGCCAGCGCGATGCCCCGCCGCCGCGCCAGGTCCTGGACCGAGGCCAGCCCATAGGGCCAATAGGCCTCGCCACCGATCAGCCGGATCAGGATGCCCTTGGCTCCCGACAGGGTCTGTTCGACATAGGTGTCGACCGACACCGGATGGCGCAGGGCCACAAGGTTGCACAGCCGGGTGGCCGGCAGCCCCCCCGCCGCGCGCCGCCAGCCTTCCGCGAACGCCCCCAGGTCGCTGTCCGAAAAGGACAGGACCACCAGATCGCCGGGCGTCTGCCCGGGATCATAGGGGGCATCAGACTGCTCCAGCCCGACCTGTTCGCGGAAGATGACGTGCATCAGGCGGGCACGCCTTCCAGCACGGCGCGGATCGCGTCCGGGTTCACGTCGTCATGTTCCGCGATCACCACCAGACGCGACCGGCGCGGGCTGTCGCCCCAAGGGCGGTCGTACTGGTGGCGCACCCGCGCGCCCACGGCCTGAACCAGCAGGCGCATCGGCTTTCCCGCGACGGCCACGTGGCCCTTGACGCGCAGCACGTTCTGCTCGGCGGCCAGCCGCGCGATGCGGGCGGCCAGATCGGCGGGGTCGATGATTTCCGGCAGGTCGATGACGACGGTGTCGAAATCGTCGTGCTCGTGGTCGTCCGCGCCGTCATGGTGGCTGGGCCGGGCGTCCAGGTCGTCCTCGGCGGCCTTGCCCAGGCCCAGGATCAGGCGCGGGTCGATGGCCCCCTCGGTCACGGTCAGGATGGGCAGGGGGCGGGGCAGTTCGGCCTCGATCACCGCGCGGGCGGCGGCGATGCCGTCCGGTCCCGCCAGGTCGGCCTTGGTCAGCAGGATCACGTCGGCGCAACTGATCTGATCCTCGAAGACCTCGGACAGGGGCGTCTCGTGGTCCAGGCTCTCATCGGCCGCCCGCTGCGCGTCCACCGCAGCCACGTCGGGGGCGAAACGACCGGCGGCCACGGCCTCGGCGTCGGCCAGGGCGATCACGCCGTCCACGGTGATCCGCGACCGGATCGCGGGCCAGTCGAACGCCTTCAGCAGCGGCTTCGGCAGCGCCAGCCCCGACGTCTCGATCAGGATGTGGTCGGGCTTTTGCGGCAGCGCCATCAGCGCCTCCAGCGTGGGGATGAAGTCGTCGGCGACGGTGCAGCAGATGCAGCCGTTCGACAGCTCGACGATGTTCTCGGCCGGGCAGCTGTCATCGGCGCAGCCTTTCAGGATGTCGCCATCCACACCCATCGTGCCGAACTCGTTCACGATCACCGCCAGGCGCAGTCCCTGGGGGTTGGCCATCAGGTGGCGGATCAGGGTCGTCTTGCCCGATCCCAGAAAGCCGGTGATCACGGTGACGGGGGTTTTCACAAGGTCGGTCATGGTCACTCCTGCGGGGGGATGCGGGCAAGGCTCTGCTTGCGGAAGATGGCGGGGCGTTCGCGCCACGGCACGATGCCGTCGGCGGTCCCGGCATAGGCGCGGGCGCCCGACAGGATGTCGGCGGCGTCGTCCGGCGTCAGGCGGCCGTAGACGTAGGACCACTTGCCCGGCGCGGACAGCGCGACGGAACAGCCCTGCGAACAGGCGGAAAGGCATTCGACGGGACGGATCTCGACGCCGTCGGGGGCGGTGCGGGACAAAAGGTCCAGCAGGCGCGCGCCGGGGCGCGGCTGGTCTGGATCGGCATCGGGCAGCGCGCCGCGACAGGTGGTGCAGACATGCAGAACGGCGCGCATCGCGGCCCCTTCCCAAATTGCGGCAAGGGGTGTCCGAGAGGAGGCGGCACGGGGCATCCGGCCATCACCTGCCGGTTGCGAAACACCCCGTTCGCCCGTCATCGTCAGGTGCTGGCAGGTCTCCCGGCTTGCGGATTCAGGGGCGGTTGCCCCGACGGTCGTCCCACCTTCCCAGCCCCGGGTCGGGGCCAGTGGATCGGGCGACCTTTCCGGTCACGGTCGCGGGGGCGGCTGCGCTTGGGGTCGCGGGTCTGGTGACCCGGGGCCTTGTCGCATTCCCTCTTCGCCTGTCATAGACAGGAACCAACACGCCCTCACCCAAACCCCCGCACCCGCCGTTTGTCAACCGCAAGGAGCGACCCGATGACGCAGACCGACCCGATTTCCGCCGAGGATCAGGACCGCCACGCCGCCAAGATGGCCAGGAAAAAGGCCGCCCGCGACCGGATGATGGAGACCAAGACCGGCGAAAAGGGGCTGATCATCGTCCATACCGGACCGGGCAAGGGCAAGTCGTCGTCGGGGTTCGGCATGATCATGCGATGTATCGCGCATGGCATGCCCTGCGCCGTGGTCCAGTTCATCAAGGGCGCGTGGGACACGGGCGAACGCACCCTGCTGACCACGCATTTCACCGACATCTGCCAGTTCCACGCCATGGGCGAGGGGTTCACCTGGGAGACCCAGGACAAGTCCCGCGACATTGCCATGGCGCAGGCCGGATGGGCGCGCGCGCAGGACCTGATCCGCGACCCGGCCATCCGCATGGTCCTGCTGGATGAGATCAACATCGCGCTGCGCTATGGCTATCTGGACGCGGCAGAGGTGGTGGCGTTCCTGCAGGCGGAAAAGCCCGCCATGACCCATGTCGTGCTGACCGGCCGCGGCGCCCCCGACGCGCTGATCGAGGCCGCCGATCTGGTCACCGAGATGACCCAGGTTAAGCATCCGTTCCGGTCGGGGATCAAGGCGCAGGCGGGGGTTGAATACTGATCCTGCAGGGGTCCGGGGTAAAAAACCTCACGCGACGGTGAACCTCCGGGGGCATTTCCGGGTTCCCTTTGGTATATCCCATTCGCCGGAGCCCCCCTGACGTGACCCCACCCCCGCTTGCCCCCGACGCCGCCCTGTTCCTGGATTTCGACGGCTGCCTGGTCGATATCGCCCCCAGGCCCGACGCGGTGATCGTCTCGCAGGCGCTGCGCGACCGTTTGTCGGCGCTGTACCGGCGGCAGGGGGGTGCGGTGGCGCTGATCTCGGGGCGCGACGTGGCCGATCTGCGCGGCTATCTGGACGGGTTCGCGGGCATCGTCGCGGGCAGCCACGGCGCCGAACTGTCGCTGCGCCCCGGCAGCATCGACACCCTGCACCGCGTCGATTTCGACGCCCGCCCGCTGCATGCCGCAGCCCATGCCGCCGCCGCGCCCCATCCCGCCCTGCTGGTCGAGGAAAAGCCCCACGGCGTCGCGCTGCACTATCGCGACGCGCCTGACCTCCGCGCTTTTGTCGAAGGGGTGATGCAGGATCTGGCCACCGTGAACCCACATCTGGTCCTGCAGCCCGCCAAGATGGCGGTCGAACTGCGCCCCGGCGGCGTGGGCAAGGACAGCGCGCTGGCGCATCTGATGACCCTGGAGCCCTTTGCCGGACGCCTGCCGGTCTTTGCGGGCGACGACACCACCGACGAACCCGCCATGGCCGAGGCGCAGGCCCGGGGCGGTTTCGCCATCAAGATCGGCGACGGCCCGACTGCCGCCCGTCACCGCCTGTCCGACCCTGCCGCGCTGGCCGCCTGGCTTGACGCATCGCTGAATTGAGGAATGCCAATGTCCACCGAACCGCGCCTGATCGTCGTCTCGAACCGCCTGCCGCTTGGGGACGATCCCTCTGGCGGGCTGGTGGTGGCGCTGGAGGACGCGCTGCGCAGTTCCGGCGGGCTGTGGGTGGGGTTTTCGGGAGAGGTGACGGACGATCCCGCACCCGACCTGCAGGACCATCCGGGGGCGGCATTCCAGCGGCTGTCCTTTGACCTGACGCCACAGGAACATGACGAATACTATCTGGGCTATTCCAACTCGATCCTGTGGCCGCTGTGTCATGGGCGTCCGAACCTGATGCGCA
This sequence comes from Paracoccus sp. PAMC 22219, assembly GCF_000787695.1. Classification (GTDB taxonomy): domain Bacteria; phylum Pseudomonadota; class Alphaproteobacteria; order Rhodobacterales; family Rhodobacteraceae; genus Paracoccus. The sequence goes on along the minus strand of NZ_BBPH01000113.1, from coordinate 10,847 downwards.
TCCGGCCCGAATACCTGGACGGCTATTCCAAGGTGAACGCACGCATCGCGCGGATGCTGCTGCCGGTGCTGCGCCCCGACGACCGGATCTGGGTGCAGGACTATCACCTGTTCCCGCTTGCCGCCGAACTGCGCGCGCTTGGGGTCGAAAACCCCATCGGGCATTTCCTGCACATTCCCTTTCCCGGCCCGGCCGATTGCGGCGCCTTGCCGAACCCCGCGCAGCTGTTCGACTGGCTGTCCCATTACGACCTGCTGGGGTTCCAGGCCGATCGCGACCTGGGCGCATTTGCCGAAAGCGCGCGCCAGCTGGCTGATGGCGACCAGGTTGCGCCCGACCGGTTCCGGCTGTCGGGGCGCATGGTCCGCACGCAGGTCTTTCCCATTGGCATCGACGCCAAGGCCTTCATGGATGAGGCGGCCGAGGCCCCCGACAGCGACCGCATGCGCCTGTTGACCGGGGCCAAGATGATGATCGGCGTCGACCGGCTGGATTATTCCAAGGGCATCCCGCAGCGGTTCCGGGCCTATCAGCTGCTGCTGGAAAAGATCCCCGACCTGCACGAGAAGATCTCGTTCCTGCAGATCGCGCCCCCGACGCGGGGCGAGGTCGAGGCCTATCAGGACATCCGGGAGGAGACCGAACACCTGGCCGGCCGCATCAACGGCCAGTTCGCGACGCTGAACTGGACGCCGATCCGGTTCATTCACCGGCCGTTTCCGCGCCCCGTGCTGGCGGGCCTGTACCGACAGGCGCGCATCGGGCTGGTGACGCCCCTGGCCGACGGGATGAACCTTGTGGCCAAGGAATACGTGGCCGCCCAGAACCCTGACGATCCGGGCGTCCTGATCCTGTCGCGCTTTGCCGGCGCGGCCGAGACGATGGCCGAGGCGCTGATCATCAACCCGCACGACCCCCACGACCTGGCCGTCGCGATGGCGCAGGCGATGCGGATGTCGCAAGCCGAACGTCGCGACCGCCACGCGGCCCTGTTGCAGGGCGTCGTGGACCACGACGTCGCTTGGTGGTCGCGGACCTATCTGCAGGCGCTGACACGCCAGGACATAGGCTGATTCGCGCAGTCTGTGCCCAAAATCCGGGCACAGGCCCCCGATTGCGCCCGGTTCCGGTGCAGCGCACGTCCCGGTTGAGGGAATGGCGCGCCGCGCGGTGACAGCGACGCGATGCGGGCGCAAGGTGAACTCATGAAGCAGATGCTTCGTGGCGTCCTCCTCCCGGTCCGGCCACGGACACTTCGGAAAGCCGCCGGTCCTGCCGCCCCCCTCCTCCCTGCGGTCAGGCCCGGCGGTCTTTTCGCCTCAGCCGATCAGACCCGCCACATGGCGCAGCGCGGCGGCATAGCCGTTCAGTCCCAGCCCCGCGATCACCCCGTCTGCGCGCTTTGACACGAAGGAATGGTGGCGGAACGCCTCGCGTTTGTGGACCTGGCTGATATGGACCTCGATCACCGGGCCGTCGAAGGCGTTCAGCGCGTCCAGGACGGCGACCGACGTGTGGGTCAGCGCCGCCGGGTTGATGACGATGGCCGCGGCCTCCAGCCGGGCCTCGTGGATCCAGTCGACGATCTGGCCTTCCCAGTTGGACTGCAGAAAGCGGATGTCATGGGGCGCGGCGGCCTTGCGGCACAGCGCCTCGAGGTCTGCCAGCGTCTCGTGGCCATAGACCTCGGGTTGGCGCTGGCCCAGCAGGTTCAGGTTCGGACCGTTCAGGACATGGATCAGCGGCATCGGGGTCTCCTTGCTGAGGATTGCTAGCGCGCGCCGGGGTCAGCCCGCAAGCGCGGTGACGGGGGCGGCGCTGTGGGCGGGTCGATCATGCGCAGGGCCACGGGATCGTCCGACAGGATCGCCACCGCACCGGGGGCCGGCGGCCCTGACCACAGCACCGCCCCGTCATGACCGATCAGCGCCAGCCGGTCGCCGCGCATCCGCAGCACCCCCGGACCGGGCGCGCGCCACAGGACCACATCGCCCTGCGTCAGCCGCGGCCCGGCATCGGGGTCATTCTCCAGCCGCGCCCGGCCGCAGGTCAGCGCCTGTCCCGGCCACAGCGGCCCGTCCATCCTGTCGGTCGGCGCGCATTCCCCGGCCAGGCTGCGCGCCAGCAGGGCCGTCAGCGTGGCGCGGTCCCACCCGTGATGGGGCGCGGCGGCGGTCAGGACCACCATCTTGGCCAGCGCCGCCACGGGCGTCATGTCGCCCCCCGCGACGGCCCGGTGGCGGCGATCCACGCCCCCGCGGCATAGTCGAAGGCGCCGACCTGTCCGCCGATCACCCGACTGGCGATCAGCACGGGGACGCCCGCGGCGGTCAGGACGTGCGCCATCGCGCCCTGTCCCGCGGGGACATTGCCGGGGCCGAACCCCTCCAGCACCAGTCCGGTCGCGCCTTGGTCCAGCGCTGCCTGCACCTGCTGCGCCAGCATTGGCGTAGAGGCGCGGTGATCGGCGGGCACGGACGCGATCTGGACCACGCGCTGATCGTCGATGCGGGCCTGGACCGCGTCCAGTTGCGCCAGCGCCCGCGCGCGGGCCGAGGCCGCGTCCAGCGCCAGGTCGGGCGTGGCGGGACCGGGCAGCGGCGTGACCGTGCCCCTGCGGATGCCGATGCCGCGTTCGGCCAGGGGCGCCAGATGCGGGCTGTCGAAGGCTGCGAAACGCGTCGTCGACACCTTGAGCGCGCGGGCCCCGCGCAGCAGGCGCCCGTCGAAAAAGATCGCGACCTCGGGCAGGCGCAGACGCGTACAGGCCAGCGCCCCGGTCAGGTTGGCCAGCGCGTCGCTGCCCGCGTTCAGGACCAGCCCGGCGGGGGTGTCGGTGAACAGCGGCAGCTGCGCGCCGGTCAGGATCACCGGTTTGGACAGCGCCGCGCGCGCCAGCCCCAGATCGTCGAAGACGTTGAGCAGCAAGGGCAGCGCCGCGCCGGTGTAATCCATCGTGTCGGTGCCGTGCAGGATCACGAAGCCGTCGTGGTCGTCGTACAGCTCCAGCACCCGGCGCGCGATCCGGCACCAGTCGGACGGGCGCAGGTCGGTGCTGTCCAGCGTTCCGGGCCCGTCATCCGAAAACCGCAGCCCGGTGTCGAAATGCAGCGCGACCCCTGGCAGGGCCGCCGCCAGCGCCGGTCCCAGCAGGTCGTGCGCGGCGCGGGCAAAGCGGGCCGCCGCCATGGGGGCCAGCGGCTGGCCCGTGCTGCTGATCGTGCCGCCCGTGTTGATGATGCAGATGCGCATGAGGGTCCCCCGTTCCGGACCGCTATAGAACGCTCAGGCGGTGCCGATCCAGCCCCGCAGAAAGCTGGCGAGGTTGTGGGTCAGATCCTCGGACAGATAGCCGCCCTCCTGGACGATGACGGTGGGCAGGCCTGCGGCGCGGATGCGGGCGGCGGCACGGGCGAAACCGGGGGTGGTGACGCGCAGCCCGCGAAAGGGATCGTTCTCGTGCGCGTCCAGCCCCAGGGCCAGCACCAGCGCGCCCGGCGCGAAATCCGCGATCCGCTCCAGCGCGCGGTCGATCGCGTCCAGCCAGACCGCATCGTCGGACCCCAAGGGCAGCGGCAGGTTCAGGTTGGTGCCGGCGGGCCCCACCTCGTGCGCGTGGCCCAGGTAAAAGGGATAGAACGCGTCCGGGTCGGCATGGACGGACACGGTCAGCACGTCGGCGTGGTCAAGGAAGATCTCTTGCGTGCCGTTGCCGTGATGCACGTCGATGTCCAGGATGGCGACCCGGTCATGTGCCCCGCGCAGCGCCTGCGCGGCGATGGCGGAATTGTTCAGGAAACAGTGCCCCGCCGCCGTGTCGGCATCGGCATGGTGCCCCGGCGGTCGGCACAGCGCATAGGCCGCGCCCGCGCCGTCCAGCACCGCCCGGCTGGCCGCCAGCGCCGTGTCGACCCCGCGCAGCGCGGCGGCATGGGTATGGCGTCCAAGCGGGCAGCCGGTATCGGCCATGTGCCACCCCGCCCGCCCGGTGATCCCCGACGGATAGGTCTGGCCGGCCTTCTGCGGATGCAGGTTGGCCACGACCTCGGCCCCCGCGCCGGGGGCGGTCTGCCATTCGTCCCACGCCGTTTCCAGGAACTGCAGGTACCGGGCGGTGTGGATCGCATGCATCGGCGCGCGGTCGGTGACCGGCGGATCGGTCACGGTCAGCCCCGCCTGCGCGATGCCCGCCAACAGGCGGTCGGCCCGTTCGGCGGTTTCCTTGTTGGCCATCGGCACCCCCCGCAGCATCCAGAACTGGGGGTCGTGGGCGGCGGTGTCGGGCGCGTAAAAGCAGGGAAGATGATCCATGCGGTGCAGGCTAGGGGCCCCGCACCGCATGGGCAAGATCAGAAGCCCTTGTGGGTTTCCAGAAACGTGGCCTCATCCGGCGTGCTGTCGCGGCCCAGGATCGCATTGCGGTGGGGAAAGCGGCCAAATTGCGCCACGATGTCGCGATGCTCGCGCGCGAAATGCAGTGAGTGGTCGTTGCCCAGCTGTTCGTACAGCGTCACCGACCGGTCCTGATCGGCAATATCCTCGCTGTGCATGAAGGGCAGGTAGAAGAACTGCCGCCGGTCGGGCGCCTGTCCCAGATCGTGGCCCCGGTCCAGCGCCGTCCGCGCATGGCGCAGCGCCAGGTCGTTCGATTCAAAACTGCGCGGCCCGCCGCGATAGATGTTGCGCGGGAACTGGTCCAGCGCGATCACCAATGCCAGGGCACTGTCGGACGCGTCCATCCAGTCGTCCAGATGGCCTGCATGCGCGGCCTCATAGGTGTCGCTGAAGCGGGCGGCGATGTCGCGGTCGATATCGTCCGACTTGGCGAACCAATAGGGGCGCATCTGGTCCGAGAACCAGAATTCCAGCACCTCGTGGGGGGTCTTGGGCATGTCTCTCTCCGTCACGGCAAGGGGATGTGTTCGTCGCGGTCGCCCGGCGGCAGGTCGAACCGTCCTTGCCCCCAACGCGCCTCGCGCCATTCCTGTTTCGCGGCCTCGATCCGTTCGCGCGATGACGCGACGAAATTCCACCAGATGTGGCGCGGCCCGTTCAGCGTGGCGCCGCCAAGCGCCATCAGCCGCGCCCCCCGGTCGCCCGCAGCAACCGTGATCGCGTCGCCGGGGCGGAACACCATCATCTGGCCGGACTGAAACTCCTGCCCCGCGATGCTGACGCTGCCTTCGGTGATGTAGATCCCGCGATCCTCATGGTCGACGGGCAGGGGAAAGCGGGCGCGGGCGGCAAGCGTCACGTCCAGATAGAAGGTGTCGGAATGCATCGTCGCAGGCGCCACCTCGCCATAGGCGCGACCCAGGATCAGCCGCGCCTCGATCCCCTGGTCGCGGATCTCGGGCAGGGCGTCCGCCGCATGATGCTCGAAGCTGGGGGCGATGTCCTCTGCCTCCTCGGGCAGGGCGATCCAGGTCTGGATGCCCAAGAGGCTGCTGGGACCGGCACGCACGGCCTCGGGGCTGCGTTCGGAATGGGTGACGCCGCGCCCCGCCACCATCCAGTTCAGCGCGCCGGGCGTGATGATCTGATCGGCGCCGGTGCTGTCCTGATGCTGAAAGCTGCCGCGATAAAGATAGGTGACCGTGCCCAGCCCGATATGGGGGTGCGGGCGCACGTCGATGCCCTGATCGGTCAGGAATTCCGCCGGGCCCATCTGGTCGAAGAAGATGAACGGCCCGACCATCTGGCGTTTGGGGGCGGGCAGGGCGCGGCGCACCTCGAACCCGCCCAGATCGCGGGCGCGGGGGATGATCAGCGTCTCGATGGCCTCGGCAGCGATGGCATCGGGGCATCCGGGGGTCAGGGCGGGGTTCCAGCTCATGGCGTTCTCTCCTGTGCTGCCCTGAAGGGTGGGGCTTTGCGGGTCCTGGGGCAAGCGTGCAGCCGTTCGGCCTGCGCGAACGCCGGGTTGCGCACGACCCCCGTGGTGCCGAACGCCGGCGCGGGCATCTTGGATCCTGAAAGGAGGTCGCCATGTCGGGACTTCATCATGTGACGGCCATCACGCGCGACGTGCAGGCCAATGTCGATTTCTGGATGGGCTTTCTGGGCCTGTCGCTGGTCAAGCAGACCGCAGGGTTCGAGGATGCCGAACAGCTGCACCTGTTCTATGGCGACGCCACCGGCACGCCTGGATCGCTTGTCAGCTTTCTGGTCTGGCAGGACGGTGCGCCGGGCCGCGTGGGCCATGGCCAGGTCGCGGAAATCGCGCTGGCCGTCCCCCGCGCGCGGATCGGCGACTGGCTGACCCGCGCCATGCAGCACGGATTGCGCATTGAGGGGCCGGTTCGCGAATTCGGCGCGCCGGTGCTGCGCCTGCGCGACCCGGACGGGATCATCGTCAAGCTGGTCGGCGGGGACATCCCCGATGTGGGCTGGCCTGCAGCCCCCGCCCGCATGCAGGGCGTCACCCTGTGGTCGCATGACGCCCCCGCCACGGCGGCGTTCCTGGCGCGGTTCGGCTATGCCCCGCAGGGGACTGAAGGCGGCGTGACGCGGCTGGCATCCGATGCTGACGTGATCGACATCCGCGATGCGGGCGGTTTCGTGCCGGGCATTCCGGGGACCGGGGTGATCGACCATGTGGCCCTGCGCGTGCCGGACGTCGAGGCGATCGATGCGCATCGCGCCGCGCTGACCGATGTGACGGTCCATGACCGGCTGTACTTCACCTCTCTCTATGTCCGCGATCCGGCGGGCATCCTGATCGAATTGGCGACCGACGGCCCCGGCATGGCCGTGGACGAGGACGACCTTGGCCGGACCCTGAAGGTCCCGCCGCACATGACCGACAGCACCGACCTGCGGCTGCGCCTGCCGCAATTTGCCCGACCGGGCGAGGAAAGGACCCCCATGCGCGATCTGCCCTTCATCCATCGCATCCACACCCCCGACGACGCCGACGGTCGGTGATCCTGCTGCTGCACGGCACCGGCGGGTCGGAATCCGACCTGATGCCGCTGGCCCACCGCATCGCGCCGCGCGCGACCCTTCTGGGCCTGCGCGGACGATCGACCGAGGAGGGCGTGGCCCGGTTTTTCCGCCGCCTGTCGATGGCCAGCTTTGACCAGGACGACATCCGGTCCGAAGCGGCGGCCTTCGCGGGTTTCTGGGACGGCGCGATGGCGGCCTATGGCCTGGACCCCGCGCGGCTGACGGTGCTGGGCTATTCCAACGGCGCGAACTTTGCGGGGGCGGTGATGGCGCTGCATCCGGGGCTGATCGCGCGGGCGATCCTGATCCGGCCGATGCTGGTGCTGGACCCGGTCCCGCAGGCTGACCTGTCGGGCGTCCGGGTACTGACCCTGCAGGGGGCGCGCGATCCCTATGGGCATTACGCGCCGGCGCTGAACGACTGGCTGGCCGCCAGCGGGGCCGATCTGGATGCCCGCGTGACCGCCGCGGGGCACGAGATCGCGCCTGCTGACCTGACCGCCGCCAGCGCCTGGCTGGCCGAAACCATGTGATGAAAAAGCCCCGCCTCCGGTTTTGCCGGAGGCGGGGCGCACTGATCAGACTGTGTACGGCGCTATAACTCAGACAAATCGAAAGCGGTTCCCAAACGGATCGGTGAGCGGCGCCGACGCGCCGGCCTGTCCGGTCAACGCGACGTGATGCAGCCCCGCTGCGCCGTCCGGACGCAGGCCCGCGCCCCGGCTGTTCCAGGTATTCGCCGCCAGATGGTGGTGATAGCCGTCCCATCCGTACCAGCCCCCGCCCTGCGCGTCATAGGTGCGTGTCAGGCCAAGCGTGCCGTGCAGAAAGTCGTGCGCCGCGTCCATCGCACCCGCCTGCAGGTGGACATGGCCGATGGTGGTGCCGGCGGGTGCGCCCTGCCAGGGACCGTTCGCCGCATCCGCCAGGTCGTTCAGGTCCAGCCGCGCGGTGAACATCTCGACCCGGTCGCCGTCGCGGATCCAGTCGGACGCGGGGCGGTCGCGATAGACCTCGATGCCGTTGCCTTCGGGGTCGTCCAGGTACAGCGCCTCGCTGACGCCATGATCCGACGCGCCGGTCAGCCGCACGCCCGTATCCGCGGCATGGTGCAGCCAGCGGCCCAGATCGGCCCGGTCTGGCAGCAGGAAGGCGGTGTGGAACAGGCCCGCGTCGCGCGGATCGCGCGGGGCCGCGGCGGCGTCGCCCAGCAGGCGGATCAGCACCCGCCCGCGCGCGCCCAGGTCGCGCTGTTCGCCGTCCCCGCCCATCGGCTCCAGCCCAAGCGCGGTCTCATAGAACCGCGCCATGCCGGGCAGGTCGCGCACGGTCAGCGCGACATGGGCGATGGCGGTCACGACCGGCCCTGGCCGATGGACCCGGCAAAGCCCGCCACGAATTCGGCCAGCTTTTCGCGGGTCTGGTGTCGGTCAGGGTGCCTTGGTCGTCGAACAGGTCGCCCGCGCGCGACACCATCAGTCGCCCGTCCCACCAGGGGCGGGTGGCCAGCATCCGCAGCACCGGCAGCCAGTGCGACTGCGCATGCGCGGTTCCGAAATTGCCGGGCGACGCGCCGATGACGGCCACCGGCTTGCCCTTGAAGGCGGCCATGCCCTGTCCGCGCGACATCCAGTCGATGACGTTCTTCAGCACGCCCGGCACGCCGTTGTTGTATTCCGGGCTGACCAGCAGCAACCCGTCGGCGGCGGCCAGCTGGTCGGTCAGCGCGCTGACCGCGGCGGGAATGCCCGACGCGGCCTCCAGGTCGCCGTCATACAGCGGCACCTGCGCGATGTCGCCGATGGTGATCGTCACCCCGTCGGGGGCGGCATCCGCCGCCGCCCGAAGCAGGCCGGAATTCAGCGATGCCCGACGCAGGCTGCCGGATAGTCCCAGGATCGTGGTCATCGCGTCACTCCTTGATGTTCAGACCAGGGGTTTCAGCCCGGCCTCGATCTGCTGGCGCTTGCCCTCCAGGAACGGGGGCAGGGACAGGCCCTCGCCCATCGTCTCGAAGGGTTCGTCCACGTCAAAGCCCGGCCCGTCGGTCGCCAGTTCGAACAGGTTGCCCCCCGGCTCGCGGAAATACAACGACCGGAAATAGAACCGCTCGACCTCTCCGCTGCTGGGCACGCGGAACCGGGCCACGCGGTCGGTCCAGGCGGTCAGGGCGGCGGTGTCGGGCACGCGGAAGGCCACGTGATGCACCCCGCCCGCGCCTTGGCGCGCCTGCGGCAGGCCGGGCTGGACCGCGACATGCAGTTCGGCCGCGGCGCCGCCGTCGCCCATCTCGAACACGTGGACCTGGCCCTGACCATCGGGGCTGGCATAGTCCCGCACCAGGCGCATGTTCATGACCTGCGTCAGCACGGCTTGTGTCGGCGCCAGTTCGGGAACCGAGATGGTGATCGGCCCCAGGCCGTGGATCTGGTGTTCGGCGGGAACGTCGCTGCGGTCCCAGGGCTGGCCCGCCGGAGTGGGGGCGGCGATCAGGCGCAGGCGCTGCCCCTCGGGGTCCTCGACGTCCAGGGTCGGGCGGCCGTCCAGCGTGGTGATCTTGCCCGACAGGCCCGACAGGCGGTCGGCCCAGTAATCCAGGCTGTCCGCGCCCACGCGCAGCGCCGTGCGGGTGATCGCGTTCGTGCCGCGCCGTTCGGGGGCGGCGGGCCAGTCGAAGAAGGTGATGTCGGTGCCGGGGCTGCCCGCCCCGTCCGCGAAGAACAGGTGATAGGCCGAGGTGTCGTCCTGGTTCACGGTCTTCTTGACCCGGCGCAGGCCAAGCGTCTCGGTATAGAACTGGTTGTTGCCCCGCGCATTGGCGGTGATGGCCGTCAGGTGATGGATTCCGGTCAGCTGCATGGCAGGCTCCTTTCCTTGCTTGGGATGAATATGGCGCAGGCGGGGCGTTCGCGGCACCCATGCGCGCGGCAACGCCGCGTTCGGTTCTTGCGAACGACTGGCGGCATGATAGGGTGCGGCATGAGTTGGACGATCACGGATATTCGGACCTTTCTGGCGGTCCTGGATGCGGGCAGCATCTCGGGGGCTGCGGCGCGGTCGGACCTGTCCAAATCCGTCGTCAGCAAGCGGATCACCGATTTCGAGGCCGCCTTGGGCGTCGCGCTGTTCACTCGGCACGCGGGGCGGATCGCGCCCACCGACAGCGCGCTGTCCCTGGCCGAGCGGTTGCGCCCGGCGCTGGCCGAACTGGTCGCCGCCACGGAAAGCGCCGCCGCCCCCGAGGCCGCGTTGCGCGGGCGCTGGCCATCGCCGCGCCGATGAGTTTCGGCATCCGCCATCTGGGCCCGGTGATCGCGGGGTTCGCCCGCGCGCACCCGGAGTTGGAGATCGTGCTGGATTATGACGACCGGCAGGCCGATCTGGGTCGGGCGGGGTTCGACCTGGGCCTGCGCATCGGGCATCTGAAGGACAGCAGCCTGATGGCGCGCCGCCTGTGCGAGGATCCGCGCGCCTTGGTCGCCAGCCCCGATTACCTGTCGCAGCACGGCGCGGTCGCAGCACCCGGCGATCTGGCGGGGCACGAGGTCATCGGCTATCTGAACGCGCGGCTGGCCGAGATCTGGCCCTTTGGCGCCGAGATCCCGCCGCCCCGGCAAAGCCGGGTGTCGGCCAACAACGGCGAGGCGATGCGCGACCTGGCCATCGGCGGGCTGGGGCTGGCGCTGCTGCCGCTGTTCATCGTCCATGACGCGCTGCGCGACGGGCGGCTGGTGCGGCTGCTGCCCGACCTGGCGCAGGACCCGCTGCCGATCAGCGTGGTCTGGCCACCGATCCGGCCGCTGCCCCGCAAGACGCGCGCCTTTGTCGATCACATCGCGGCGGCCTTTGCCGAGGATCCCCCGTGGCAGCGTGGTCTGGTGCGTCCCGCGACGGCCGGG
>NZ_BBPH01000114.1 GCF_000787695.1 Paracoccus sp. PAMC 22219 | reverse complement strand
GGAATCGAAAGTTATAGAGAAAGAGGGTCCCATAGCTCTAGAGGAGCAAATGGCCCACTGAAGGTAACCCAGAGAAGCTTTCGGTCGCCCGTCGTTTCGGCTATGATTTCCGCCGGAGAAGAGTTTGGCCTTCCGTTTCTCGAGGACATTAATCAGCCCAACACTGATGGAATTGGTTTTTCACAATTCACGGTCGACCAAAATGGCAGACGGGAATCAAGTTACTCTACATTTTTGAAGCCTGTAAGGTCACGAAATAACCTGAACATTCGCTGCAATAGCGAAGCTACACGCATTATCATCAAAGACGGCCGAGCCCATGGTGTTATTTGCAACCAGGATGGCGTCGAAAAGACCTATTATGCGATGCGCGAAGTGATCCTTTCAGCCGGCGTAATACAGTCCCCGAAGCTTCTTCAATTATCCGGTGTCGGACCAGCGGCCGTGCTCGAGGAAGCGGGCATTCCGATCGTGCACGCGCTGGAAGAAGTCGGCTCCAATCTTGCAGATCACCCCATGATTGCCATGACTTATGAACTTATGAATGACCCGAAATTGCATCGTGAGCTTAGGACCTTTCGGCTTCCCCTTCATGTCATCCAATACTATCTTGGCTTTAAGGGCTTGATGTCTACAGCGGCTGTACCTGTGACGGCAATGATATCAAATCAAGACAATAAGGCTTGGCCGAATATTCAGTTGGGACTTGTCCCATGCTCAATCCAGAACAGTCTAAAAAAACCCGGCTCGATTGGAAGGGGACAGCCCAAAACCAGACCAGGCATCATGTTTTTAGGATATGATCTACGCCCCCGAAGCCGAGGGAAAATCAAGATTTCTTCGGCTGATTATCGCGTACCGCCCAATATATCGATGAACTGGGGAGAGCATCCACAGGATCGCGGTACGCAGGCCGAGATCGTCAATATCATTAGAAAGTTCGCGCGCAGCAAAGCGCTTTCCTCCTACTGCGGTGAGGAAGTCACTCCCGATAGAGTAGACTATAGCGATACTACAGTCGTAGCGGAGCCAAGTTTATTGGTAAAGTCAGGACTTCATGGAAATGGTACCTGTCGAATGGGCGCAGACCCGCGGTCAAGCGTCGTCAACTTCCATCTGCAAGTACATGGGATACCAAACCTACGCATAGCGGATGCATCAATTATGCCGCATCCTGTTTCTGGAAATACCAATTCTACAGCAATGATCATCGGCGCAAAAGCAGCTGAAATAATAATTAGCGCCATAGCATATTAGATTTTTGGGTCGGTATCTACACGCGATCAAGACAGCATAGGCGCCAGCATAGGTTTCGTGGCAGGCGGCAGGTTTCAGGTTCAGAGTGGGGAGCTCTGGTGATGGCATGGATGCTCAATGCGACAACAGAACCGGTAGTTTCAGATCGCGAAAAATCCCGGTCGTGGCACCGCCGATCACGAAATCGCGCATCCGGGAATGGCCGAATGCACCCATAACCATCATGTCGACGTTATTTTCCAGCGCATGGTCCTGCAATGTGCGCCCTATTGGCCGCTGTCGACTCTGCACCAGAGCAATTGTCGCGTCGACGTCATGTGAGCGAAGGTAGTCGACCAATTTCAGGCCTGGATTGTCCATCAGCATCATCTTTTCATCCGTCACCACCACAATCGAAACCGTTTTCGCGAGCCGGAGAAAGTCGCGTGCGTCGGCGACAGCACGAGCGGCCACACGACTTCCGTCCCATGCGATCATGATGCTCTGATAGTGCGAAGGCGGCAAGTCTTGCGGTACCAGAAGGGCTGGCCGACCCGAACCGAATACCACCGTCTCTGCAGTCGCAGCCATTGTCGCATCGTTGGCGCTAAGCGCGGTTACAATCAGGTCGTAATATCCTGAGTAGGTTTCGGTCGCATTGCCAAAGGCCCCCAACGCGCAGTCAACCTCGGTGTGGAGGAGTTGATGCCGTTGGGTCCAAGCGCTTGTTCCATCGCCGTCACCAAGGCTGCACCTTGGGAGCGGCATTTCTCGGTAGCCTCACGGGTCATGCCATCCACATTGATGATCATGTCACCGATCAGCGACGAGGTGGGTGGGGGTGGGAAGGTGGCGTTCCAAAACCAATCCATGAACTGCAGCCCCCAGGTGCCGGGCAACGGTACCCACTTGGGCCGCAATGTTGGAAGAGTTGCCGTTGGGGTAGGTGTGCAACGGCATGAGGATCTGGGTGGCCATGGGGTTTCCTTGAATGACAGGGCATTAAAGAATCTGGGAGGCGATCAACAGCACCTAGGGATGACAGGACCTTCGGAGATCCCAAGCCACATCACCGGCGGCTCGATCACACCAGCAGAATACTACCGCA
>NZ_BBPH01000115.1 GCF_000787695.1 Paracoccus sp. PAMC 22219 | reverse complement strand
GTCACAGGCGCGTCCCCTCGATCACGGCGATGGTTTGCGGAAAGGCGGGGGGCAGGGCCACGCCCTGCGCCATCAGCGCCGCGCCGGACAGGGTCACCGCACCCCGCGACAGCGTGACAGAGGAACTGTGGTGACCCACGGGATGTTCCAGCATCGACAGACGATAGGTCGCGTGCGGGTCAAGCCCCGTCAGCCGCAGCAGCGGCGGCTGCAGCGCCACCGGTGCGTCGATCTGGGCGGCAAAGACCACCAGGCGGCTGCCATCGGCGGCCATCTGCATTTCGGCCAAGGCCCCCGCCGGGCGGTCCAGCCGCCAGATGTCGCCCGCCATTGTCCAGTCGCGGTTGGCCTTCCACCAGGCGGTCACGCGGGTCAGGGTTTCGGCCTCGGGTTCGGTCAGTTCGCGCGGGTCCATCTCGAAGCCCATGTGCCGCTGCGCCGCGGTCCACGCGCGCAGCGCCATCGGCAGCACCCGCCCCGAGGTGTGGCAGTCGCGCGGGCCCACATGGCTGCCCGTCACGCAGGCGGGCAGCAGCATCGCGGCATGGTGCTGAATGCGCAGCCGTTCGATCGCGTCGTTGCTGTCGGACAGCCAGACGCGGCCGCAGCGGGTCAGGATGCCCGCATCGATCCGGCCGCCGCCGGACGCGCAGCTTTCGAACTCCACCTGCGGATGGGTCGCCCGCAGCCGGTCCAGCAGCGCATAGACGCCGCGCGTCTGGCCTGCGTCGGGAAAGGGCGTCAGGCGGTTGTGGTCCCATTTTACATAGTCGATGTCCCACGCGCCCAGAATGCCGCTGATGCGCGCGAACAGGTGGTCACGGACATCCTGGCGGGCCATGTCCAGATGCAGCTGGTTGCGCCCGCGGATCTGGTCCGCGGGGCCCAGCACCCAATCCGGATGGGCGCGGTGCAGGTCGCTGTTCTCATTGATCATCTCGGGCTCGAACCAGAGGCCAAAGCGCATGTTCAGCGCGCGCAGCGTGTCGATCAGCGGTTGGAACCCCTGCGGATGCTTGCGCGGGTCGATGGCCCAATCGCCCAGGGACGAGGTGTCGTCATCGCGCCGCCCGAACCAGCCGTCGTCCAGCACGAAGCGTTCGGCCCCCAGGGCGGCGGCGCGTTCCGCGATACTGGCCAGCTCTGCCGCGTCGTGGCGGAAATAGATCGCCTCCCACCCGTTGTAATGCACCGGGCGGGGGCTGGCGCGCGGGCGGCAGGGCGTCGCGGATCGCGCGCTGGAAGGGGATCGCCACGCTGTTCAGGCCCGCATCGCCGCGCGCGAGCCAGATTTCGGCGGTTTCGAACACCGTGCCGGGCGCGCGTTCAGAGCCCGAGCAATGGCCCAACTGGATCTGGCGACGGCCTTCGGGCAGTGCCTCGACCAGCATGCGGTGGCCGCCCGACCAGCCGTAATGGAGCGCCACGGCCTCTCCGCTGGTATTCGTCGCGCCGGGAGTGGTCAGCCACAGATGCGGCGGGTGTTCGTGCCCCGACCGTCCGGTGCGCGCATCGCGCAGGCGCGCGCCATGATCCAGCGTGCTGGTCACCGGCTGGAATTCCCGCGTCCAGCGGCCGGTCAGTTCGGTCAGTTCCGACAGATGCGCAGGCACTGGCAAAGCCAGCGCCAGATGGTGCAGCGTCAGGGGCGCGTCGGACGTCAGCCGCGCCGACAGGCCGATCAGCCCGTGATCCATGGCCCGGATGGTGACGTCCAGCCGCAGCCCCGGCGCGGTGTGGCGCAGGGTCAGCACGTCGGCGTCATCCACGCCGTCGAACCGCCAGTCCGGCTCCAGCGGCAGGCCGTTCTGGAAGGCGACCAGCCCCAGCTGGCCCGGAAAGCTGCGCCGTGCCTCGGGGATCAGCGACAAAGGCGGCAGCGCGTCCAGCATGCCGCCGGTGATGCCGCCCGTGCCCGCCGCGACCAGGGCGGCAAGGTCGGTATCCGCGGGCAGGGGCGCGCCCCAGTAATGGCAGCAGGCCATGCCGCCATCGCTGCCCAGGACCATCGTCTGCGCGGGGGTGTCGATCCGCCACAGGGTCATTTCACGGCACCCAGGGTCAGGCCCGCGATGAAGTGCCGCTGCATCATGAAGAACATCAGCACCGGGGGCAGGGCGGCCAGGATCGACCCCGCGCTGACCAGATGCCAGGCGGCGATCCACTGGCCGTTCAGGCTGTTCAGGCCCGCCGTCACCGGCTGCGTGCTGGCACCCGTGGTCAGCACCATGGCCCAGAAATAATCGTTCCAGATGAAGGTGAAGACCAGCACCGACAGCGCCGCGATGGCGGGCCGCACCAGCGGCAGGACGATGTGCCAGAAGATCTGCCATTCGGTGACGCCCTCGACGCGGGCGGCCTCGATCAGTTCGCGGGGCAGGGCCTTGATGAAGTTGCGCATGAACAGCGTGCAGAACCCGGTCTGGAAGGCGATGTGGAACAGCGCCAGCCCGGTGATGGTGTTGTAAAGGCCCAGATCGACCGTCAGGTCGCGCACCGGCACCATCAGGATCTGGAAGGGCACGAAATTGCCCGCCACGAACATGAAGAACACCAGGAGCGACAGGCGGAACTTGTAGACCGCCAGCGCGAATCCGGTCAGGCAGGACAGCGCCACCGCGCCGATCATCACCGGGATGGTGATGCGAAAGCTGTTCCACAGGTACTGCGCCAAGGGCGAATTGCGGAACACGTCAGCATAGTTCTCCCACGCGAAGCGGGACGGGATGCCGAAGTAGTTGCCCGCGGCCAGGTCGCCCGACGGGCGGACCGAGGTCATGGCGACCCCCAAGAGCGGCAGCAGCCACAGGATCAGCATGATCGGCAGCACGATCTTGTAGGTGCGCTGCGCTGTGGGGGACATCGTCTGGATGGGACGGGGGAACATGGGTCAGACCCCTTTCTCGTCGCGCCACATCTTCCAGATGAAGCCCGAGATGAAGATCATCATGATGCCGAACAGGACGACCGCGATGGCGGCGCCGTAACCCATGCGATAGCCGTATTCCGACAGTGCCTGTTCGTACATGTAATAGGACAGCACGCGCGACGACCCGAACGGCCCGCCCGAGGTCATGATGCTGACCAGATCGAAGCTGCGCAGTGCGCCGATGACGGTCACGACCACCGCGATGAAGGTCGCGGGCCGCAATTGCGGCAGCACCACATGCCACAGCATCCGCCAGCCCTTGGCCCCATCCAGGCGCGCGGCCTCGATCTGGTCGGCGGCGACGGCGTTCAGGCCGGTCAGATACAGGATCATGCAATAGGCGATCTGCGGCCACAGGCCCGCCGCGATGATGCCATAGGTGACATAGCGTTCGTCGGCCAGGATCGCCACGCCCGTGCCGCTGACCCATTCGATCAGCGCGTAAAGCAGCCCGAAGCCGGGCGCATAGAACCACGAAAAGATCAGTCCCACGACCACCTGGCTGATGACGAAGGGAAAGAAGAACAGCGATTTATAGATGCGGATGCCGCGCACGGTCTGGTTCAGGAACAGCGCGATCATCAGCCCCGCAGGCACCGCCAGCAGATACAGCGCCAGCCAGATGATGTTGTTCTTGAGGCTGGTATAGAACGCCTCGTCCCACCACAGTTCGGAATAGTTGGCCAGGCCGATCCAGCGCATTGCGCCCAACCCGTCCCAATCGTGAAACGACACCCAGATCGACTGAAAGATCGGGATGATCACATAGACGGAAAACATCAGCAGGCCGGGCGCAGGAACAGCCAGGGCGTCAGCTGGCGGCGCGTCCGGCGGCTGCGGGCGCGGGGCGCGGGATGGGGGGGATGCGTGTCGGGCAGGGCGGTCATGGGCCACCTTCCAGGTCGGGTTTCGGGCATGGCGCGTTGTGGCCGGAAGGGACGCGGGCGGATCGCTCCGCCCGCGCCGATCGGGGGTTACTGCGGATAGAGGCGCTGGCGCTGGCGCTCCAGCCGCTCCAGGATGTCGTCCAGGCGCTCGGGGCGGACCATGAACTCCTGGAAGCCCTCCATGCCGGCCTTGGCCATCTCGGGCGAGGCGTCGCGGTCGAAGAACTGCGCGATGCCGCCTTCGGCGGTGGACAGCATCTCGAAGCCCGCCTGCAGGAAGGGGTCGTCGCCGACGCTGGCCTCGGCATTGACCGGCAGCTGGCCCAGGGCGGCGTTCAGCGTGGTCTGCACGTCGGGACGCGCGGCAAAGGCCAGGAACAGCTTGGCATCATCGGGGTTCTTGGCGCCCGCGGGGATGTGCAGCGTGTCGGTCGGGGCCTCTTCGGCGCGGGGGATGTCGGCGTTGATGGTCGGGAAGGACATGAAGCCCAGGTTCTCGTCCGTCATCCCGCCATCCTTGAAGCTGGCGACGGCAAAGTTGCCCATGACGTAATTCGCGGCCGTGCCCTGAACCAGGTTCGACACCGCGTCCTGCCAGTCGATCGCGGCATGGTTGGCCGAGACATAGGGCAGCACCTTGGCGAATTCGGCGAACACCGCGCGCACACTGTCGTCGGTCCAGGCGACTTCGCCGTTGGTCAGCTGCATGTGCCAGTCATAGCCGTTCGTGCGCAGCGACAGATAGTCGAACAGCCCCGCGACCGGCCACAGCGCCTTGGACCCGGTGGTCAGGCAGTCGATGCCCGCGGCCTTGAACGCCTCGCAATTGGCCAGGAACCCCTCCCATGTGTCGGCCGGCTCGACGCCCACCTGCGCATAGACGTCTCGGTTCATGTAGACGCCCCACTGGTAATAGGTGAAGGGCACGCCCCATTGCTTGTCGTCGATGGTCATCGCCGAGAGGGTCGAGGACAGGCTGTCGGTCAGGCCGTTCTGGGCCCAGACATCGGACACGTCCAGGAACTGCCCGGCCTCCACGAAGGGGCGCATGCGGTTGCCCGCGAACCAGAACACCACGTCGGGCGCATCTGCGGTCAGGAAGTTGCGGATCGCGGTCTTGTAGCCCTCGTGGTCGAATGTGTTCACCTGCACGTCGATCTCGGGGTTCTCGGCCTCGAAATCGGCGACCAGCTGCTCGAAGGCGGCCTTGGGGGCGGGGTCGGATGCGTTGCTGTTGAACACCAGAACCCGGCTTTGGGCAAAGGCGGGGGCGGCGGTGGACAGCAGCATCGCCAGCACCAGCCCTTTTCTCAGATGGACCATGGTCTCCCTCCCATTTTGGTTCCAAATAGTGAAACTTAGTTTTGAATATTGAAACTATGCTGCGAATCGCTTAGCCTGTCAACAACGGGGGAGGGTGACGTGACGGGGCAGGGACGCGAAACGACGGATGGCACGGTGGGCCGCACGCTGGCCGTGCTGGACCTTGTGGCGGCCTATGGCCGCCCGGTGCGTTTCGCCGAGATCCTGCCTGCGTCGGGCCTGCCCAAGGCGACGTTGTACCGGTTCCTGCAGGCGCTGACCCATCAGGACATGCTGGCCTATGACGACGATCGTCAGACCTATGCCCCCGGCATGCGGCTGGTGCGACTGGCCCACGCGGCCTGGGCGCAATCCAGCCTGGCGCCCTTGGCACAGGAGGCTCTGGATCGGCTGGCGGTCGATCTGGGTCAGACGGTCCACCTGGCGCAGCTGGACAATGGTGCCGTTCTGTATGTGGACAAGCGTAATGCCAAGCTGCCGGTCGAGATGTTCGCCCAATCGGGCAAGGTCGGTCCGGCCTATTGCACCGGCGTCGGCAAGGCGATGCTGGCCCACCTGCCCGAGGACAAGCTGGCCGCGGCCCTGTCGCGGCAGTCCTTTCACGCGCACACGCCCAACACGCTGACCACGCCCGACGCCCTGCGCGCCGAGTTGGTCCGCATCCGCCAGCGCGGCTATGCGCTGGACGACGAGGAACATGAAACGGGCATCGCCTGCCTTGCCGCGCCGATCCTGTCCGGGACCGGGCGCATCCTGGGCGCGATTTCCGTGACCACTACGACGGCCACCACCAGCCGCGACCAGCTTCTGTCGCTGGCCGGTCCCGTCACCCAGGCTGCGGCGCAGATCGCCGCGACCGCCGACACCTGGCGGTTCCCCGAACACAAGCAAGCATGAGGTTGCCATGTCCGGCGTTCAGCTAAGCCGCGTCACCAAGGATTTCGGCCCCGTGCGGGTCATTCACGGCGTCGATCTGCAAGTCAGGCAGGGAGAGTTCTGCGTCTTCGTGGGCCCTTCGGGTTGCGGGAAATCGACCCTGCTACGGATGATCGCGGGCCTGGAGGAGACCAGCGCCGGCCAGATCATGATCGAGAACCAGGACGTCACCGATGCCGACCCCGCAGACCGGGGCGTGGCGATGGTGTTCCAGACCTATGCCCTGTACCCGCACATGACGGTCGCGCAGAACATGGGGTTCGGCCTGAAGATGAACGGCCACCCCAAGGCCCAGATCGCCACCAAGGTGGCCGAGGCCGCGCGCATCCTGAAGCTGGACCCGCTGCTGGACCGCAAGCCCGCCAACCTGTCGGGCGGCCAGCGCCAGCGCGTGGCCATCGGACGGGCCATCGTGCGTGGCCCCAAGGTGTTCCTGTTCGACGAGCCGCTGTCCAACCTGGACGCCGAGCTGCGCGTCGAGATGCGGGCCGAGATCGCGCGCCTGCACCGCGAGCTGGGCGCGACGATGATCTATGTGACTCATGACCAGGTCGAGGCGATGACCATGGCCGACAAGATCGTCGTCCTGCGGTCGGGTCGGATCGAGCAGGTCGGTAGCCCGATGGACCTGTATGACGACCCCGACAACCGCTTTGTCGCGGGCTTCATCGGCAGCCCGGCGATGAACTTCGTGGCCGGGCGCGTGCAGGGCGGTCAGGTCGTCACCCCCGCCTTTGATGCGCCGCTGGACCGCCACGGCCCCACCCTGACCGAAGGTCGCGCGGTCGAGATCGGGCTGCGCCCCGACGCGTTGACTTTGACGCCCCACGGACCCTTCCGCGTCGATCTTGCCGAGAACCTGGGCGGCACGACATTCGCGCATCTGCGCGCGCCCACGGGCGAAAAGCTGGTCGTGCAGACCACGCAGCGGCTGGACCCGGCGGGCGGTGGCAGCGTCGGGGTGACCTTCGACGCGGCCGATGCGTTCTTTTTCGACGCGGATACCGGGCAGCGGCTGAGATGAGCCTGCGCATCGGACTTGTGGGACTGGGCACCATCGCGCGCGCCCAGCACCTGCCCGCCATCTCCGCGACCGACGGCCTGACCCTGACCGCCATCGCCAGCCGCAACGCGACGCTGGAGGGGGTCGCAAACCATCGCGACGTGGCACAGATGCTGGCCGATGTGGACGCCGTGTCGCTGTGCACCCCGCCGCAGGGGCGGTTCGATCAGGCCATGGCGGTGCTGCGTGCGGGCCGTCACCTGATGCTGGAGAAACCCCCCGGCGCGACCCTGTCGGAAATGGCCGTCCTTGAGGCCGAGGCGGTGCGGCAAGGCGTCACCATCCACGCCACCTGGCATTCGCGCGAGGCCGCGGCGGTCGATACCGCCCGCGACTGGCTGGCGGGCACGCGCATCCGCGCCGTCCGCATCGACTGGTGCGAGGATGTGCGCAAATGGCATCCGGGGCAGGAGTGGATCTGGCACCCCGGCG
>NZ_BBPH01000116.1 GCF_000787695.1 Paracoccus sp. PAMC 22219 | reverse complement strand
CCCTGCGATCAGCCGATGGCGGCTGCGCGGATCTCGTCGTCGATGGCGTCCAGGTATTGGGCGAAGTTGTCGCAGAACATCTGGACCAGCTTTCTGGCCTGCGCGTCATAGGCGGCCGGGTCGGCCCAGGTCTGACGCGGGTCCAGAAGGACGGGGCTGACGCCCGGCACGCTGACAGGCACGTCGAAGCCGAAGTTCGGATCGCGACGGAACTGCACCGCGTTCAGGCTGCCGTCCAGGGCGGCGGCCAGCAGGGCGCGGGTGGCCGCGATGGGCATCCGCTTGCCGGTGCCGAAGGCGCCGCCGGTCCAGCCGGTATTCACCAGCCAGCAGGACGCGCCATGCTGTGCGATCTTTTCCTGCAAGAGCTTGCCATAGACCTCGGGGCGGCGGGGCATGAAGGGCGCGCCGAAGCAGGTCGAGAAGGTCGGGACCGGTTCGGTCACGCCGACCTCGGTGCCCGGCGTCTTGGAGGTGAAGCCCGACAGGAAGTGGTACATCGCCTGCGCCGGCGTCAGCCGCGCGATGGGGGGCAGCACGCCATAGGCGTCGCAGGTCAGCATGATGACGTTCTTGGGGTGCCCGCCCAGGCTGGTGGGCGACGCGTTCGAGATGGCGTCCAGCGGATAGGCGCAGCGCATGTTGTCGGTGATCGAGTTGTCCTCGAAATCCAGCTCCAGCGTGTCGGCGTCGAAGACCATGTTCTCGATCACGGTGGCGAAGCGGCTGGTGGTCGCGTGGATTTCGGGTTCGGCCTGGGCGGAGAGGTTGATGGTCTTGGCGTAGCAGCCGCCCTCGAAGTTGAAGATGCCCTTGTCGGACCAGCCGTGTTCGTCGTCGCCGATCAGGATGCGCGACGGGTCGGCGGACAGGGTCGTCTTGCCTGTGCCCGACAGGCCGAAGAACACCGCGCTGTCATCGGGATCGCCCGGCGCGTGGTTGGCGCTGCAATGCATCGGCATGATGCCCTTTTCGGGCAGCAGGTAGTTCAGCAGGGTGAAGACCGATTTCTTGTTCTCACCGGCATAGGCGGTGTTGGCGATCAGAATCAGCTTCTTGTCGAAGTTCATCGCGATCACGGTTTCCGACCGGCAGCCGTGGCGCGCCGGGTCGGCCTTGAAGCCGGGGCAGTTGATGATCGTGAATTCGGGGGTGAAGGTCGCCAGTTCCTCCGCCGCGGGGCGGCGCAGCAGGTGACGGATGAACAGGCCGTGCCACGCCAGTTCGGTCACCACGCGTACGTCCAGGCGGTTGTCGGCATCGGCACCGCCGAACAGGTCCTGCACGAAGTAGTCGCGACCCTTCATGTGCTGAAGCATGTCGGCATGCAGCAGATCGAACGCGGCCGGGTCCATCGGCTTGTTGTTGTCCCACCAGATCGTGTCTTCGACCGCCGGGGTGCGGACGACGAACTTGTCCTTGGGCGAGCGGCCGGTATGCGCCCCGGTCGACACCAGGAAGGCGCCGCCCAAGCCCAGCTGACCCTCTCCGCGCGCGACGGCCTGCGTCATCAGGGCGGGTTCCAGCAGGTTGTAGTGCACCTGGCCCAGCCCCGTGATGCCTTGGTCTTCCAGTCGGCAGGTCGGGTTTACGCGCGTGGTCATGTCGGGGGCTCCGTGGCTTGGGGTGCGGCGTTTCACCGGGCTATAGCACGGTGGATTCAGGCCGAAACAAGTCAGCGCAAACAGTTAGCGGAAACATCAAATGTTATCGCCAACAGGGCCGTTTCGGGCGCGCGACGCGGTGCCACAGACGGAAAATTAACCGATTTTGAGGCAGGATAACCCAAGGAGGTGATTCGCATGATCCAGTTGCACGCAACGACTGTGGCGATCGAGGGGCACGGCCTGGTGATCCTGGGGCCGTCCGGGTCGGGCAAGTCCAGCCTTGCGCTGCAGCTGATGGCGGTGGGGGCGGTGCTGGTGGCCGATGACCGCACCGACCTGCGGCTGTCGGCCGGCCGGCTGATGGCACAGGCGCCGCTGCCGCTGCTGGGGCGGATCGAGGCGCGGGGCGTGGGGATCCTGCAGGCCGAGCCGTCGGCCCCGGTGCCGGTGGCGATAGCCTGCGACCTGGGACGTGACGAAGAGGACCGGTTGCCACAGGTGCGGCACCAAGATTGGCTGGGGGTCCGGGTTTCGCTTGTGCTGGGGCCCTATCGCCCCCATCTTTACGCTGCGTTGCGGCAGCTGATGCTGGGCCGCCGGCTGGCATGACCGCCCACGCGACGCCATAGGAAAGGACGCATGGATCACGACGCCATCGAACCCGACGCCCAACGGCTGGTGCTGGTCACCGGCCCGTCCGGGGCCGGGCGATCGACCGCCATCAACGTGCTGGAGGATCTGGGGTTCGAGGCGATCGACAACCTGCCCTTGTCGCTGATCCCGCGCCTGCTGGACGGGCCTGCGCGTCCGACGCCGCTGGCCTTGGGGCTGGATGTGCGCAACCGCGATTTTTCCGCCTTCAACGTGATCGAGCTGATCGACCGCCTGACCCGCCTGCCGGGTTATGCGCCCGAGGTGCTGTACCTGGACTGCGATGCCGACACGCTGGTGCGCCGCTACAGCGAGACGCGCCGCCGCCACCCGCTGGCCCCGGACGAGGCGCCGATGGCCGGCGTGCTGGCCGAGATCGACCTGCTGGCCCCGATCCGCGCCCGCGCCGATGTGCTGGTGGACACGACCGAGCTGTCGCCCCACGATCTGAAAGCCGAGTTGACGCGGTGGTTCGACGTGCGCCCGGACCGGCGGCTCAGCGTGTCGCTGCACTCCTTCAGCTACAAGCGTGGGGTGCCGCGGGGCCTGGATCTGATGTTCGACTGTCGGTTCCTGGCCAATCCGCACTGGAACCCGGAGCTGCGGCCGCTGGACGGGCGCGACGACCGCGTGCAGGCGCATGTGGCCGCCGATCCGCGATTCGCCGAATTCTTCCAGCGGACCCGCGATCTGGTCGAATTCCTGCTGCCCGCCCATATGGACGAGGGGAAATCGCACCTGGCGGTCGGTTTCGGCTGCACCGGGGGACAACATCGTTCCGTCACTTTGGTGGAAAAGATGGCGCTGGCGCTTGCGGATGCGGGCTGGCCGGTGTCAATAAGGCACAGGGAACTGGAGCGTCGGGGCATGACGCTGCAGTCTGGTGCGGACGCATCGCCTGCGGGCGAGGCACGCGCGTCGCAAAGGCAGGCGTCATGAGGTTTGGGGTGTTCCGGCGGTCTTTTGGGCTTGGTGAGGCGCGTTGATCGGTATTGTCATAGTCGCGCATGGGGGCTTGGCCCGGGAGTATCTCTCGGCGGTCGAGCATGTCGTGGGCCCGCAGGTCGGCATCGCCGCCGTCGCGATCGAGGATGATCACGACCGCGCGGCCAAGACTGCGGAAATCAAGGCGGCCGCGGACGCGGTCGATCTGGGCGACGGCGTCGTTCTGGTGACGGACCTGTTCGGCGGCTCGCCCTCGAACCTGTCGCTGCCGGCCTGCGCGGTCCAGGACCGCACGATCCTGTATGGCGCGAACCTGCCCATGCTGGTCAAGCTGGCCAAGTCGCGCCATCTGACGGTGCCGGTCGCCGTGGGCTTCGCCAAGGAAGCCGGGCGCAAGTACATCAATTCCTACAATGTGCCGCCCGAGGCGGCGATGGACAGCGGGCGGTATTCGCGATGACTGGTGCGATCACCCGCGATCTGTCGATCATCAACGTCAAGGGCCTGCACGCCCGGGCCAGCGCCAAGTTCGTCGACGTGGTCGAACGCCACGACGCGCAGGCGCGGGTCGAAAAGGACGGCATGGCCGTGTCCGGCGACAGCATCATGGGTCTGCTGATGCTGACCGCCCCGCGCGGCAGCCAGATCCGCGTGACCACGTCCGGCCCCGAGGCCCAGGCCCTGGCCGACGCGCTGGAGGCGCTTGTGGGGGACTATTTCGGCGAAGGCATGTAGTGCCCGCGCCCGTTACCCCCGACCGCAAGACCTATCACCACGGCAACCTGCGCCAGGCGTTGGTCGAGGCCACCGCCGATCTGGTGCAGGAGCAGGGCCCGCAGGCATTCACCCTGACCGAGGCCGCGCGCCGCGCGGGCGTGTCCCCTGCCGCCCCCTATCGCCATTTCAAGGGCCGCGAGGACCTGCTGGAGGAGGTCGCGCGCCAGGGCTTCATCGAATTCGCCGCCCGGCTGGAGGCCGCCTTTGACGGTGGCCGTCCGCGCCCGCTGACAGCGTTCCTGCGCATGGGCCAGACCTATCTGGACTTTGCCGCCGACCGCCCCGGCTATTACATGGCGATGTTCGAAAGCGGCATCTCGGTCGTGGGCAACATCGATCTGGCCGCCGCATCCGGGCGTGCGCAGGGTGTGCTGGTCACCGCCGCCGAGGCCTTGGCCGCCCGCCTGCCAGAAGATCGCCGCCCCCCGCCCGCATGGTCGCCAACCACATCTGGGCGCTGAGCCACGGCGTGGTCGAGCTGTTCGGCCGCGGCAAGCCCGGCTGCCGAAGCCCGGTCGAGCCGTCCGAGATGCTGGAGAGCGGAGCGCTGATCTATCTGCGCGGGCTGGGGCTGATCCAGGACTGAATTTTCGCGACATCGATCTTGACGGATGCCCGTGACCCTCCCATCTATGTAAATGTAATTCACATTAACATAGGGAGATACCACAGATGACCATCGCAACCCCCGTGCTTCGCCCGGCTTCGACCCAAGCGCGCATCACCGATGTGCTGTCGCGCGGTCGCGACTGGCTGGACGCGCGCGGCCGCCCCGCCTGGATCGTCGCCATGGTGCTGGGTTTCATCTTTGTCTGGCCCGTGGGCCTGGCCCTTCTGGGCTACATGATCTGGAGCAAACGCATGTTCGGATGCAGCAAACGCACCGCCGCCCCCCGCTATTCCGCGCCGTCCACCGGCAACAGCGCCTTTGACGCCTATCGCGCCGAGACGCTGAAGCGGTTGGAGGACGAGCATCGCGAATTCATCGACTTCCTGGCCAAGCTGCGCGAGGCCAAGGACAAGGCGGAATTCGACCAGTTCATGGAGAAGCGCGACGCCAAGACAGACGCATAAGCCGAAAGGGGGCCGGGTGACCGGCCCCCGTTTTCTATTCGCCGCGGGGAAAGCGCTGGTTTTCCTCCAGCACGTTCAGGTCCATGTGGTTGCGCATATAGCGTTCGGACGCCCGCTGCAGCGGCTGGTGGTCCCAGGGGTAATAGGCCCCGTTCCGCAGCGCCTCGTACACGATCCAGCGGCGGGCCTGCGAGTGGCGTACCTGCGCGTCATAGGCCGACAGGTCCCACCGCTGCGTCGCCTGCGCGCGCAGGTCGTCCAGCACCGCCGCATGGGCCGGATCGGCGGCAAGGTTCGTCCGTTCCTCCGGGTCGGCGTCCAAGTCGAACAGCATCTCCGGATCGGCGTCGCAGGCGACGTATTTCCAGCGCCCGTCACGCAGGGCGACCATGGGTGCGATGCTGCCTTCGGCGGCATATTCCATCGGGACCGGGCCACGCGGCGCACCCCGCGCCAGCGACCGGCCATCGGTCCAGGGCGCGATCTCGTCCATCGGCAGGCCTGCCAGGTCGCACAGCGTCGGCAGCACGTCGATGGTGCTGACCGGTTGATCCACGCGCCCCGGCGCCATGCCCGGCGCGGCGATCATCAGCGGCACACGGGCCGAGCCTTCGAAGAAGTTCATCTTGAACCACAGACCGCGTTCGCCCAGCATCTCGCCGTGGTCCGACAGGAACAGGATGATCGTGTCCTGCTGGCGGGTGGCCTCCAGCACGTCCAGGATCTGGCCGATCTTGTCATCGACATAGCTGATATTGGCGAAATAGCCCTGCCGCGCGCGGCGGATGTGATCGTCGGTGATCTCCAGCCCGCGCCAGTCGCAGGCGTCCATCAGGCGCTGCGAATGCGGGTCCTGATCGGCATAGGGGATGGGCCGCGGCGGCTCCAGCTGGGGGATGCCGTCATACAGGTCCCAATACTTGCGCCGCGCCACGAAGGGGTCGTGCGGGTGGGTAAAGCTGACGGTCAGGCACCACGGGCGGTCGTCGGCCCCGCGCGCCAGATCGTACAGCTTGCGCGTGGCGTGATGGGCGACCTCGTCGTCGTACTCCAGCTGGTTGGTGATCTCGGCCACGCCGGCGCCGGTGACCGAGCCCAGGTTGTGGTACCACCAGTCGATCCGCTCGCCGGGCTTGCGGTAATCCGGGGTCCAGCCGAAATCGGCGGGATAGATGTCGGTGGTCAGCCGCTCCTCGAACCCGTGCAGCTGGTCGGGGCCGACGAAATGCATCTTTCCCGACAGGCAGGTATGGTACCCCGCCCGGCGCAGGTGATGCGCATAGGTCGGGATGTCGGACGCGAATTCCGCCGCATTGTCATAGACCCGCGTGCGATGCGGCAGCTGACCCGACATGAAACTGGCCCGCCCCGGCGCGCAGAGGGGGCTGCCGGTATAGGTGTTCGCAAAGCGGGTCGAGCGCTCGGCAAGGCGTTTCAGGTTCGGGGTGTGCAGGAAATCGGCGGGGCCGTCGGGGAAAAGCACCCCCGACAGCTGATCCGCCATGAGGATCAGGATATTGGGTTTCACGGGCTGTTATCCGGCGACGGCGGCCTGCACGGCATCCAGGCCCGGTTGTCCGTCCAGCGTGGTCACGCCGTCCAGCCACGGGCCCATCGCGTCGGGATTGGCCGCCAGCCAGTCGCGCGCCGCATCCTGCGCGTCGGTGCCGTCGTCCAGGATCGCGCCCATCAGCTGGTTTTCCATCGACACGTCGAAGACCAGCTGGGTGAACAAGCGTGCGGCATTGGGGCACATTTCGGCCCATTCCGCGCGGGCCAGCGTATGGACGGTCGCGCCGCCGAAATCGGGGCCAAACTGTTCGTCGCCGCCCGACAGATAGGTGATCTCGATCGCCTCGTTCATCGGGTGGGGGGCCCAGGCCAGGAACACGGTGGGCGTGTCGGCATTGCGCGTGACCTGCGCCAGCATCGCCTGTTCGCCGCTTTCAACCAGTTCCCAATCGCCCAGGCCGAACAGGTCGGCGTCGATCATGCCCTGGATGTTCTGGTTCGCGGGGGCGCCGGGTTCGATGCCATAGATCTTGCCTTCGAACGCGTCGTGATGGGCGTCCAGATCGGCGAAATCGGCCACGCCAAGGGCCGCGGCGGCGGGGTTCACGGCCAAGGTGAACTTGGCACCCTCCAGATTCTGCGCCAGCTCGGTCACGCTGCCGTCGGCGTCCAGATCCTCGCGGAACGCGGCCTGCGCCGGCATCCAGTTGCCCAGGAACACGTCGGTCTGCGCGCCTTTCAGCGCCTCGTAGCCGACGGGGACGGACAGGGTGGCGATGTTCGGGGCATAGCCCAAGGCCTCCAGCACGACCGCCGCGACACCGTTCGTCGCGGTGATGTCGGTCCAACCCGGATCGGACAGGCGCACGGCGCTGCATTCGGCGGGGTCCGCGGCATAGGCGGGCAGGGCGGCCACGCCCAGGAGCAGGGCGGCAAGGATCGGCTTGGTCATGGGTCTCTCCTGTCGGTGTGAAGATCTGCCCTCATGCTGGGCAGATTCTCAGGGCGCGCCCGCCTGAATGCGACAGTCAGCGCGTCGGAACTGGTGTATCGCCGCGATAATCATAGAAGCCGCGGCCCGTCTTGCGGCCCAGCCAGCCGGCCTCGACGTATTTTGTCAAAAGCGGGCAGGGGCGGTATTTCGTGTCGGCCAAGCCGTCGTGCAGCACGTTCATGATCGCCAGGCAGGTGTCCAGACCGATGAAATCGGCCAGCTCCAGCGGGCCCATCGGGTGGTTGGTGCCCAGCTTCATCGCGCTGTCGATGCTGCTGACCGACCCCACGCCCTCGTACAGCGTATAGACGGCCTCGTTGATCATCGGCATCAGGATCCGGTTCACGATGAAGGCCGGGAAATCCTCGGCCGTGGCCGAGGTCTTGCCCAGTTTCTCGACGACGGCGTGCAGCTCGCGATAGGTCGGCTCGTCGGTGGCGATGCCGCGGATCAGCTCGACCAGCTGCATCACGGGGACGGGGTTCATGAAATGGAACCCCATGAATTTCTCGGGGCGGTCGGTCCGCGAGGCCAGGCGCGTGATCGAGATCGACGACGTGTTCGAGGTCAGGATCGTCTCGGGCTTCAGATGCGGGACCAGATCCTCGAAGATCGCCTGTTTCACCGTCTCGCGTTCGGTGGCGGCCTCGATCACCAGGTCGCATTGGCCCAGGTCCGACAGCTTCAGCGTGGTGCGTATATGGCCCATCGCGGTGGCCTTGACCTCGGCGGTGATCTTGTAGCGGGTGACCTGGCGTTCCAGGTTGCGGTCGATCAGGGCGATGGCCTTGTTCAGCGCGTCCTGGCTGATGTCGGTCAGCAGCACGTCATAGCCCGCCACCGCAAAGACATGCGCGATGCCGTTGCCC
Organism: Paracoccus sp. PAMC 22219; assembly: GCF_000787695.1. Lineage (GTDB taxonomy): Bacteria > Pseudomonadota > Alphaproteobacteria > Rhodobacterales > Rhodobacteraceae > Paracoccus. The sequence goes on along the minus strand of NZ_BBPH01000116.1, from coordinate 7,984 downwards.
ATCTGACCTGCGCCGATCACGCCAACCGATTGAACCGTCATGCCTGCATCCCCTGTTCCGACGCCGGGACGATAGGGCGGGGCGGGGCATGCTGCAATGCAAAACCGCCCCCCGTTGCCGGGGGGCGGTCGGTGGCAACCCTTGTGCGGGGTTACAGCTTTTCGGTCAGTTCCGGGACGATGGTGAACAGGTCGCCCACCAGGCCGTAATCGGCGACCTGGAAGATCGGCGCCTCCTCGTCCTTGTTGATGGCCACGATGACCTTGCTGTCCTTCATGCCGGCAAGGTGCTGGATCGCACCCGAGATGCCGACCGCGACGTACAGCGCGGGCGCCACGACCTTGCCGGTCTGCCCCACCTGCCAGTCGTTCGGGGCATAGCCCGAATCGACCGCCGCACGCGACGCGCCGACGGCGGCGCCCAGCTTGTCGGCCAGCCCTTCGATCATCGCGAACTGCTCCTTGGAACCCAAGGCGCGCCCGCCCGACACGACGCGACCGGCCGAGGTCAGCTCGGGGCGGTCGTTCTGGGCGACCTCGTCGTTCAGCCATTTCGACAGGGCCGGATCGTCCGCCAAGGTGGCGTCGGACACGGGTGCCGCCGGACCTTCGCCGGCCGCATCAAAGCTGGCCACGCGGATGGTCATGACCTTCTTGCTGTCGGCCGAGGTGATCGTCTGGATGGCGTTGCCGGCATAGACGGGACGTTCGAACGTGTCGGCGTCGATGACGGCGGACACGTCGGACATCACCATCACGTCCAGCAGTGCGGCGACGCGCGGCATGACGTTCTTGGCATCCGTGGTGGCCGGGGCTGCGATGTGGCTGTAATCGCCCGCCAGCGCCACGATCAGCGCCGCAGTGGGTTCGGCCAGGCGGTGGCCGTAACGCGCATCCTCGGCCACCAGGACCTTGGCGACGCCCGCGATGGTCGCGGCGTGGCCGGCCGCGTCGCGCGCCTGCGCACCGGCGCACAGCACGGTCACGTCGCCCAGGGCGGTGACGGCATGGACGGCCTTGGCGGTCGCGTCGCGGTTCAGTTCGCCGCCGGTGACTTCGGCCAGAAGAAGAACAGCCATCACACGACCCCCGCTTCTTTGAGTTTCGACACAAGCTCATCGACCGAGCCGACCTTGATCCCGGCCTTGCGGCCTTCGGGTTCGCGGGTCTTGACGACGGTCAGGCGCGGGGTGACGTCGACGCCGTAATCGGCAGCGGTCTTCTCCTCCAGCGGCTTCTTCTTGGCCTTCATGATGTTGGGAAGGCTGGCATAGCGCGGCTCGTTCAGGCGCAGGTCGGCGGTGACGATGGCGGGCAGGCGGACCTCGATGGTCTGCAGGCCGCCGTCGACCTCGCGCGTGACATGGGCCACGTCGCCCGCGATCTCCAGCTTGCTGGCGAAGGTCGCCTGGCTCCAGCCCAGCAGGGCCGACAGCATCTGGCCGGTCGCGTTCATGTCGTTGTCGATCGCCTGCTTGCCGGCGATGACCAGGCCGGGCTGTTCGGCGTCGATGATGGCCTTGAGGATCTTGGCGACGGCCAGCGGCTCGATGTCCTGGTGCACGTCATCGGTGGCGATGACCAGGATGGCGCGGTCCGCCCCCATGGCCAGCGCGGTGCGCAGGGTTTCGGCGGCCTGCTTGACGCCGATGCTGACGGCCACGATTTCGGTGGCCACGCCCTTTTCCTTCAGGCGGATGGCTTCTTCGACGGCGATCTCGTCGAAGGGGTTCATCGACATCTTCACGTTGGCCAGATCGACACCCGATCCGTCCGCCTTCACGCGGGCCTTCACGTTATAGTCGATCACGCGCTTGACTGGCACGAGGACTTTCATCGGCCTCTCTCCCTTTGTTTGCGTCATCTGTCGCAGGATTGTTAGACAGGGATATCCGGCAAGGACAGGGCAAAAGCGTCACAGGACGCAGCGTTTGCGGCGGCCCCGGTCAGCGGCTGGCGCCGGGTACCCACAGGATGTCGTCCACGCCGTCGTTGTTGGCCACGCGGCCCGCGACGAACAGCCAGTCCGACAGCCGGTTCAGATAGCGGATCGCCGACGCGTTCACGTCGCCCCCCGCCAGCAGTTCGGTGGCGCGGCGTTCGGCCCGCCGCGCCACCGTGCGCGACAGGTGCAGATGCGCCGCAAGCGCGCTGCCGCCCGGCAGGATGAAGCTGCGCAGCGGCGCGATGTTGGCGTTCATCGCATCGATCTCGCGTTCCAGCCGGTCGACCTGCGCATCGATGACGCGCAGGACGGGATAGCCCGCCTGATCGTCCGCGGCCATGTTCGGGCGCGACAGGTCGGCGCCCAGGTCGAACAGGTCGTTCTGGATCACCGCGATGCGTTCGGCCAGATCGCCCGTCGCATGCTGGCGGCACAGGCCCAGGGTCGCGTTCAGTTCGTCCACGGTGCCATAGGCCTCGACGCGGGGGTCGTGCTTGGCGACGCGGCTGCCGTCGGACAGGGCGGTGTCGCCCTTGTCGCCGGTGCGGGTATAGATCTTGTTCAGAACGACCATCAGAGAGACCTCAGCCACAAAAACAGCATCAGGATGACCAGCGCGGCGGCCTGGGCATACAGCCGCCAGCGCATCATGCGGTTGCCATGCTTGCGGTTGAAATCGCCGCCTTTGGCAAAGCCTCCGATCCCGGTCAGCAGGATCGCGATGACGACTCCGACGCTCAGGAGGGTGACAAGGAACAGAGATTGATCGGGCATGGGGACACCGCCTTTCGGCCGCCAACCTAGTTCCGCCGCGCAAACCAGTCCAGTGCGCGGGTCGGCAGAACCCGCCGCGCGACCCCGGAAATGCGCGTCGGCGCCGTGACATAGTAGCGCGGGGCGGGGTTTCGGGCGGTCAGCGCGGTCAGGATGCGGTCGCTGACGGCCCGCGGCGGCAGTTCGAACCGATCCTTGCCGGAGGGTTCATAGAGACGTTTCAACAGGCTGTTCCGGTATTCGTCGGCGCGTGGGCTGGCCTGCCAGTTCACCCACCGTTCGAAATGCGGAATGGCGTTTTCGCGGATGCGGCTGGTGATGGGCCCCGGCTCGATCAGGGTGACGTGGATGCCGGTGTCGTGCATCTCAAGGCGCAGCACGTCGGTCAGCCCCTCCAGCGCGAATTTCGTGGCCACATACGGGCCCCGCCAAGGGATGCCCACCAGTCCCAGGACCGAGCTGATGTTGACGATCCGCCCCGCGCCCCGGTCGCGGAAATGCGGGATCAGGCGGGTGGTCAGATCAGGCGTGCCCAGCAGGTTGACCTCGAATATGGCGCGGAGGGCGCCGCGGGGCATGTCCTCGACCGCGCCGGGCAGGGCAAAGGCCGCGTTGTTGACCAGCGCGTCGACAGGGCCGCCGACCAGCGCGGCCTCGGCGCAGGCCGCGACGCTGTCCTCGGACGCCAGGTCGAGGGGCAGGCACTCCATCCCCTCGGCCTGCCGGGCGGCGACGTCCCTGGGGCTGCGGCAGGTGGCGACGACCTGCCAGCCCTGCGCCTGCAGGTGGCGCGCCGCGTCCAGCCCGATGCCGGACGAACAGCCGGTGATCAGCACGCGCCTCATGGGGCGTCGGTGGTCAGGAACTGGGCCGCGACGAATCCCTGCTGGCCGTCGGCGGTCTGCACCTGCACCCATTTGCCGCCCGTGGGCCCCAAGGCCTGCACCGCCGATCCGCCGGTCAGGCTGGTCACGACCGGATTGTCCGTGCCCGCACCCGCGCGCATGTTCACGCGGTCGGCGGTGACATACAGCACCGGCCCATCCGCGGGCGCGGCCTGCACCGGTTCCGGCGTGGCGCCCGCATATTCGGGCGAGGGTTCCAGCGGGGGGCCCGGAAAACGCTGCGTGCGTTCGGGGGTCTGGCTGGCGGCGAGAACGATATCGACCGGGGGCGTGGCAGGCAGGGTGCCGGCCGCCGGGGCGGTCAGCGACGGCGCGCCCGCATCGGTCGCCGCGCTGACCGGGGCCGGTTCGGGCCTGCGGTCGGCACGCAGGTCGCCCTGACCGAACCGGTCCAGCGTCAGGAACACGCCCGCAAGCGTCACCAGCATCAGCAGTCCCAGCCTGATCATCGTGCCCATCCCCCTTGCGGCTTTTTCGTTAACCGATTTGATCGTCCAACGCCACGCGGACGACAGCGTTCCCCGCCCGCTTTTCGATCTGGACCGGGCGGGCCATGGGGCCTATCCAAGGCGCATGGCCGACGATCTGATCCCCCCGCCCGAACCGGGCACCTATTCCGAGCCTCTCAGCCGTGCGATCGGCGAGCGGTACCTGACCTATGCGCTGTCCACGATCATGCACCGCGCGCTGCCCGATGCCCGCGACGGGCTGAAGCCCGTGCACCGCCGCATCCTGTACGCGATGCGCGAATTGCGGCTGGCGCCCAACGGTCCGTTCCGCAAGTCGGCCAAGATCACCGGCGACGTGATGGGCAACTATCACCCGCATGGCGACGCGGCCATCTATGACGCGATGGCGCGCCTGGCCCAGGATTTCGCCATGCGCTATCCGCTGGTGGACGGGCAGGGGAACTTTGGCAACATCGACGGCGACAACCCCGCCGCCGCCCGCTATACCGAGGCCCGCCTAGCCGCCACGTCCGAGGCGCTGATGGACGGCCTGACCGAGGATTCGGTCGATTTCCGCCCCAACTATGACGGCACGCTGAGCGAGCCTGTCGTGCTGCCCTCGGCCTTCCCGAACCTGCTGGCCAACGGCGCGTCGGGCATCGCGGTCGGCATGGCCACCAACATCCCGCCCCACAACCTGCACGAGGTCGTGGACGCCTGCCTGCATCTGATCAAGACGCCGGACGCGCGCGACGACACGCTGGCGACGCTGATCAAGGGCCCGGATTTCCCGACCGGCGGCGTGCTGGTCGAATCGGCCGACAGCATCGCCGAGACCTATCGCACCGGGCGCGGCGCGTTCCGCCTGCGCTGCCGCTGGCACCAGGAGGATCTGGGCCGCGGGCTGTGGCAGATCATCGTGACCGAGATCCCCTATCAGGTGCAGAAATCGCGCCTGATCGAGCGGCTGGCCGAGCTGATCCAGACCCGCAAGATCCCGATCTTTGCCGATGTGCGCGACGAATCCGCAGAGGATGTGCGCATCGTCATCGAACCGCGCGCCCGCACCGTCGATCCCGAGCAGCTGATGGGCGCGCTGTACCGCTCCAGCGACCTGGAGATCCGGTTCAACCTGAACATGAACGTGCTGATCGACGGCCGCGTGCCCAAGGTCTGTTCGCTCAAGGAGGTCCTGCGCGCTTTCCTGGACCACCGCCGCGACGTGCTGGTGCGCCGCGCGGCCTATCGCCTGGACAAGATCGCGTCGCGCCTTGAGGTGCTGGAAGGCTATCTGGTCGCCTATCTGAACCTGGACCGCGTGATCGAGATCATCCGCACCGAGGACGAGCCAAAGGTCGTGATGATGGCCGAATTCGGCCTGAACGACGTGCAGGTCGAGGCGATCCTGAACATGCGCCTGCGCGCCCTGCGCAAGCTGGAGGAGATCGAGCTGCGCGCCGAACGCGACGCCCTGCTGGCCGAGCGCGAGGGGCTGCAGGCGATGCTGGACAGCGAGGACGCGCAATGGGCGCGGATCGCCGACCAGTTGAAGGAGGTGCGCAACCTGTTCGGCAAGTCGCGCCCCGAAGGCCAGCGCCGCACCACGATCAGCGAAGCGACCGAGATGCCCGTAATCGACCTGGACGCGATGATCGAGCGCGAGCCGGTCACCGTGGTCCTGTCCAAGATGGGCTGGATCCGCAGCCTCAAGGGCCACCAGCCGCTGGACGCCGAGCTGAAGTTCAAGGACGGCGACGGCCCCGGCCAGGCGCTGCATGCGGAAACCACCGACAAGCTGATGATCTTTGCGTCGAACGGGCGGTTCTACACCATCCCGGTCAACACGCTGCCCGGTGGGCGGGGCATGGGCGAACCGCTACGCCTGATGATCGACCTGCCGAACGAGGCGCAGGTCATCGCCATGTTCCCCTGGCGGGACGGCGCGCGCTATCTGGTGGCGTCGAAGGTCGGTGACGGGTTCATCGTGGGGGCGGGCGACATCCTGGCCCAGACCAAGACCGGCAAGCAGGTCCTGAACGGCGACGCGCTGCTGTGCCGCCCGGTGTCCGGCGATCACGTCGCCGTCGTCGGAGAGAACCGCAAGATGCTGGTCTTCCCGCTGGCCGAGCTGCCGGAAATGGCGCGCGGCAAGGGTGTGCGCCTGCAACGCTATGGCAAGGGCGGCGGCCTGCTGAAGGATGACGGGATGGTGGACGCGGTCTGCCTGACGCTGGCGCAAGGGCTGTCCTGGCCGATGACTGGCGGCAAGACCCGGTCTGAGCCGGACCTGACCGAATGGGTGGGCAAGCGCGGCAGCGCCGGCCGGATGGCGCCGCGCGGTTTCCCGCGCGACAACCGGTTCGCCTAGAGGCCGCCGCCGCCGACCGAGCCGAAATACTCGCCGGTGATATAGCTGGCCTCATCCGAGGCCAGCAGCACATAGATCGGCGCGATCTCGACCGGCTGGCCGGGACGACCCAGGGGCTGGCTGGCGCCGTGTTCCTGCGCCTTTTCGGTCGGCTGGCCACCGCTGATCTGCAGCGCGGTCCAGTAGGGGCCGGGGCAGACAGCGTTCACACGGATGCCGCGCGGGGCCAGCTGTTTCGCCAGCGACTGCGCAAAGGCCACGTTGGCGGCTTTGGACTGCGCATAGTCGAACAGATGCGCCGACCCGGAGAACGCCTGCACCGACGAGGTGATGATGATCGACCCGCCCGCGCCCATGTGCGGCAGGGCGGCGCGCGTCACCCAGAAGGGCGCATAGATGTTGGTCTTCATCGTCGCGTCAAAGTCTTCGGTCGTCAGGTCCTCCAGCTTTTCGCAGAACTGCTGGCGACCGGCGTTGTTGACCAGAATGTCCAGCCCGCCCAGCTGCGACACGGCGCTTTCGACCATCTCCTTGCAGAACCCCTCGTCGCGCAGGTCGCCGGGGATGGCCACGGCCACGCGGCCCTCGGCCTCGATCAGCGACACGATGGCGTCGGCATCGGCCTGTTCATCGGGCAGATAGGTGATCGCCACGTCCGCACCCTCGCGGGCATAGGCGATGGCCGCGGCGGCGCCGATGCCGCTGTCGCCGCCGGTGATCAGGGCACGCTTGCCCGACAGACGGCCGGTTCCGCGATAGCTGGTTTCGCCGTGATCGGGCAGGGGGTCCATCTTTCGGGCCAGGCCGGGAAAGGGCTGTTCCTGCGCGGGGAAATCGGGAAGGGGCAGGCGCGGCTCCGCGATGGCACCGCTGCGGAACGGGGGACGGGCGGGGGTGTCGGACATCTGTGGCCTCATGCGTTTGCGGTTCGCAGGCCAACCGCACAGGGCGGCGAATGTTCCGACCGGCCGGGGCAAGAAAGATCAACCGCGCATGAAAAAGCCGCCGCCCCGGATGGGACGGCGGCGATGGTCGACGCGGGTTCAGGCGCCGTTGTACAGCGGCATGACGCCCGCCTCGGTGTGGACGGCGTTGACGGTCGCGCGGTCCAGCTTCAGCGCGGTGGCCAGGTCGTTCAGATAGCGGGCCTCGGCCTCGCTGTCGAAATCGATGGCCAGCAGCGACATCAGATAGACCTGACGCTCCATACCCTCGGGGACCTCGCGGGCCAGGCCTGCGGCATCGACGGGGGCTGCCATCTGGTCGCGGATGAACTGGCGTTCGTCGTCGTCCAGATCGTCGCCCAGATGACCCAGCAGGCGCTGGCGTTCGGTGTCGTCCACATGGCCGTCGGACTTGGCGGCCTGGATCATCGCGCGCAGCATCAGGCCGGCCATGGCGTTCTGTTCCGGGGTCGGCGCGACCTGCGGCTCTCCGTCATGGGCCAGCGCATCGTCGAACAGCGCGCCGAAGCTGGCGTTGTTCTTTTCCTGCGATCCCTTCGTGGCCAGATGGCCCGCTGCGCCGCCCGCGGCCGCACCGCC
>NZ_BBPH01000117.1 GCF_000787695.1 Paracoccus sp. PAMC 22219 | reverse complement strand
GCTGAGCGTTTCTTTCCTGGTCTGGTGGCCCTAGCGCGAGCAAAACACCCGATCCCATCCCGAACTCGGCCGTTAAGTGCCGCTGCGCCGATGGTACTGCGTCTCAAGACGTGGGAGAGTAGGTCACCGCCAGACCTGGTAAGAAACGCACATATCTCTCTGTAACGATGAAAAAAACCCGATCAGGACAATCTTGGCGCGGGGTAGAGCAGCCCGGTAGCTCGTCAGGCTCATAACCTGAAGGTCACAGGTTCAAATCCTGTCCCCGCAACCAAAATAGTACCTACTTACAATGCGTTCCAAGCCTCCCTCGCGGGAGGCCTTTTGCGTTCCGCAGCCGTGTCAGCATAGTGTCAGCAAAACAAGGGCGGCGGATGGCGGGTCATGGCTCGATGATGTCTGATCGTTCGATCTCAATATCAAGATGATGCTGGACGCCGCTCCGTGGTCGTAGCCGGTCACCTCCAGATATCCGACGCCGGTATGAGTGCCGGTCAGGGTTGCCGGTCCTTCCCAAGAGGGCACCGACGTGGTGGTTCAGGGCGGTCATCAGTATCAGTAAAGCGATGGCGGCAAATATCATCTCTTACCGGTCTACCATCTGGCCACGACCGGTCGCCGGTGGACATCCACGGCTGGACTTATGGTTGAAGCAATCGTCCAGCGACCGGAACTCTCATCGCTCGGCGGACATCGATACGGCGTGCTTAGGCTTCCATGTGTGAAAAGAGCATCGCTGACACCATGCTTCCGATACCTGGCGACTGCGGAAATCCGGTCACCGTATCCGTTTACTGTGCTCTGCAAGGCTGGCGGAGACATCTTCTTCGGTAACGCTGCTGCGCGCCATCTCCGGTCCCTTAAGGTGCGCCAAAGCCCATTTGAGATTGGATCAAACGAAAGGGGAAACGGTACGATCCAGCACCCACGCGCTCCAAGCCGAGATCCAGTTGTTCGTATCGCCATAGAGGATGACCGTGCTGTCCTCGTTCACGCCGGCCTCGCGCAGCAGGCCTTCCAGCTGCTCGCGGCTGGCGATGTCGCGCCAGACCGGGTCGACCAGATCAGTGTGCCACGCAGAGTTCGTCGCACCGGGGATGTGGCCGCGTTTGAAGACGCCGGGGTTCACGCGACCTCGATCAGGGCGATCGAAGGGTCGTCGAGGTTGGCCTCCAGCCATTCGGTGGTGACAAGCGGACCGTCGGCCGCCGATGCAGCACCGGCGATCACGGCGAGGGCGGAAGCGGAAAGAAGGCTTCTAGTCGTAGGGCGGTCCTTGCTGCTGTGGTGTTACGCGGATGCGTGTTGGCGGATCAGTTCGGTGGCCAGGGTCTGCGCCTGCTCTCGGATGTCGGGGATAGCGGTGATCTCCCAAAAGGCGGCGCGCGATGCCGGGCCGATGACGCGGATGCGGGGTTCGGGGCGCCCCTGGGCGTCGATCAGCGCGCAGTCTGGAGCGATGTCGAGGCCGATGCGCAAGGGGTCGATGCGGGCGCGGCCGGTGGCCAGCAGGTCGGCGACCAGTGGGGTGGCGTTGGCTTGGGGGTCGCGTCGGATGCCGCGGCAGTCGACGATGCGGGTCGCGTCCAGCGTCAGGATGCGATCGGCCCCGCGCGGGCGCAATGCGCGCGCAGGATCGCGCCGTCGCGGCTGGCACCGTCGAAGCTGCCGGCCAGCTGGCGCATCTGGCCGCTGTCCAGCGCGCGCTGAAGGGTGGCGGCGCTTTCCGGGGGCAGGCGGTGGCGGTGCACCTCCCACCAGGGGGCGGCGTGGCGCAGGAAGCGGGCGCGGTCGTCCACGGGCATCGCACGCCACAGGGCGGACAGATGCGGGCGGACGCCATCGACCGCGTCGCGCCAGGTGCCGCCCTGCGCCTCGGCGCGGGCGGCAAGATCGCGCAGCCAGGACAGGGCAAAGCTCATCGGCGCGCCAAGGGGCACCTCGGCGCGGCTGATCGGCAGGGGTGCGCCCGCGGCATGGACGCGCGGCAGCTGGGCCCGGCGCGACAGGGCCACGATTTCCCCGCGATGACCGTGTGACAGCAGGCTGATCGCCTGGTCGACCATCGACAGGCCCGACCCGATGATCACCACGCGCCCGCCCTGGGGCGGGGGGGCGGCCTCCTGCCAGGCGCCGTGGACCAGGCCTTCGGGGTCGGGTTCGGGCAGGACGTGGCCGGTGGCCAGCACCGCGCGGTCGGCGGGAATGACCTGGCCGTCGTCCAGATGCGCCGCGACCCCGACCCGCGTGGTGACCAGGCGTGTGCAGGTCGCGCGCAGACAGCGCAGCCGCCCGTCGGCCGACAGCGGCGCCAGCAGGTCGGTCATGTAGGCGCCATAGGTCGCGCGGCCCACGAAGCAGGCGCCCGTCGCGTCGTCGCCGCGCGCGCCCAGCCAGCGGCGGAAATGGTCGGGATCGTCGGGAAAGGCGCTCATGTTGGCGACGCGGGTGTTCAGCAGGTGGCCAGGATCGCTGGTGGAATAGGCCACGCCGCAGCCCAGCATGTGGCGCCCCTCGATCACGGTGACGCGCAGGGGCGTGGCCGGATCGCGCAGCAGGTGGGCGGCCAGCAGGACGCCGCTGGCGCCGCCGCCGATGATGACGACATGGGGCAGATGGGCCGCATGGGGCGCAGACGTGTCGGCCAGGGCGATGGTCTTCATGGCGGGCTCCTTTGCTTGGCTTGGCGGGCGGTGGGGGCCTAGAGGGCGGCGATCAGCAGTCCGGTCCACAGGGCCAGGCTGGCGCCGATCAGCGTGGGAACGATGCGGTCGGGGCGGTCGGTGTCGCGGGGATGCGTGCGGCGCAGATAGGCCTCGGTCTGGATGTCGAACATGGGAACCTCCGTTCTGAAGGGGGAAATCACGCCAGCCGTCGGGCGGGCAGGGCCAACGGTGCCGGGCGCGCGCCGAACAGGCGGCGCAGGACACCGGGGCGCGCGGTCTGCGCCACAAGGTCGTCGCGCAGCGCCTTGCCGGCGGGCCAGGGGCCAAAGCCCGATGCCGCGTTGACATGACCGGCGTGGCCGATGTCATGCAGCTTGGCGCCCCAGCTGTCGGCCAGCTGCCGGCTTTGGTCAAAGGCCATCCACGGGTCGTTGCGGCTGGCCACCAGGGTGGCAGGCACGTCGAAGCGTTCGCGCGGCAGGGCGCCGAAGCGGCGGGTGCGGTCCGACGTCGCCGGATCGGCGGGGGCGACCAGCAGGGCGGCGCGCACCCGCAGGCCCGGCCAGCGGGCCAGCAGATGCGCGATGGTCACCGCGCCAAGCGAATGGCCGACCAGGATGCTGTCGGGATGGGCCATGATGTGGACGGCCAGCGTGGCCTCCCAGACCTCGCGGACGGGACGGCTTGCGTCGCCCATGTCCAGCAGCATCGCGTTGGGGTCGGTGCGTGCCCACCAATCCTGCCAGTGCGGCGCAGGAGAGCCGTCGAGGCCGGGGACGATCAGGGTCTTGGTCATCGGATGTCTCCTTTATCTCGCATAACACTACAATGATGGTCGTGTATTGCGATTCCAAAGATCGCCCCCGAAAGGGAACGAGGTTCTATCGGTCGCGGGTGTTGACGGGATAGGCGGTGGTGTGGCGCAACCGTTCCATCGCGAATTGCGAGGTGACGTTCTTGATCGCGACCGCGTCGGTCAGCGCCTTGTAGAAGCGGTCATAGGCGGCCATGTCCGGCACCGCCACGCGCAGCAGATAGTCGATGTCGCCGGCCATGCGCCATGCCTCCATGACTTCGGGCAGCCCTTCGATGGCGCGGGCAAAGGCCGCGCGCCAGTCGGTGCCGTGGTCCGGCGCCTCGATCCCGACGAAGACGGTCAGGCCGAAGCCCAGCATCGCCGGATCGGCCAGCGCCACGCGTCCGGTCAGCACGCCGTTCGCCTCCAGCTTCTGGATGCGCTTCCAGCAGGGGGTCTGGGACAGGCCGACCTTGTCGGCGATCTGGGCGATGGGGGTGGTGGCGTCGGCCATCAGCGCCGCGACGATCTTGCGGTCGATCAGATCCAGGGGCGGGTTTTGGGTCATCAGGCGATTCCTTTCGCCGTCAGCATGCCTCAATAGAATATAAAGTCTAGCGCCTTTGTCGTTATTATTCGAAGGGCCCGCGACCGTGGCGCAACAAGCGCGGGTAAAAACCCCGTGGACTGGTCGTCTTTTCTTTTCCGCGGCGGCGATCCGCCTTATATCCGATGGACACCAACGCATTCCGGGGCCCGGCCATGATCACCCAAAAGATGAAGTACGCGCTGAAGGCCCTTCTGGTGCTGGGCGACGAGGCCCGCAACCCGCGTCCCGAAGCCTTGACGATCGAGGCCATCGCCAAGCGGTCGGGCACCCCCAAGCGGTTCCTGGAACAGATCCTGCTGGAGGTGCGCAATGCCGGTGTCGTCGCCTCGATCCGTGGACGGTCAGGGGGGTACATGCTGATCAAGCGCCCCGAGGATGTGTCGATTTCGGAACTGCTGCGCCTGATCGACGGGCCGATCGCGCCGCTGCCCTGCCTGTCGCGACGCGCCTATCAGCGCTGCGAGGACTGCACCGACGAGGCCGCATGCCGCCTGCGGCGCGTGTTCTCCGAGGTGTTCTGGTCCTATCTGATCCTGATCGAATCTCTCAGCCTGGCCGACATGCTGGGCACGCCCGATGTGGCGCAGGCCGTGCTGCAGGACGGCGCGACCGCCTGATTTCGCGACCTGCAGAAGATGCAGTAGAATAATCATCTCTTTTCACGACCGAATTAGGCGTGTTTCTTCTGTTGCTAAACACGAGTTTCCCTGTCGTTATTACGGTATCGAACCGCCGCATGCGGCCCCAACCGAAAGGGATGACCCGATGACCTCGACCCAACCCCTGACCCAAGGCCGCCCGGCGCTGTGCGCCGTGACGTTGATCGACCGCCGCACCGGCGCCCGCACCGCGTGAACGGCGCGGCGCTGGTCGCGCTGAGCCGCGATCCCCATGGCGCCGCCGCCGAGCTGCTGGCCGGGCGCGATGCCCGGCTGTGGGATGCCCGCATCCAGCCGCTGCCCGCCAGCGCGCGCTGATCCGGAAAGGACAGGCCATGACCACCGTCGCATCTGACACCCCGCCCAGGTCCCCGGACCGGACGCCGCCCCGGTCGGGCGCGGCACCCTTCAGACCCGGCGCGCCGCGCGACCTGGTGGCCCACCGGCCGCCTGACGCCCACCGGCATCTGACCTTTGCACATCACGAGGACCTTCATGTTTTTGCGCCCCGCCGTCCTGTCCCTGCTGCTGCTGGCCCCCGCGGCCCATGCCCAGGGCCTGCTGAATGTCAGCTATGATCCCACCCGCGAGCTGTACCGCGAGTTCAACGAGGCCTTCGCCGCCCATTGGGAGGCCCAAGGCAACGACGCCCCCCAGATCGAGACCAGCCATGGCGGGTCGGGCGCGCAGGCGCGATCCGTGATCGACGGGCTGTCGGCGCAGGTGGTGACGCTGGCGCTGGCCTCCGACATCGACCAGATCGCCGCCGCCGGAAAGCTGCCCGCGGACTGGCAGTCCAAGCTGCCGCACAATTCCAGCCCCTATACCTCGACCATCGTGTTCCTGGTCCGCGACGGCAACCCCAAGGGCATCCAGGACTGGGGCGACCTGACCGCCGAGGGGGTCGAGGTGATCACGCCGAACCCCAAGACATCGGGCGGGGCGCGCTGGAACTATCTGGCGGCCTGGGCTTGGGCCGAGAAGAACGGCCGCGATCCGGCCGAGTTCGTGGGCCAGCTGTTCGCCAACGTTCCGGTCCTGGACACGGGCGCGCGCGGGTCGACCACGACCTTTGCACAGCGCGGCATCGGCGACGTCCTGCTGGCTTGGGAGAACGAGGCCTATCTTGCGCTGGCCGAACTGGGCGAGGATCAGTTCGACATCGTCGTCCCCAGCCTGTCGATCCTGGCCGAGCCCCCCGTGGCGCTGGTCGAGGGCAACATCGCGGACGACGCGCAGCGCGAACTGGCCAGCGCCTATCTGGACTACCTCTATACCCCCGAAGGGCAGGCCCTGGCCTTCAAGCACTACTATCGCGCATGGGACGCCAGCGCCGCCGACCCCGAGGACGTGGCACGTTTCCCGGAGCTGGAGCTGGTGAGCATCGACGATCTGGGCGGTTGGGCCAAGCTGCAGCCGGAACATTTCGGGGACGGCGGCATCTTCGACCAGATCTATGTCGCGCCCTGACATGATGCGGACACCCCTGATCCAAAGGACGGCAATGCCCGGTCTCGGCCTCTCGGCCGGGATCACCTTCTTCATGCTGACGCTGGTGGTGTTCCTGCCCATCGGCGCGCTGCTGTGGCAGGGCGCGAACTTTGGCGCCGCCAACATCTGGGCCACGATCAACCGCGACCGGGTCTGGGCGGCCTTGTGGCTGTCCTTCCGGCTGTCGTTCCTGGCCGCCTGCTTCAACCTGGTGTTCGGGGTGATCCTGGCCTGGGTGCTGGTGCGTTACCGCTTTCCGGGCCGACGCATCATCGACGCCGCCGTCGATCTGCCCTTTGCCCTGCCCACCGCCGTGGCGGGCATCGCGCTGACCGCGCTTTATGCGCCGAACGGCGTGCTGGGCCAACTGACCAACCAGATCGGCTGGCAGGTCGCCTATACGCAATGGGGCATCTGGCTGGCGCTGGTCTTCGTGGGCCTGCCCTTCGTGACCCGCACCGTCCAGCCCGTGATCGAGGAGATCGAGACCGAGGTCGAGGAGGCGTCCGCCACCCTTGGCGCGTCGCGGTGGCACACCCTGCGCCATGTGATCGCGCCGATGCTGATGCCCGCCGCCCTGACCGGGTTCGCGCTGTCGCTGGCGCGTGCGGTCGGCGAATACGGTTCGGTGATCTTCATCGCCGGCAACATCCCGCTGCGCACGGAAATCGCCCCCCTGCTGATCGTGATCCAGCTGGAGGAATACAATTACGGCGCCGCAGGGGCCATTGGCCTGGCGATGCTGGCCATCAGCTTCACCATGCTGCTGCTGATCAATCTCATCCAGATCTGGTCACGCCGGAGGATCGGTCATGTCTGACGCCACCCTTCACAAACCGGCCACCCCCGCCCGCTTCCGCTCCGCGACCGAGGAATCGCCCGCCGCCCGGTGGGCGCTGATCGCGGTTGCGGTCGGCGGGCTGGCTCTGCTGGTCGGCGCGCCGCTGGTCATCGTCTTTGCCGAGGCGCTGGTCCGGGGATGGGGGGCCGCGGTCGCCAGCCTGTCCAGCCGGGATGCAGCTTCGGCCATCCGCCTGACCCTGTTGATCACCGCCATCGCGGTGCCGCTGAACGCGGTCTTCGGGATCGCGGCCGCGTGGTTCATCACCAAGTTCGACTTTCGCGGCAAGGCCTTCCTGATCACGCTGATCGACCTGCCGTTCAGCATCAGCCCGGTCGTGGCCGGCCTGTGCATCGTGCTGCTGTTCGGCGCCAATTCCGCGCTTGGCGGCTGGCTGGTGGCCAGCGGCTATCCGATCGTGTTCGCGGTGCCGGGCATCGTGCTGGCCACGGTCTTCGTGACATTCCCCTTCGTGCGCGCGAACTGATCCCCGTGATGATCGAGCAGGGCCGCGCCGAGGAGGAGGCCGCCCTGACCCTGGGCGCCACCGGCTGGCGGACCTTCCGCACCGTGACCCTGCCCAACATCCGGTGGGCGCTGCTTTACGGCACGCTGCTCTGCACCGCCCGCGCGATGGGCGAATTCGGCGCCGTGGCCGTCGTGTCCGGCAAGATCCGCGGCCAGACCGCGACCATGCCGATCACCATCGAGATGTTCTACAACGAATACCTGTCCATTGCGGCCTTTTCGATGGCCGCGCTGCTGACCGGGTTCGCGCTGCTGACGCTGCTGTTGAAGACCGCGCTGGAACTGCGCCATGCCGACGCACTGTCGGCCACCCGCCGCCATTGAGAGAAGGGGAACCCCATGCACATCCAGATCGATGAGATCGCCAAGGAATTCGGCACCACCACCGCGCTGCATCCGGTGTCGCTGTCCATCCCCTCGGGCGCGCTGGTGGCGCTTCTGGGGCCGTCGGGCTCGGGCAAGACCACGCTGCTGCGCATCCTGGGCGGGCTGGAATTCCCGACCTCGGGGCGGGTGCTGTTCAACAGCCAGGATGCCACCGGAATGTCGGTGCAGGAGCGTCGCGCGGGCTTCGTGTTCCAGTCCTATGCCCTGTTCCGCCACATGACGGTGTTCGAGAACATCGCCTATGGCCTGCGCGCCCGCCCACGCGCCACCCGTCCCAACAAGGCCGAGATCGATCGGCGGGTGCTGAAACTGCTGGACCTTATCCAGCTGCCCCAGATCGCCGATCGCTATCCGACCCAGCTGTCGGGTGGCCAGCGCCAGCGGGTCGCACTTGCCCGCGCGCTGGCGATCGAGCCGCGCATGCTGCTGCTGGACGAGCCTTTCGGCGCGCTGGACGCCAAGGTCCGCAAGGAATTGCGCCAGGGCCTGCGCGACATCCATGACGAGACCGGCCTGACCTCGGTCTTCGTCACTCACGACCAGGAGGAGGCGATGGAGCTGGCCGATCTGGTCGTCGTCATGTCCATGGGCCGCATCGAGCAGATCGGAAAACCCCAGGACATCCGCACCAGACCCGCGACCGAATTCGTGCGCGAATTCATCGGCGCATAGAACGTCGACCTGCCCCCGCGCTGAATTGGCGCCTGGGGCAGGCGGCGGGCGATCTGCTGTTCCGCCTGACGACATGGCCGATGCCGGATGCAGCCTTGGGCAATACCGGCCCATCTGACGCCCCTGCGCCGCGGTTCGACAGGGGCCGGGCGAAACGCGGCGCCGCTCTGGTATCTTGAATGATGGCGGCTTCTGCCAAAACCCTGGATCGGCCTGACCCATTCTGAAACAGGCCCGTTGGCCGACCATCCTTGTCAACTGACTCAGTCACTCCGGCCAACGCTTCCGAGGCTGCGCATCATCCGATCTGGACCACGCTGGCACGCACATCCCGCGACGGATCGCTGTTCCTGCCAAGAGGGGAAAACTCTCCAGATGGTTTGGACGGCACCAGGTTTCTTCCCCAAACGGCCATGTCTTTGGAATCGCTCGCGGGCCTTATTTCTCCTAAAAGACGACTGTGTAAGTCGTAATATAAGCAGCGCCTTTGCGCTGCGGACAGGAGACAGACCCATGACACGCAAGATCCGCCTTGGCGCCTTTCTTCCCGGTGGGGGACAGCATATCGCCAGTTGGCGCCATCCCGACCAGCCGGCCGACGGGGCCGTCAGCCTGCAATTCCATATCGATCTGGCAAGGCAGGCCGAACGCGGCCTGTTCGACGCCTATTTCCTGGCGGACGGGCTGGCCGTGACCACGACCGAAGGCGGGGCTGCCCGCGTCGCGGGGCTGGAGCCGCTGACGCTGTTCGCGGCGCTGTCCACGCAGACCACGCATCTGGGGTTCATCGCCACCGCGTCCACGACATATGAGGAGCCGTACAACACCGCGCGCAAGTTCGCGTCGCTGGACGTAATCTCGGGCGGGCGCGCGGGGTGGAACGTGGTGACGACGGCGACCGAAGCGTCGGCGCGGAACTTCAACCTGGACCGTCAGCATCCCCACGCCCACCGCTATCAGCGCGCGGCGGAACATGTCGCGGTGGTGCGCAAGCTGTGGGACAGTTTCGAGGATGACGCCTTCATCCGCGACAAGGACAGCGGCGCGTTCCTGGACCGCGCCAAGCTGCACCGGGCCGATCACAAGGGCACCCATTTCAAGGTCGAGGGGCCGCTGAACGTCGCCCGTTCCCCGCAGGGACACCCGGTCATCGTGCAGGCGGGCCAGTCCGAAGATGGCCGCGCCCTGGCCGCAGCCACCGCAGAGGTGATCTTTACCGCCCATTCGCGCATCGGTACCGCGCAGGAATTCTATGCCGACATCAAGGCCCGCGTGGCGGGGCAGGGGCGCGACCCCGACCATGTGCTGATCATGCCGGGCGTGTCGCCCTTTGTCGGTCGGACCGAGGACGAGGCGCGCGAGAAATACGACCGCCTGACCGCCCTGATCCTCCCTGAAGACGGCATCGCCCTGCTGAACGGGCTGACCGGCGGCACGCTGGACCTGACCGGGTACGACATCGACGGCCCCCTGCCGCCCGCGCCGCCCACCGAGGGGATGAAGTCGCGCCAGGCCCTGATCCGCCAGATCGCGGACGAGAACGACTATACCATCCGCCAGCTGTATCAGTGGATCGCCTCGGCCCGCGGCCACTACACCATCGTCGGAAGCGCCGTGCAGGTGGCCGACATGCTGGAGGAATGGTTCACCCAGGGTGCCGCCGACGGGTTCAACATCCTGCCGCCCTGGCTGCCCACCGGGCTGACCGATTTCGTCGATCTGGTGATCCCGGAACTGCAGCGGCGCGGGCTGTTCCGCACCGAATATGAGGGGCGCACCCTGCGTGCGAACCTGGGCCTGCCCTTCCCGGTGAACCGCCACGCCGCCGCCCGCGCGGCAGCCCAGGCCGCGGAGTGACGCCATGACCCTGCAAAGCCTCGACACCCCTGCGCGCAAGGGACGCGGCATTCCGGCCCCCCCGGTCCGGGCGTTCCTGTCCCGCTATGGCCTGGTCACCGCGTTCCTGGCGCTGTGGCAGGTGTCCAGCACCGTCGGCTGGGTCAGCCCGGCGGTGTTCCCGCCGCTGGACCGGATCGCGGCGGCCCTGTGGACCGGCATCGCCTCGGGCGCACTGGTCGATGACATCGCCATCAGCCTGCAGCGCGCGGGCCTGGCCTTCGGCGCCGCCGTCGGTCTGGGCATCCCCATGGGCCTGCTGATGGGACAATTGCGTCCGGTCGAACGCGCGCTGGACCCGATATTGCAGATCTTTCGCCAGACATCGGCGCTGGCGCTGTATCCGGTGTTCATCCTGCTGATGGGGCTGGGAGAGACGTCCAAGGTCTTTGTCATCTTCTGGGCAACGCTGTTCCCGATCCTGCTGGCGACCATCGGCGGCGTGAAGCAGGTCGACCGCAAGCTGGTCGAGATGGCCGAAAGCTATGGCGCGACGCGGGTGCAGGTGTTCCGCCGGGTGATCCTGCCCGCATCCGTGCCTGCCATCTTCGTGGGGCTGCGCCTGTCGGCCACGACCGCGCTGCTGCTGTTGATCGCGGCCGAGATGATCGGCGCGAACAAGGGCATCGGGTTTCAGGTCATGAATGCCCAGTACAACTTTCAGATCCCGCTGATGTTCGCGGCCATCTTCCTGATGGCAGGCCTGGGTCTGGCCGCCAACGGCATCCTTGTCCTGCTGCAGCGCCGCCTGTGCCGCTGGTCGCAGGACTGATCCCCCCATTCTCATCAAGGAAAAACCATGTTCATCCGCATCACCACCGTCGCACTCCTTCTGTCCACGGCCGCTCATGCCGAGGACGTCACCCTGCGCTATCTGGCCAGCCATGGAGGCCTGAACGCCCATGAACTGGCCGAAGAACTTGGCTATTTCGAGGGCACCGGCATCACGCTGGAAAACGTCGCTACGCCACGGGCGGGCCGGAATCGCTGATGGCACTGGCCGGAGGCTCGGTCGAGATCGGTTCGGCCGCGACTTCGGCGGTGCTGAATTCGATCATCGGCGGCAACGATTTCGTCGCGGCCTATCCGACCCAGGGCATCAACGATCAGGTCCAGTCGATCTTCTACGTGCTGGAGGACAGTCCCATCCAAGGCGTCGAGGATCTGCCGGGCAAGACCGTCGCCGTGAACACGCTTGGCGCACACCTGGATTATACCGTGCGCGAGGCGCTGCATCAGAAGGGTCTGGACCAGAACGCTGCCAATTTGATCACCGTGCCGGGGCCGCAGCTGGATCAGGTGCTGCGTTCGGGTCAGGTCGATGTCGCGGCCTTCGGTTACTGGCAGACCACGTTCGAAGGCGCGGCCCGCGAGGGCGGCGGCATCCGCGCGATCTTTGACGATACCGACGTGCTGGGAGAGATCGCCGGCGGCTTCACCGTGCTGCGCCGCGACTGGGTCGAGGCGCATCCGCAGGCCGCCCGCATCTGGGTCGAGCAATCCGCCCGCGCGCTGGATTACGCCCGCGAGAACCCCGACGAGACGCGCGCGGTCATGGCCCGTGCGCTGGAGGAGCGGGGAGAGAACCCCGAAGTCGCAGCCTTCTTCGCAGGCTATGGCGTGCGCGAGGGCGGCCGTGCGATTCCGCGCGACATCGACTTCTGGATCGAGGTGCTGGAACGCGAGGGCAAGCTGCAGCCGGGTCAGCTGACCTCAGCCGACGTGCTGTTGTCCGATGACACGGTGGCCGCGAAATGACGGTGGCGTTGGAAAGGGGAGGGGTTGCGGTCCGCAACCTCTCGAAATCCTACCCCCTGAACGGAGAGGTGCGCCCGGTCCTGCGCGGCATGGACCTGACCGTCCGGGGTGGAGAGGTGTTGGCCATCGTCGGCCCGTCGGGCTGCGGCAAGACCACGCTATTGCGTCTGCTGGCGGGGCTGGAGGCGCCCGACCGGGGCGAGGTTCTGATCGACGGACGTCCCGTCGAAGGGGTCGGCACCGAACGCGCGGTGATCTATCAGGAACCGCGCCTGCTGCCTTGGCTGACGGTGCTGGACAACGTGGCCTTTGGTCTGGACCTGCGCGGCGTGCCGGCGCCAAAGGCCCGCGACCGCGCGCGCCACTATATCCGCCTGGTCGGCCTGTCCGAGTTCGAGACCGCCTGGCCCCGCCAGCTGTCCGGCGGCATGGCGCAGCGCGTGGGCATCGCCCGCGCCCTGACCGTGCAGCCCGAGATCCTACTGCTGGACGAACCCCTTGGCGCGCTGGACGCGATGACCAAGCTGACCATGCAGGAGGAGCTGACCCGCATCTGGCGCGAGGAGAACGTGACCATGGTGCTGGTCACCCACGACCTGGAAGAGGCGATCTTTCTGGCCGACCGGGTGCTGGTGCTGTCGTCGGACGGCACGCCGCCTGCGGTCATCCCCGTCGATCTGCCCCGCCCGCGCGACCGCAATGCATCCGGTTTCGTGGACTTGCGCCGGACGCTGATGGCACGGTTCGGGCTGCACTAGCCTGTGCCGCCGCCCCGGACCCGGCTTGCGGGGCTTGGGGCGGCGGATTACCCGTCAGTCCCTGGTTCCGGCGCGACTGTCAGGCGGTTCTGGTGTGGGGGCGATCCTTGGCGATGGCGTCGGCCACCCGCGATGCGACCAGTTCGGCATGGGCGGTGACCTCGGGGATGCCCATCAGCTCTCCGACATGGCCGCGCGCCAGCGGGCCTGCGATCCACAGGTCGGGCACGGGCGCGCCCGTGGCACCCACCGCGCGGCAGCCATCGGTGACGTCCAGCCCCAGCCCAAGGGCGTCGGCGCGCAGCAAGCCATCGATCGCAGCCGAGGCCAGGACCGGGGACCCGGCGATGATGCGGTCATGCGCGGGGCCGGTGGTCAGGATCACGCGGTCGAACACCTCGCGCCGGGCGGTCCGGCCCTTTGGGGTCCAGGTGACGATCAGGCCGGCCTTGTCCCGCTCGATGCCGATCAGGTGCCCGGCACGAATGCGCAAGCGATCCTGGGCGATCAGGTGGTCCAGAACGGCCTCGACCTGCGGGGCGATGCGAAAGCGGTGGACATCCCACCAGACCCGCAGCCGATGGACAAGGCGCGCGCGTTCGGCCTGCGGCAGGGCGGCCCAGATCGCCGGGCCATCGCGGCGCACATTGTCCAGCGCAGCCTGCCACGGCAGACCGTGCGCCGCATCGCGCGCCACTTCCGCGCGCACCCGGCGCAGCAGCCAAAGTGCCGTACGGGCAGGCGTCACTGCAAAATCGGCGTCGCTTTCCGGATGGCCGACGGCATGCCCGCGCGACCGCTGCCCGCGCCGCGACAGGGCCAGGATCGCGCCCCGAAAGCCTTGGCGGTCAAGGCTGGCGACGACATCGGCCGAGGTCAGCCCGGTGCCCAGCACCATCACCCGCCGCGTCAGCGCCGCAGCGGTGATCGCCGCAGCATCCGACGGATCGGCGATCAGGCGCGGATCGTCCCGCAGGGCGGCAAGGCTGGCGGGCAGGGCCGGGGGCGGGTGGCTGGTGGCGATGACGACGTGATCGGCCTCCAGCGCCGTGCCATTCTCCAGCGTCAGGCGAAAGCGGTCGGTGCGGGTCAGCCCGGTGGCACGGGTCCGCAGATGCCGGATGCGGCCCTGCGCCAGATCCGGGGCCAGCGCCTGCGCGACATAGTCCGCGACGACGCCACGCTGCGGAAACAGCGCGCCTTCGGCGGTGACGCTGTTTGGCGACAGGGCGATGCCCTGCGCCTCGATCCAGCGGTGCAGGCCGTCGGCGATGTCGGTGCGCATGGTCATGCGGCTGGCCGGGACGTTGATGCGGTGGGCCGGATCGGCGGTGGAATAGGCCAGCCCGGCGCCCAGCCTGTCCCGCGGCTCGATGACGATGATCTGCACGTCCAGCGTCTGCCACGCCAGATGCCAGGCCGTCAGGGCGCCGGTGAAGCCGCCGCCGATGATGGCCACCACGGTCATGACGCCGCTGCATCCAGCCCCAGAAGGCGGGCGGCGTTGTCGTGGAAGAACCGGTCCAGCACGGCGTTCTTCAACCCAAGGGCCAGCGCGTCGTCGATGGATTGCCCGATGGGTCGGAACGGATAGCTGGAGCCGAACAGCAACTGGTCACCCAGCCAGCCATTGGCGGCGTTCACATAGGCGTCGGATCCGGACTGGAACAGGTACATGTCGGGGATCAGATGAACATTTTCCCACCGGAAGGCCAAGCCCAGAATGGCCTGCACATGCGGCCAATAGCCGTGGAAGACGCCGATCTTCAGCCGCGGAAACGCCTGCGCGATGGCCGCGATGCCCGACGGATCGTTATAGCGCGGATCGGGCGTGGTCGGGCCGCTCATCAGAAAGATCGGCACGTCCAGCGACTGCGCCAGCTCATAGACCGGGAAATAGGCGCGGTCGTCGGGATGGCGGGGCGGGCTGCCAAAGCCCGGTTCCACGTCGATGCCACGCAGGCCAAGCGTGCGGATGGCACGCTCGGCCTCGGCCAGGGCATGCGCCTCGCCCTGCACGATCGGATCGACGGCGCCGATGCCGGTCAGGCGGGTGGGGTCCACCGCCACGATGACCGCGATGTCGTCATTGGGCAGGTGCTGGTTCGGCGTGTGCCGGCCCACGACCACGGCACGGGTCAGGCCGGCATCCGTGATCTCGGCCAGGAACCCCTCGGGCGTGGCGGATCGGGTGAAATGCTGGTCGTCGCCGCGCGTGCCCACGCGGCGGTTCAGCCAGCGCACCACGTCGTAATCCGGCGTGCCGGGGGTCTTGCCGAAGAAGTCGTGCAGGTAGGCCGGGCGACAGCGCATGTCGATGATGGGTCGGGTCATGGTCTTATCCGACAGCGCGGGCGCGCACGTCAAAGGCACCACCGGTCTGAGAGACGCCGCGCAGGGTCACGGCCTCTTTGCCGATCAGCGGAAAGACCAGTTCGGCAAAGCGGATCGCCTCCTCCAGATGGGGATAGCCGGACATCACGAAGGTATCGATGCCCAGGTCCTGATACTCGCGCATCCGGGCCACGACGGTGTCGGGATCGCCGACCAGCGCGGTGCCCGCGCCGCCGCGGACCAGGCCGACCCCGGCCCACAGGTTCGGCGCGACCTCCAGCCGGTCGCGCCTGCCGCCATGCAGGGCGGCCATGCGGCCCTGGCCGACGGAATCCATCCTGGCGTAATTCGCCTGCGCGCGGGCGATGTCGTCATCGGTCAGGCGGCTGATCAGGCGGTCGGCTTCGGCCCAGGCCTCGGCCTCGGTCTCGCGGACGATGGCGTGCAGGCGGATGCCGAACCGCACCGTCCGGCCATGGGCCGCGGCCCGCGCGCGGACATCGGCGATCTTTTCCGCGACCGCGGCGGGGGGTTCGCCCCAGGTCAGGTAGACGTCGACATGTTCCGCGGCCAGCGCATGGGCGGCAGGCGACGAGCCTCCGAAATAGAGCGGCGGATGGGGTTGCTGCGGGCCGGGGTGGAAATTCTGCGCACCCTCGACCCGGATGTGCTTGCCGTGGAAATCGACCACCTCGCCGGTCATCAGGCGTTTCCAGACGGTCAGCACCTCGTTGGCATTCTCGTACCGGCCGTCATGGTCGAAGAAGACGCCATCGGCGGCCAGTTCGCGCGGATCGCCGCCCGGCACCACGTTCAGCAGCAGGCGACCGCCCAAAGCCTCGTCCAGCGCGGCGGCCTGACGGGCCGAGACGGTCGGCCCCTGGATCGACGTGCGCAGCGCGACCAGCAGCTTCAACCGATGCGTGACGGGCGCCAGCGCCGCCGCCGCGACCCACGGGTCCAGACAGCTGGCACCGGTCGGGATCAGCATCCCGTCATAGCCAAGGCGGTCGGCGTTCATGCCGATCTCTCGCAGATAGGCGGTGGTGGGCGCGCGGCCGAAATCGGACGTGCCCAGATAGCGGGTATCCCCCGAGGTCGGCAGGAACCAGAAGATGTCGGGCGTGGTCGTGAACGCGATCCTTTACGCAACGGCGCGCGCCTGGCGAATGCCGGCCGCTGGCAGGTGATCGGCGAATTGCGCCACGGCACGATCCAGGCGCGCGCCGGTCTGGTCGTCCGCCAGTCGCCCATCGGCAAAATCGGCCGAGGCCGCATAGACGCCCGTGGCCAGCACCCGCGCCTCGAAGAAGGCAAACAGGGGGCGCAGCTGGTGTTCGATGACCAGCGCGTGACGATGCCCGCCCCCGGTCGCGGCCAGCAGGATGGGTTTGTCCAACAGCGCCGCCGGGTCGATCAGGTCGATGAAATGCTTGAACAGGCCGGTATAGCTGCCCTTGTAGACCGGACTTGCCACCACGATCGCATCGGCAGCGAGGAACGCGTCCAGATGCCGGTCAAGGTCCGGCGAGCGGCCGGGAACCGAGGCCGCGCCGAATCCCGCGCCCAGGTTCGCTATGTCGAACACATGCGACGTCCCCCCGAACCGTGCGACGGCCCGATCGGTCGCCTCGGCCACCAGCAGGCGGGTCTTGGACGGGTTGCTGAACGATCCCGCAAAGCCCACGAATTTCAAACCGGACATGCTATGCCTCTTAATGACGACTTGATTTGTAGTGAATACTAGGGGTCGTGCCGGGCGATGCCCATTCCAAACCAAGGCGCAAACCAGTGGCAATCTTCCACAGGGCGGACCGATGGGAGATGGCCGTTCTCTGGCATCTGGGCGGAGGGGGCAGGCGCGCTTTTCGGCCTCCGGGCTGGAAACCAGCCGTCAGTGTGCGGCCGCAGACGAAGATTCGCGGCACCGGTTTCGACGCCCGGAGAATATTCCGGTGGTGGCAAGGCGGGCAGACAGCAGGGGCCATCTCTGCCGCGGCGAAAGATCGACCGATCCATTTCGTTGAACCCGGGTGGGATTACTCGATAATGCCACTAGAGAATTAATGCGGCGCCGTCGGGTGTCGCCTACAAGGGAATTCACTGTGATGTCACATGTGTTACGGCGCAAACTGCTGATGTCGGGGGCCGCGGCCACCCTGCTGGCCACGCTGGCTGCCCCGACTGAAAAATCTCGACGAACTGCTCCGGGTTGTCGGCACGGTCGGCACGGGTGACGAAGCCCACGTTGAACTGCAGATCCTCGATGCCGGAATAGATCAGACCGCTGGTCGGATCAAACGTCCCCGCCGCCACGATGAAATGCGGATAGCCCTGCGCCAGATCGACATCGCCGGTGATGCGGACCCGCTGCGGCCCCTCGACCTTGGGAAACTGCACGTCCTTGGGGTTCGCGATGATGTCGTCCAGCGTGCCCAGGTACCCCACGCCCTCCCGCTGCGTGATCAGGCCCGCGCGTTCCAGCAGCAGGCCGCGCCCGTGGTTGACCGGATCGTTGGCGATGGCCACCGTGCCGCATTCGGTTCCGGGCGGACGATGTGCGCCTCTTCAGATCCGATGCGAAGGTGGGCCGCGACGTGTCAGGTGATGAAAGGCGCGATGGCTATCCCGGCTGAACCAGCGGACAGGAATCGTCGGCGGCCCAGTCCCCGAAGCTGAGGTAGTAGACCCTGACATCTTCCTGCCCCGCCGCGACTGCGGCCAGTGCGGCCAAAGCCGCACGCCCACCGCCTTGGCAGTGGGTGACGACCGGAGCGCCGCCGCGAATGCCTGCATCAGCCATCATCCGCGCCAGATCGGATGCCGGGCGCAGATGCCGCCCGTCAAGCAGGTCCCGATGATCAAGGTGCGCCGCGCCGGGCAGATGCCCCCCGCGCCTGTTTGCCTTGAGGTCAGCGCCGCTGAACTCCGCAGCTGTCCGGGCGTCGAAAATCTGGACGGATGGCAGGACCGACGTCAACTCCTGTCGTCCGATGAGACCGACTGCACCCGCGCCGGGGTGCAGATCGGGCGTGGTGCCCGGCGTCGCCTGTGCAGGAAGCGTCTGCAGGTCCGCCACGCCACCGTTCAGCACCGCTGCCGGAAGCCCGAAATACTGCAGAAT
>NZ_BBPH01000118.1 GCF_000787695.1 Paracoccus sp. PAMC 22219 | reverse complement strand
GTCGCGGGACGCAATCAGCCGCCGACGGGGCGACGCGCTCCGGTCAGGCGGGCGACGCCACGGTCGCGGGTCAGGCGGATCGCGCCGGTTCCGGGTGACGGCAGCGACAGCACCGCCTCCCGCAGCGCCAGGATCGCCTCGTCGCTGCTGCGCGGCAGATCCGCCGGCAGGATCGGTGCACCGATCGTCACCCGATAAGGATGGCTGGTCTTGTTCAGCACCTCGTTGAACAGGGTCACGTCGCGCAGGGTCGGGTGGATCTTGTCAAACAGATAGAACAGCGCCGAATTACGCGCCCGGATGCGCAGCGGGATCACCGGCAGGTCGAACTTGCGCGCGATCATCGCGGCACTGGCCATCCACGGACGCTCGTTCAGCGTCAGCCCGGTGCGCTTTGCCAAGCGGCCCGACGGAAAGATCAGCCCGATGCGGCCTGCGGCGATCGCGTCGCGGGTATAATCCATCGTCGCACGGGTTTTGGCATGACTGCGCTTTTCCACCCGCCATTCGACGGGCGCGATCATGTCGATCATCTGTGGCAGCACGCGGATCATGTCATGGTTGGCATAGATGAACACGTCGTCGCGCAGCTGCGAGATCACCGCGTTCAGAAAGATGCCATCCGCAATGCCGGTCGGGTGGTTGGCCACGATCAGAGCGGGCCCCGATGCGGGAATATGCTCCAGCCCTTCGACCTGCAGGTCGCGGACGATCAGGTCGCTCATCCGGCGAAAGATCTCTGTCGGGGGCAGGTCGCGGAATTCGGCGCCCAGATCGACGGTGCGCGGATAGCGCAGAAGATGCATCATCGCCCAACGCGCAACGCGGTCGCGCGGACGGCCCGAAAACAGCCACGGCGCCCGTTCCGCGATCAGCGGATCCAGGCGCGCCTGCATCTCGGCACGAGCCTCCTCATGCTTGCCCATCGCGTTCCCCTCAGCGTCCCGCAGCGATCATGCGCGAGACCATCTCGCGTGTATTGCGGCTCAAACCCGCGAGAGATGCGATCCGTTCCAATGCATTGCGCGCGTGACCGCGGCGCGCGGCGTCATAGCGGGGCCATGTCTCGAACGCGGTGGACATGCGCGCGGCGATCTGCGGGTTGGCCGCGTCCATGCGGATCAGCCAATCCGCCGTAAAGGCGTATCCCGATCCGTCGGGCGCGTGAAAGCCCGCGTGGTTCGCCGCCAGACCACCCAGCAGCGCGCGAAAGCGGTTGGGGTTCTTCCAGTCGAAATCGGGGCGCGCGGCCAGACGTTCGGCGATGGCCACAGCATCTGACGGGGGCGCCGCCATGACCTGGATGCCGAACCACTTGTCCATGACCAGCCGGTTGTCGGCGAACTCCTCGTGCAGCATCCGCAGCGCACTGTCGCCGCGGCCAAGGCGCAGCAGCACGGCCAGCGCGGCCATGCGTTCGGTCATGTTGCCCGCGACGCCGAACAGCACCTCGGCCCGGTCGCCGCCGTCGATGCGGCCCAGTAGCCCAAGCGCCGCGATGCGCAGCGACCGGCGCGCCGCCGCATCCGCATCGGGCGAATAGGCGCCCGGCACGGTCATCGTGTCATACAGATCCGACAGCATGTCCTGATGCGCCAGCGCGATGCGGCGGGCCAGCCCGGCGCGCGCCTGATGGATCGCGTCAGGGTCAGGCGTAGTGCCGGTGGCGGTCAGGCGGGTGGCGATCTCCTCCTCGCCGGGCAGGTTCAGGCACAGCGCGCGGAAGGCCGGATCTGCCTCCGCGTCGCCCGCCAGCGCGCCGATCGCCGCGATATAGTCGTCCCCGGCATCCTGTCCGCGCGCCAGTTGCGTCACCGCAGACAGCGCCAGTTCGCGCCCCGCCTCCCACCGGGCAAAGGGGTCGGTGTCATGGGCCAGCAGAAACGCCCGCGTCGCATCGTCCATCTGCCGCTGCAGCATCACCGGGGCGGAAAAGCCGCGCAGGACCGAAGCGACGGGACGCGCGCCCAGACCCTCGAATGCAAAGCTTTGCCGATCCGCGGTCATTTCCAGCACGGTGGTGGGCGCGACCTCGTCGCCGTTCGGGCCGATCAGACCCACGGCGATGGGGATCACGCGGGCGGGCTTGTCCGGCTGACCCGGCGTCGGCGGGGTGGATTGCGCGAAATCCAGCGTCAGGGTGCCGTCCTGCCAGGTTTCCTGCATGCTCAGGACCGGCGTGCCGGCATCGGTATACCAGCGCTTGAACTGGGCCAGGTCGCGGCCCGTGGCATCCTCGAAGACCTTCAGCCAATCCTCGATGGTGGCGGCGTCGCCGTCATGGCGATCGAAATACAGGTCCAGCGCGCGGGCATAGCCCTCGTCGCCGACCAGGCGTTTCAGCATGCCGATGACTTCGGCGCCCTTTTCATAGACCGTCGCGGTATAGAAGTTGTTGATCTCCTCGTACCGGTCGGGGCGCGGGGGATGCGCCAGCGGGCCCTGATCCTCGCGGAACTGGCGGGCGCGCAGGGTCTGCACGTCCTCGATCCGCTTGACGGCCGCCGAACGCAGGTCGCTGGTGAACTGCTGGTCGCGAAAGACCGTCAGCCCCTCCTTGAGGCACAGCTGAAACCAGTCGCGGCAGGTGATGCGGTTGCCGGTCCAGTTGTGGAAATATTCGTGTGCGATCACCGCCTCGATCCGCTCATAGTCGCCATCGGTCGCGGTGTCGGGCGAGGCCAGCACCAGTTTCGAGTTGAAGATGTTCAACCCCTTGTTTTCCATGGCGCCCATGTTGAAATCGTCGACAGCGACGATGTTGAACACGTCCAGATCGTATTCGCGGCCATAGACGTCCTCATCCCACCGCATCGACTTGATCAGGCTCTCCATCGCAAAGCCCGCGCGGTCCTGATCGCCGGGGCGGACCCACACGTTCAGATCGACCGCGCGTCCCGACCGGGTGGTGAAGCGGTCGCTGACCGCCACCAGATCGCCCGCGACCAGCGCGAACAGATAGGCGGGCTTGGGCCAAGGGTCGTTCCACTCGGCGACGCCGTCCTGGGCGTGCACCGGGTTGCCGTTCGAAAGCAGCACGGGCAGGTCGCTGCGCAGCGTCACGCGAAAGGTGGTCATCACGTCCGGGCGGTCGGGATAGAAGGTGATGTGGCGGAACCCCTCGGCCTCGCACTGGGTGCAGAAGATGCCGCCCGACAGGTACAGCCCTTCGAATGCCGTGTTGTCCTGCGGGTCAATGCGCACGTCGGTCGCCAGCGTGAAGGGCAGGCGGGGCAGGGCGGCGGCGCGGATGGTCAGCGTCTCGTCGTCGCGCAGGACGTGGTCGGGGTCGACGGGCTGGCCGTCGATGGTCAGCGATTGCAGCCGCAGGCCCGCGCCGCCGTCCAGAACCAGATCGACGGGCTGGTCCGACGGTTCCAGGTCCAGCTCGGTCAGGACGATGGTGTCGCGGGGGGCCAGCGTGACGTCCAGACGCGTCTGCGACAGGGTGAACGGCCAGGGACGGTAATCGGCAAGGTGCTGGACAGGCTGCGGTTTATCGGCGGACATGGGCAGCGGCCTTTCGTAAAAATGCGGCCGCAAGCGGAACCCCGGCCTTTGCTTTGTGTTAATCGGCTGAACGCCGGCTCGCAAGGCGTGGCATCGGGCGTTGGCGGTTGACAGCCGAGCGGTCAAGGGCCACAGCTTTGCGACCTAACCCGGTCAAAATACAGTCTGAATCGGAGACCTGCATGAGCTATGATCCCAACGATCCGAACCGCGTGAAACCCGCCACCACCCCCAAGGAAACCTATGTCGAGCCGGTGGAGCGCAAGTCGTCTGCCCTTCCGCTGATCATCGGTGTCCTTCTGGCACTGGCGCTGGCGTATTTCGTGCTGCAGCGGTTCATGGCCGACGACACGACCGTCGTCGAAGGTGATACCACCTCCGTGACGACGACCGAGCCTGCCCCCGAGACGACCACGGCCCCCGCCGTCGTTGAGAGCCCGAAGTCGACGCCGCCGCATCGGAAGCCGAAGCAGCCGCCGATAACGCCGCTGCTGAAGCCGAAGCCGCTGCTGACAGCGCCTCCGAGGCCGCCGATGACGCCGCTGCCGGTGCCGCCGACGCGGCAGAAGACGCAACGGACGCCGCTGGCGCCGCTGCCGAGAGCGCGGTCGACGCCGCTGGCAACGCCGCGGACGCCGCTGGCGCCGCGATCGAGAACGCCACGGAAGGCGCAGGCGAGGCCGCATCGAACGCCGCTGATGCCGCAGCCGACGCCGCCAGCAGCGCAGCCGATGCCGTGGACGATGCCGTCAGCGTCGAAGAGCCCGTGACCACCCCGGCGCCGACCACCACCGCGCCCGCCACGACTGCACCGGCAACCACGACGCCGGCTCCGGCCAACTGATCCACCAGATCTGACCGCGATGACGGCCCGGATGCACCCGCATCCGGGCCGTTTTCATGTCATGGCGACCGGTTGTTCCCGCGCGTCAAGGCTGGTCTTTCCGAGGCGGTCGCGACAGCGCAGACTTGTGAAACATTATTTCGCGATGCTATGACGTCTGCGACACAAGATCACCAGACCGGGGGGCATCAAGGCCATGAAGATTGGCGCAACGAGGGAAAGCTTCGAGGGCGAGGCGCGGGTGGCGATCACGCCATCCACCGCCGCGCATCTGGGCAAGCTGGGACATGACGTGTTCGTGGAAAGCGGCGCCGGGGCACGTGCGGGCTTTTCTGACGACGACTATCGCAAGGCGGGCGTGACCGTCAGCCCGACTTCGGCAGAGCTGGTGAGCGCGGTCGACGTGCTGGCCAAGGTGCGCCAGCCCACGACGGCCGAGATGGGCCAGATGCGGGCGGGGCAGACGCTGATCTCGTTCTTCTATCCGGCGCAGAACGCCGAACTGCTGGCGCAGGCCAAGGATCAGGGCGTCACCGCCATCGCGATGGACATGGTGCCCCGCATCAGCCGCGCGCAAAAGATGGACGCGCTGTCTTCCATGGCCAATATCGCGGGCTATCGGTCCGTGATCGAGGCTGCGAACAACTTTGGCCGCTTCTTCACCGGACAGGTTACGGCGGCGGGCAAGGTTCCGCCGGCCAAGGTGCTGGTCGTGGGGGCAGGGGTCGCGGGTCTGGCGGCCATCGGCACGTCGGTCAGCCTTGGCGCACAGGTCTATGCCTTTGACGTGCGTCCGGAAGTGGCCGAACAGATCGAATCGATGGGCGCCGAGTTCGTCTATCTGGAGTTCGACGCACCCGCGCAGGACGGGGCCGCCACCGGCGGCTATGCTGCGCCCTCCAGCCCCGAATTCCGCGAAAAGCAGCTGGCGCGGTTCCGCGAACTGGCGCCGCAGATGGACATCGTCATCACCACGGCGCTGATCCCCGGCCGGGACGCGCCCAAGCTGTGGACCGCCGACATGGTGGCCATGATGAAGCAGGGCAGCGTCATCATCGACCTGGCGGCGGAGAAGGGCGGCAACTGCGATCTGACCGTACCGGACGAGCGCATCGTGACCGACAACGGCGTCGTCATCGTCGGCTATACCGATTTCCCATCACGCATGGGTGCGCAGGCGTCCGAGCTGTACGGCAACAACATCCGTCATTTCGTGGCCGACCTGACCCCCAAGAAGGATGGCGTTATCGTCCACAACATGGAGGATGACGTGATCCGGGGCGCGACCGTCGTGCACGATCACGACGTAACCTGGCCGCCCCCGCCGCCCAAGGTGGCCGCCATCGCGGCGCAGAAGCCCAAGGAAAAGAAGAAGGACCTGACCCCCGAGCAACGTCGCGCCGCCGAGGCCGCGGCCTTCAAGGCCGACACCGCCAGCCAGATCAAGCTGCTGGTCGGCGGCGGTCTAGTCATCATGCTGATCGGGCTGGTGGCACCTGCCAGCTTCATGTCGCATTTCATCGTCTTTGTGCTGGCCTGTTTCGTGGGCTTCCGGGTGATCTGGAACGTGGCCCATTCGCTGCACACGCCGCTGATGGCCATCACCAACGCGATCAGCTCGATCATCATCCTGGGCGCGCTGATGCAGATCGGGTCGGGATCGGCCTGGGTCGTGATCCTCGGCGCGCTGGCCGTGCTGATGGCATCGGTGAACATCTTTGGTGGCTTCATGGTCACCCGGCGCATGCTTGCCATGTTCCAGAAGTCGTAAGGGGTCGGGACAATGGAATACGGATTCACCACTGCGGCCTATGTGGTCGCCTCGGTCCTGTTCATCCTGTCGCTTGGCGGGCTGTCGGGACAGGAAAGCGCCAAGCGCGCGATCTGGTACGGCATCGTCGGCATGGGGCTTGCGGTCGTGGCGACGCTGTTCGGGCCGGGCGCGGGCAACTGGCTGCTGTCGCTGATCATGATCGCCATCGGCGGTACCGGCGGCTGGCTGGTCGCCAAGCGCGTCCAGATGACGGAAATGCCCCAGCTGGTCGCCGCGATGCATTCGCTGGTCGGCCTGGCCGCGGTCTTTGTCGGCTTCAACGCCCAGATCGAGCTGTCGCGCGTCCTGCGCCTGCGCGCCGAGGGGTTCGAGGCCGAACTGACCGGCTTTGCCGCCCTGCTGGCGCACAAGACCGGCCCCGAGATCGCCATGCTGAAGATCGAGGTCTTCCTGGGCATCTTCATCGGTGCCGTGACCTTCACCGGGTCGGTCGTGGCCTTTGGCAAGCTGGCGGGCCGCGTCGACGGAAAGCCCAAGAAGCTGCCGGGCGGTCACATGCTGAACGCAGGCGCGCTGGCGCTGTCGCTGCTGATCGGCGTGCTGTATTTCACCGGCGTCGGTCCGGCGGTGTTTTGGCTGATCCTGGTGACGCTGCTGGCGTTCTTCATCGGTTATCACCTGATCATGGGCATCGGCGGTGCCGACATGCCGGTCGTGGTGTCGATGCTGAACAGCTATTCCGGTTGGGCGGCGGCGATGATCGGTTTCACCCTGTCGAACGATCTGCTGATCGTGACGGGCGCGCTGGTCGGATCGTCGGGCGCGATCCTGTCCTATATCATGTGCAAGGCCATGAACCGGAATTTCGTCAGCGTGATCCTGGGCGGTTCGGCGGAGAACCGGCCCCGCGGCCGCGATCGAGGGCGAACAGATCGCCATCGATGCGGACGGCGTGGCGTCCGCGCTGAACGAGGCGGACAGCGTGGTCATCGTGCCGGGTTACGGCATGGCGGTGGCGCAGGCACAGGGTGCCGTCAGCGAACTGACGCGCAAGCTGCGCACGGCGGGCAAGACGGTGCGTTTCGCGATCCACCCGGTCGCGGGGCGTCTGCCCGGCCACATGAACGTGCTGCTGGCAGAGGCCAAGGTGCCCTATGACATCGTGCTGGAGATGGACGAGATCAACGAGGATTTCCCCTCGACCGACGTCGTCATCATCATCGGGTCCAATGACATCGTGAACCCCGCGGCGCAGGACGATCCGAACAGCCCCATCGCCGGCATGCCGGTGCTGGAGGTGTGGCGCGCCAAGCAGGTGTTCGTGTCCAAGCGTGGTCAGGGCACCGGTTATAGCGGCATCGAGAACCCGCTGTTCTTCAAGGAGAACACCCGGATGTTCTATGGCGATGCCAAGGACAGCATCAACAAGCTGCTGCCGATGATCGACTGAACCGGCGCAATCGCGCCACGGACGCCCGCCGGTTCACAGCCGGCGGGCGTTCCGCCTTGTGCCGCGCGTCGCGGTGGTCTTGAACTGGGGCAGGGGCCTTGGCCCCCCTTGAGGAGCCGCAAATGAACCTGGCCACCGAACATCCCCTGCGCTATGCGCTGGTCAACGAGCTGCACGCCCGGCCCTCGCCGCGGATCATAGCGCCCGCGACCGCGGTCTTCGTGGCGTTCAAGGAACCGCGCGACGCCGCGAACCGCGACCGGGGGCATGATCTGGCGCATCTGGGCGAACTGGTCAGCCGCCATGGCGGCCCACGCCCCGATCCCGAAGACAGCCACTATCAGGGACAGCTTGGCCGGCACGAATTGAAGTGGGAAAGTCACACCGAATTCGTGACCTACATGGCGATGACGCCGGGCCTGCCGATCCGGCCGTTCGACCCGTCGGCGGCGGCGATCTTTCCCGATGCCTGGCAGCACGCCGCGCCGGGCAAGCGCGTCGCGGCGGTGATGATCCAGGTCGATCTGCTGCCCGACGACCCGGCCGAGGCGCTGGCCCGCATCGACGGCTGGTTCGCGCGCGACAGCCTGGCCGCGATCTGGGTTCTGGACGAGACCGCGATGGTCGCGGGCGATTTCCGCATCGACGCGGATGGTTGGATGCGGTTCGCGATCTTTGTGCGACCCGGCACGTCCGAGGGCCGCGTCGGTCGCCTGGTGCACCGCCTGGTCGAGCTGGAGACCTATCGCGCCATGTCGATGCTGGGCCTTGGTCGCGCACGTGGCCTTGGCAACCGCCTGAATGAACTGGAGCCGCGCCTGACCGCGATCCTGGAATCGATGACCGATGATGCCCAGCCCGCCGAACAGCTGCTGCACGATCTGCTGGCGGTCTCGACCGAGCTGGAGGCACAGGCGGTGCTGCATTCCTTCCGCTTCGGCGCCACAAGCGCCTATGAGGCGATTGTGCATGACCGCATCGCCGCGCTGCGCGAGACGCGGTTTCTGGACCGCCAGATGCTGACCGAATTCATGCGCAGGCGGTATCAGCCCGCCATGCGGACTGCGAAATCGGCGGAACGGCGGCTGGCCACGATGCTGGAACGCACCGCCCGCGCCGCGGAACTGTTGCGCACGCGTGTCGATGTTGAGCGCAGCGCCCAGAACCAGAAGATCATGCACCGCATGGACCGCCGCGCCGACATGCAGCTGCGCCTGCAGCACACCGTCGAGGGGCTGTCGGTCGTGGCGATCAGCTATTACGCGGTCGGGCTGCTGGGCTATGCGCTGGCGCCGCTTGCGGGGCGCGCGGGGCTGGACAAGACGCTGGTCGTCGCGGTGCTGACGCCGCTGACGGTGCTGGGCGTGTGGTGGGCGATGCGCCGCGTGCGTGCGCAATTCCACGACCCCGGCAGCGACGATTTGTGACTTGTGGCACTGCGTACGGGGCGCGATACATCGGGCCTGACCCCATGAAGGACCACGACCCATGCGCCTGACCCTCGCCCTGCTGGCCACCCTGACCCTGACCGCCTGCGGCGTGCCCTTCGTTCCCCTGATCTGACGAGGTTTCCATGTCCAAGACCCTGACGATGTACGGCCTTGCCCATTGTTCGACCTGCCAGAAGGCGCAGGCCGACCTGCAGGACCACGGATGGACGGTGCAGTTCCGCGATGTCCAGAAAGAGCCGCTGTCCCCTGACGAACGTGCGGCGCTGGTCGCCCAGTTCGGTGACAAGATCATCAACCGCGCCAGCCTGACCTGGCGCGGCATGTCCGAAGACGAGCGCGCCGCCGATCCGGTTGCCATGATGGGCGACAAGCCGAGCGTGATGAAACGCCCGGCGATTCGCACCGAAGATCAATCGGGTTTGGGCTGGACCGCAAATGTCAAGCGTTCATTTGGCGTGCCAGCGTAAGACGGCGGGGCAGGGGGCCTTGCCCTGCCCGCTCTATCCCTTGCGGCTGGCCAAAGACGCGATCAGCGGCCGCACGCCGCTGAGGTCGTAGCCGGCGGCGTCGGCGGTGCTCAGGATCTCGTCCTCGGGCATGCGACCAGCCTGGTTCAGCGCCCACAACACGGTGGACCGGTTTCCCGACCGGCAATAGGCGATGACGGGCCCCTGACCCATCGTCGCCGCCCCGAAATCGGCGATCAGCTGGGGCGTGATCTGGCCGGGATGAAATGGCAGATAGTGATAGCGCATTCCGGCATCGGCCGCCGCGCGGGCCATCGCGTCATGATCGATATCGGCGCCGACCTCATCGTCGGGGCGGTTGTTGATCAGCACCTTGAAGCCTGCCTCGGCCAATGCAGGGACATCTTCGGGCAGGATCTGCGGAGAAACGGCAAGGTCGGGATTGATTTGGCGCAAATCCATCATGGGGCCTTTCGTGCACGGGTCCGCCCCGAAGTGGCGTCTTTCGCCACCCCTTGTCAAGCCGGAGGCCTAAAGCGCCATCGCCTGATCCACCAGTCCGTTCAGATCCTCGAACCGGTCAAAGGCTGCGTGATGCGGCAGATCGGCGATCGGGGTCATGCGATAGCCGCCCGAATAGATCAGGAACGGCACCGGCACCGCCGCCGCGCAGTTCGCGTCGAACTCGCTGTCGCCTACATACAGGCGCGGGGCGCATTCCCCTCGACGCCCAGCATCTGCAGCGCCAGGCGCAGCGGCGCAGGGTCGGGCTTGCGCTGCGGCAGGCTGTCGCCGCCGACGACGACCGGGAACAGCCGGTCCAGCCCGAAATGCTGCAGGACGCTGCGCGTCGGTCCCATCGGCTTGTTCGTGCAGATGCCAAGCGGATGGCCAGCATCGGCCAGTTGGCCCACGGCCTCGATCACGCCGGGAAACATCCGCGTCAGGGCGGTCGCGTCGTGATACCGCGCCATGAACGCCGCGATCAGCGCAGGCCTGTGCACAGGCTCGATCCCGCAGGCGGCGATGATGCGCGTCCACAGCAGCTCGACCCCGCCGCCGATGAAGCTGCGCACGCGCGCCAAGGGCAGCGGCGCGATCTGGTACTGCCGCAGCACCGCGTTCACGCAGGCATGGATGTCGGGCGCGCTGTCGATCAAGGTGCCGTCCAGGTCGAATACGATCGGGCAGGGTCTGTCCATGGTCATGCGGCCTTCCATTTGATCGAGCATCCCATCGATGCCACCTGGTCGCGCGGACCTTGCCCGGTTTCGGCGATCTGCACCATGGCAAGATACAGGTCGCGCCGCGCATCCGGTTCGGCCGCCGTGCGGGCCGATGCGTCCAGGCGGCCGCGATATTGCAGCCGGCCGTCAGCGGAATAGCCGAAGAAGTCCGGCGTGCATTCCGCCCCATATGCCCGCGCCACGGCCTGATCCGCGTCATACAGATAGGGAAAGCGAAACCCGTTCTGCAACGCCAAGTCTATCATGCGGTCGGGTCCATCCTCGGGATAGGCCTGCGCATCGTTGGCCGAAATCGCCACGACGCCGACACCCTGATCCATCAGCGCAT
Source organism: Paracoccus sp. PAMC 22219 (assembly GCF_000787695.1). Taxonomy (GTDB): domain Bacteria; phylum Pseudomonadota; class Alphaproteobacteria; order Rhodobacterales; family Rhodobacteraceae; genus Paracoccus. Next base: position 541 of record NZ_BBPH01000118.1, on the reverse strand, counting down.
GAGCATCCCGCACGATCCGGTCCAGTATCGACCGGACATAGGGGCAATGGTTGCAGATGAACATCACCAGCGTGCCACGCGGCCCGGCAACCTGCGAAAGCGTCAGCAATTGCCCGTCGGTATCCGGCAGCGCGAAGTCGTGCCAAGGAGCGTCGAAATCACAGACTGGTGGTGAGACGGCCATCACATCCTCCGGTAATTTTGCCCGGACATTGGAAGATGCGGGGCACGCGGACAAGTGATGAAAAAGTGGAATGCACGGCTGCGCAGGTCGATATGTTACATAATTCAGATTATCACCGATATAGCCGTGTAGCCGCAAAGCTAAAATGTCGCCCATGAGCAATTCAGGAATGTCACTCTGCCCTCGACAGAACATGAGGATGAGCGGACATGGGATGGGTGATGATGAGCGAGCGCGAGTTGAACCGCGTGGAGGTTTTGGCGCAGGTCGATGATGGTCGGCTGTCTGTCGGCAGCGCGGCGAACGTGCTGGATCTGACACGTCGGCAGGTTTTCAGGCTGTTGAAGCGCTATCGCC
>NZ_BBPH01000119.1 GCF_000787695.1 Paracoccus sp. PAMC 22219 | reverse complement strand
ATGGTGGTCGTGGTCGTGGTCGTGGTCGTGGTCGTGGTCGTGGTCGTGGTCGTGGTCGTGGTCGTCATGACCCGCGTGGTCCGCGTGGTCGTCCGACGCCGCGCCGGCATAATCGCGCAGGGTCACTCCCTCGACCTCCAGCAGGCGCAGCTGCGCGGCGCCCGACAGCGTGTCCGACGCCCGCGACAGCCACGGCGTCAGGTCCGGCCCCATCCAGATCACCACATCCGCCCCCTGCAGGGCCTGGGCGTCCGACGGGCGCATCTGGTAATGATGGGCGCTGGCCCCTTGGGGCAGCAGCACGCGCACCTCGGCCAGATCGCCCATGACCTCCTGGACCAGGGCACCGGTGGGGACCAGGTCGGTGACGACCTGCGGGGCGGCCAGGGCGGGAACGGCGGTCAGCGACAGGATGGCGGCAAGGGATGCAGGGCTGCGCATCGGGATCTCCTTTGCAGGGCGGGTTTGTTGCGATGGCAGGGTTCTGTGTGTTACAGGGTAACAAGTCAACCGCATTGTAATAAAGTAACGCATCGCTGCGTGAAGGACCCCCGTGCCAGACCACGACCACGACCATGTCATCGCCGCGACATTCGCGCCGCATGACCACCGCGAATGCGCGCACCGTGCGCTGGACGAGGCTGCGGCCCGGCTGGCCGAGCAGGGCGCACGCCTGACCCCCGTCCGCCGCCGCACGCTGGAGATCCTGCTGGAAAGCCACCGGGCGATGGGCGCCTATGAGGTGCTGGACCGACTTGCGGCCGAAGGGTTCGGCCGCCAGCCGCCCGTCGCCTATCGCGCGCTGGAGTTTCTGGTCACGCACGGGCTGGCCCACCGGCTGCAGCGGTTGAACGCATTCGCGGCCTGCCTGCATCCGGGTCACGACCATCACCCGGCCTTCCTGATCTGCCGCAGCTGCGACAAGGTCGCAGAGGCCGCCGCCGCCCCGATCCGCGACGCGCTGACCGCGGTCGCGGCCCAAGGCGGGTTCCGCGTCGAACGCGCCACGATCGAGGCGCTTGGCCTGTGCGCCACCTGTGCCGCCGAAGGCGTCGCATGACCCCGCTGATCGAATCCCGCGCGCTGACGATCCATCGCCCCGGCACGACCGACCCGGTGCTGGCCCAGGTCGATTTCCGCATCCGCCCGGCCGAGATCGTGACCGTCGTCGGCCCGAACGGGTCGGGCAAGTCGTCGCTGATCCGGGCGCTGCTGGGGCACATGCCGCTGGCCTCGGGTGCGGTGACGCGCCGGCAGGGGCTGCGCATCGGCTATGTCCCGCAGCGGGTGCAGCTGGACACCGCCATCCCGATGACTGTCCGGCGGTTCCTGTCGCTTCCCGTCCGCGTGTCCGACGACCAGGCCGAGGATGCGCTGATCCGCACCGGCGTGCCGGGCCTTGGCGCGCGGCAGCTGACGCAGCTGTCTGGCGGCCAGTTTCAGCGGGTGCTGCTGGCCCGCGCGCTGCTGGCGGACCCGCATCTGCTGGTGCTGGACGAACCCACGCAGGGGCTGGACCAGCCGGGCATCGTGGCGTTTTATCAACTGATCGAGGAGGTGCGCCGTCAGACCGGCGCCGCCGTGCTGATGGTCAGCCACGACCTGCTGGTCGTGATGCGGTCGTCGGACCGGGTGGTCTGCCTGAACGGCCATGTCTGCTGCGAAGGCACGCCCCAGCATGTCAGCACCGCCCCCGAATACCGCGCCCTGTTCGGCGCCGGGGCCGAGGGCACACTGGCGCTGTACCAGCACCGCCATGATCACGACCATGACCACGACCTGACGCCGCATGTCCACGGGCCGGGATGCGGCCATGACCACGCCGACCGGGCGCAGGGGTGACGACCGATGCTTGACGATTTCTTCGTGCGCGCCGTTCTGGCGGGATTGGGGCTGGCGCTGGTGGCGGGCCCCCTGGGCAGTTTCGTGGTGTGGCGGCGGATGGCCTATTTCGGCGATTCGACCGCGCATGCCGCCATTCTGGGCGTCGCGATGGCCCTGGCCTTCGAGGTGTCGATCTATGCCGGCACGCTGGCGGTCGCCGTGGCGATGGCCTGCCTGGTGTCGGCGCTAGTCACGCGGGGGCAGGCAATGGACACGATCCTGGGGGTGCTGTCGCATTCCGCGCTGGCCGTGGGCCTGGTCGCGATCAGCTTTGTGCCTGCTGCGCGGTCCGATCTGTCCAGCTATCTGTTCGGCGACATCCTGGCGGTGGGCCGCACTGATCTGGTGCTGATCTGGACGGGCGCGGCGCTGGTTCTGGCGGTCCTGATCCTGCGTTGGCAACGGCTTGTGACCAGCAGCCTGAACGAGGAGCTGGCCATGGCCGCGGGAATCGACCCGCGCGTGGAACGCCTGGTCCTGTCCCTGGCGCTGGCCGTGGTGGTCGCCCTGGCGATTCGAGTGGTGGGGTCGCTGCTCATCTCGGCGATGCTGATCGTGCCGGCGGCGGCGGCCCGCACATGGGCCCGAACCCCCGAGCGGATGGCCGCCGGTGCGGCCCTGATCGCCGCCGCATCCGTCATCCTGGGGTTGTGGGCCAGTTTGCGACTCGACACGCCCGCAGGTCCCTCGATCGTGACCGCAGCGGCGATCTTTTTCGTCGCCTCACAGGCACTTCGCCGGGCATAGTGCCGAATTGTCACAGTTTTTCCGGGGGTTTGACGGGGTCGGAACAAAGCGCCGAAACAGGTGTTGGCCAATATGCAACAGTGCTTGCAGGCCCACGGGGGAATCAATTCAATGCTGCTTTTCAACTGTTCGGGTTTGTGTAACTGTCGCCTCGATGTTGCCAGAAATGGCAGCCGTCAATCGAAACGGAGCATGATCATGACCAAATTCGCTACTTTCGCGGCCGCTCTCGGCCTGACCGCAACTTCGGCTCTGGCCGGTGGCTATGTCGCCCCCGTCGTGGAAGTCGAGCCCGTCATCGTTGAGGAGCAGCCCGCTTCCTCGAACGCTGGCCTGGTCGTCCCCGCCCTGCTGCTGCTGGGCGTCATCGCCGCAGTCGCTTCGGACGACGACGACAGCTGATATCGGATCGGATCGTTCACACGGTCCGAGCCACAAGGGGCTGGCCTTTGGCCAGCCCCTTTTTCATTGCCCGCACGCCTGTCCGACAGACATCCGCGCATGAAAAAACCGGCCCCGCAAAGGGCCGGTTTTTCCGTTCCGATGGCGCCTGTCAGGGACGCAGCGTCTGAATGGTCACATAGCCCATGCCGGGCCCGATCCATTGGCGCGACACCGGGATCTGCCCGTTCTGGACCAGGTAGTTGTTCTGGAACGTCGCACCATGCCCCTCGCAGTTTTCCAGGATCACGCCCGGGTTGGGACCCGGAGAGGTCGTGCAGGAAAACTGCAGCGGCCGTTCCAGCCCGTCGCCCGACAGATAGCGCATGACGCGGGTGCCGCTGCCGGACTGGCCCGCACGGATCAGCCCCTCGGTGCCGGGTTCGGCCACCGACAGGTCGCGGCCCAGGCCGCGGGTGCCGATCAGCATGCCGCCGCGCAGGATCACGGCCTGTTCGTCGGGGGTCATGTAGGTGCGCATGGCGCCGTTCGTGCCCGTCAGCGCCAGCACCTGCGTGCGGGCCGGGATTTCGAAGGTCGCCTGGATCAGCGGGCCTTGATTGACGCGCAGCGCCTCGGCCGCGGCCTGCTGGGGGCTGGGCGCGGGCGTTGCGGGCTGGGCGGCCCCGCGGGCCGTGATGGCCTGGGTCGCGGTCTGCGCCAGCACCGACAGCGGGCTGGCACCGGCCTCGTCCGCGCCGGTATTGCCGCAGGCCGACAGGGCGACCAGGGCAGCCCCGGCAAGGATTGCGCGCATCTGCATCGGTCCGTTCATCGCCAGAACCTCCCCCAGCCTTCGTAAAGATCGACGGTGTGGCTTTCGCGAACACGGTCGTACAGGCGTCCGTTGACATTGACCCTCGATCCGCCGTCGCGCGACAGCGACCGGATGTTGGTCGACACGCGGTCGCGGCTGGCCTGGCCCGTGGCCCAGCCAAGCGGGATCGACAGGGTCACGCCCTTGTCGAAGCTGCCTTCGCCGAATTCCTCGGCCGACAGGTCGGTCTTGGTGGCATAGGCACCGATCTGCCAGCCGTTCGCGAATTCGCGCGCCAGCGTCACGGTCGCACCCACGTCGCCCGCCAGGTACTGGCCGACGTCCAGCTGGGCGGTGAAGCCCTGGGTGAACTCATAGTATGCCGACACGTGGCCGGTCGTGACCTCATAGTCGCGGAAATCGAACAGCTGGTCGAAATCGCGCTTGCGGACGCGGTTGATCTCGGCGCCGAAGCCCAGGGGCGAATTGGCGGGCTTCCACAGCGCCTCGGCGGACACGCCGCCATAAGCGCGCTCCAACAGGCCCACGGTCACGCGGGTATAGATCGCGTCCGACGGCTTGGCATACCATGCCAGCGTCAGTTCCGGGATCACCGGGCTGGAATTGCCGGTGTACATCCGCGTGTCGGACCGCACCCGCGGCACGCCCTCGGGCGTGGTTTCCAGGGCGGGGTTCGCTTCATATTCGTCGGGCGTAAAGTATTCGCCGCGCTGTCCCGGTATGCCCGGACCGCGCTGGCCGATATCGCCGAAGGCGCGTTGGCGCAGGGCGCCCGTCGCGATCAGGCCGGGCATCAGCTCATAGCTGGCGCGGGCCTCGGCGCCGACCTCGTGGGTCAGGCCGTCCTCGGCGCTGAAGATGCCCAGGTCCAGATAGGGCTTCACCGACCAGCGGAACCGCGGGTACAGGCCCTGGCTGGCGACCAGCCCCGGCGCGCCGGGAACGGCATCCGACAGGGTCGATGCGGCAGCGATCTGGCCAGCCTCGGTGTTCTCCAGCCGCTCGACGTCGCTCCGGCGCACGGTCACCGAAGAGGTCGGCATCCCGTCGCTGGTCGAGGTGATCACGAAGGTTTCCACCGACGGGGGCAGGGCGCGGGTCATCAGGCGCGCGGTGCGGCCCACGGCCTCGGCCTGGTTGATATAGCGCTGGTTGCGCAGGCGGACCTCGGCGCGGGTGGGCGCCAGGGCCATGCTTTCCAGCAGCATCCCCTCGTCGGCCATGCCGTCGCCCAAGGCCTTCTGAATGGCGGGCTGGGCGGTCGGGTCCTGCGACCAGCTGCCCGACCAGCCTCGGGGTCCTGTGCGGGGGCCGGGCGCGGGCGCACCGGCGCGGGCGCGCTTTCCAGGCCCGACGGATAGGTCGCGTCGCGCGGGTTCAGCGCTATGGTGAACTGCGCACCGATGGTCTCTCCGCCGATGGTATAGATCCCGGCCTCGTAGTTGCGGCCAAAGCGATAGTTGGCGGCAAGGTTGATGTTGCTTCCCGGCTCATCGCCCTGCTGGTACTCGTTGCCGTCGCTGTAGCGCGCGCGATAGATGTCGTTGGAATATTCCGCGACCAGGTTCAGGCGGTCGTTGACCTGCCAGCTGACCGAGGCAAAGGGCTTGGCCCCGCCGCTGAACCAGTCCTCGACATTGGGCGTGCCGCCTTCGTCGCCGACGTCGATGATGCGCGGTTTGCCCGCCAGCGTGCCCCAGCCCAAGCCCACCGATGCGCGGACCGTCGGCGTCACGTTGCGCGTGGCCACGATGTATTCGCCAGAATAGACCCCGGTGCCCAGGAAATCCTGCAGGCCGACCGCGACCGCGGGGCGCCAGCCATCCTCGTCCACGATCTGATAGCGCAGGTCCAGCGAGCGGTCCGAGATGAACCCCTCCTGCCGGAAATCCTCGATCCCGTCGACGCGGCCATAGCGCAGGACCGTCGTCAGCCCCGGCAGCGCCTGAAAGAAGACGTTGCCGCGCCGGGCATAGTCGGACAGCGACAGCGTCGCGCCCAGGCTGCCGTCGGGCATGGTCTCGGCGGTCGGCGTGTCGATGCCGCCGGGCAGGCCATAGGTCGACATGTTGCGCCCCAGCATCGGGTCGGCGGTCGCGACGCCGACGCCCGACCCCACGATCAGGGCCAGGGGCAGGGTGGTGGCCATCAGCTGGCGGGTCAGACGCGAGCGGCGCATCGGCGGCTTCCTTTCGGCGGCAGGATCAGGGCGGGCAGGGCAGGAGTTTCAGGCGCAGTGGCAGTCTTTGCGGCACGGATCGACACACGAATGCGTGACCCATGCGCGCGCGTCATCCGGCGGCGGCCGGTGCGGCATCCGCGGCAGCCTCCGCCGCGGGGGCGGCGGGCTGGGCGGGGGATGCGCAGCCGGTCTGGGTCTGGCCGGCCACCGTCAGGCGCGCGGTCAGCGGAAAGCGTTCGTCGGCCATGCTGTCCTGGCATTCCGTCGCGCGCAGGTTCAGCACGAACGGCCGTCCGCCCAGCACGCCGATGTATTCGACGCCCTGGTCGAAGACCAGGCGGTTCACCTGGATCTGGCGGCCCGACTGGTTGTCGGGGGTGCGATAGACGGCGGTGCCGCCGCTGACCTGGACGTTCCAGAACGGCTCGTTTCCGCGGGCCACGAAGGCGGTGCTGCGATAGGTCAGGGGCTCGGCCGTCGGCACGACGCGCCCGACGGTGCCCGTCTCGATCGGCTGTTCCAGCGGAGAGACGGCGGGCGGGCGCGGGCCCGTCGGTTCCTCGGGCTGGGCCGCGGCATCGTCCAGGCCGACCCCGCGTCGCAGGTCGGTCATCACCTGGCTGTCGCAGGCGCCAAAGGCAGGGTCATCAGGGCAAGGATGGCAAGGCGGGGGAACATGGGGCTTTGGCCTTCTGGTTCTGGGCGGCTTTGTCGCGGGATCACTGTCACTCAAGCGTTAGCAACCGCAGCCACAGGGAGCAAGCGTCACGCCCCGCTGACGGCAGCCTGCCGCCGCCCGGAAAGGACCGATTGGTTCAGTCATTTGATAAATGATCATTGCCGGGGCGAAATGGGCGGATTTGCAGGTTATGCATTGAAATCGGGGGAAAACCCGGCATAGGTTTCAGAGATGTTCTCTCGGGCGGCACCCACATGACAGGCTTGGCACGACACGGTCAAGACCCCGCCTTCTTGTCAGGGGGGGCACGATTTTCCTGGGACGACGGGCGGATGGCCCGCGCGATCGGGGATTTCGACTGGCAGTCGACCCCGTTGGGCCCGATCTCCGGATGGTCGGTGGCGCTGTTGACGGCGGTCCGGATGATGCTGGGACAGCGCCATGCGGCCTGCATGTTCTGGGGCCCGGAGCTGATCATGCTTTATAACGACGCCTATGTGCACGTTCTGGGCGGCAAGGAGGAGCATGCCCTGGGCCAGCGCTTCCAGCAGATCTGGGCGGATGTCTGGGATGACGTCCGGCTGCTGGTCGATCAGACCCTGTCCGGTCGCGGCACCTATTCCGAGGAAATGCGTCTGGTCATGACCCGCAACGGGTTCGACGAAGAGACGTTCTGGAACTTCAGCTACAGCCCGCTTTACGACGACGACGGCACGGTCTCCGGACTGATGAACATCACCGTCGACATGACCGGCTTGGTCCAGGCGCGCCGCAACCAGCAGATCATGCAGGAAGAGCTGCTGCACCGCATAAAGAACATCCTGTCGGTGACCTCGACGGTGGTGTCCTCCAGCCTGCGCAACGCCACCAGCATCCAGGAGGCGCGCGACACCGTGGGCGCGCGCATCATGGCGCTGGCCAAGGCGCAGGGCCTGTTCACCGGCCTTGGCGAAAGCGCCGACATCACCGAGGTGATGGCCCGGTCGATCGGCGCGCATCTTGTCGGCAACGACCGCATCCGCCTGTCCGGCCCGTCCGTGCCGCTGAGCAGCCAGCAGGCAGTCGGCCTGTCGCTGGCGCTGTACGAGCTTGCGACGAATGCCGCGAAATACGGCGCGCTGGCCAGCCCGCAGGGCGTGGTGGACCTGTCCTGGTCGGTGATGGGCGATGATTTCGCGCTGGACTGGCAGGAACGCGGTGGCCAGCCGGTGGCGGCGCCCACGCGCGAAGGGTTCGGGTCGCGCCTGGTGAACATGATCGTGCCGGCCTATTTCAACGGCGAGGGGCAGGCTGAATTCCTGCCCCAGGGCCTGCACTATACGCTGCGCGGGCAGCTGACCCCCTAGCAGTTGGGGACGTTCACGGCCAGGCCGCCAAGGGACGTCTCCTTGTACTTTTCCGACATGTCGCGACCGGTCTGGCGCATCGTCTCGATCGCGGCGTCCAGTGGCACGATATGGCTGCCGTCGCCGCGCAGGGCCAGGCTGGCGGCCGCCACGGCCTTGATCGCACCCAGCCCGTTGCGTTCGATGCAGGGCACCTGAACCAACCCGCGCACCGGGTCGCAGGTCATGCCAAGATGGTGTTCCAGCGCGATCTCTGCCGCGTTCTCGACCTGCTGGGGGGTGCCGCCCAGAACTGCGGCCAGCCCCGCGGCGGCCATCGCGGCGGCCGATCCGACCTCTGCCTGGCAGCCGCATTCCGCACCCGAGATCGAGGCATTGTGCTTGATCAGCCCACCCACCGCCGCCGCCGTCAGCAGGAAATCGGGCAGCAGGCGTTCCGACGCGCCCGGCACATGGTCCAGCCAATAGCGGATCACCGCGGGCACCGTGCCCGCCGCGCCGTTCGTGGGGGCGGTGACGACCTGGCCCCCGGCGGCGTTCTCCTCGTTCACGGCCATGGCATAGGCGGACATCCAGTCGTTGATGACATGGGGTGCGGTCATGTTCAGGCCGCGCTCCTCGATCAGCTTGGCGTGGATCGCCTTGGCCCGCCGGCGCACGTGCAGCCCGCCGGGCAGGATGCCGTCCGTCGCCAGTCCGCGGTCCATGCAGTCGCGCATCGCGCCCCAGATGCGGTCCAGCCCCGCCAGCATGTCGGGCCGGGACCGGAAACACAGCTCGTTGGCCTCTTTCATCCGGGCGATGGACTTGCCCGAGGCTTGGGCCATCTCCAGCATCTCGGCGGCGCTGCTGAACGGATAAGGCACGCTGGAGGTCGCATCCGTGCGCACCGCGCCCGCCTTGTCGGCCAGTTCCTGGTCGGTCATCACGAAGCCGCCGCCGATCGAATAATAGATCTGGTGATAGATGACGTCGCCCTGCGCGTCGGTCGCCGACAGGGTCATGCCGTTCGCATGGCCGGGCAGGGTGTGGTCGTAATCGAACCGCAGGTCGCGGTCGGGGTCGAAGACCAGCGGCCCCAGTCCCTGCGGGTGCAGCAGGCGGGTTTCGCGGTTGTCGGCCAGGGCGGCCTCGGCCGCATCCATGTCCATGCTGGCGGGGGTGAAGCCCGCCAACCCCAGGATCGTTGCACGGTCGGTGGCATGCCCCTTGCCGGTAAAGGCCAGGCTGCCATGCAGACTGGCGCGCAGCCCGTGGGCGCGGAACGGCTGGAGCCGCAGCGAGTCGAGGAACCGCTGTCCGGCGACCATCGGCCCCATCGTGTGCGAGGAGGAGGGCCCCACACCCAGCTTGAACAGATCGAAGACCGACAGAAACATGACACCCCCTTGCATTTCCGCGCCCATCCAAGCACGACACGGGCCCCGCCGCCACCGCCGTCCGCGCCGCTTCCGGTTCCGGTTGCGACATCGGCCCGCTTGCAGCCATGACGCGCGGTCTGCTTAAGATGATTGCAACATGCCCGGTTTGCAGGCAACCGGGACGCGCCTGCGATTTGGGCAGGCCAGCCGCCCCCTGCCGTTCTTGCGGGCGGTCTGCCCCGGGGTGAAGGAACAGAACATGCGATTGCCCGACCCGATCCTGCTTGGTGACACACCCCTTGGCCCGCCGGTGTTCCTTGCGCCGATGGCCGGGATCACCGACGTCCCCTGCCGCCGCGCCGTCGCACGGTTCGGCGCGGGCCTGATGGTGTCCGAGATGGTCGCCTCGACCGAGATGGTGACGCCGCGCCCCTCCACCCGCGCCGCGGTGCGCGCCAAGGCCCTGACCGAGGGCGCGCTGCCTGTCAGCGTGCAGATCGCGGGCCGCGAGGCCGCGCCGATGGCCGAAACCGCCCGCATCGTGGCGGGCATGGGCGCGCGCGTCATCGACATCAACATGGGCTGTCCTGCCAAGAAGGTCACGGGTGGCCTGTCCGGCGCGGCGCTGATGCGCGATCTGGACCATGCGATGACGCTGGTCGATGCCGTCGTGGGCGCGGTGTCGGTGCCGGTGACGCTGAAGATGCGCCTTGGCTGGGACGACGACTGCCTGAACGCGGCCGATCTGGCCGCGCGGGCGCGCGATGCGGGGGTGGCGATGCTGACCGTGCATGGCCGCACGCGGGCGCAGTTCTACAAGGGGCAGGCCGACTGGTCCGCGATCCGCGCGGTGGCCGATCTGCCGGGTCGCCCGCCGCTGGTCGCAAATGGCGACGTGGTCGATGCCGACAGCGCGCGCGCGGCCCTGGCGGCGTCGGGCGCGGATGCGGTGATGGTCGGGCGCGGCGCGCAGGGCCGCCCCTGGGTTCTGGCGCAGATCGCGCATGACCTGTGGGGCACGCCCGCGCCGCAGGTCCCGCAAGGCGCCGCACTGGCCGATCTGGTGGCCGAGCATTACGAGGATATCCTGGACTTCTATGGGGCGGACCTGGGCCTGCGCGTCGCGCGCAAGCATCTGGCTGGTATGCCGACGCGAACGGCGCGCCGCTGCGCGACCAGATGATGCGCGCGGACACCCCCCGCGCCACGCTGGACCTGATCGCCCGCGCCTTTGGCGACGCCGCAGGGGTGGCCGCATGACTCCCCGGCCGCGCAACTTTCACGAGGCGACCCCCGGCCCGGGGTGGGAGGCGCTGCCGCTGCCCGCGCTGATCCTGGACGCCGAGGGGCGCGTGGCCGCGATGAACGACGCGGCGGAAATCTGGCTGAACCTGTCGCGCAATTCGACCTTGGGCAAGCCGCTGGACGGGGACGAGATGTCGATCCGCCTGCGTCTGCAGCCCGGCCTTGCGCCGCTGCTGGCCCGCGTGCGCGCCAGCGACGAGGCGCTGTACCAAGCCAGCGTCCAGTTCGAGATCGGCGATCGCGCAGGCGGCCATCAGGCGCGGCGCGGTGCGGTCCATGCGGGGCCCGCCGGTCAGGCCGGGGGCGCGGTGTCGCTGCTGATCGTGCCGCAGGACGATGACGGCGCGCATCAGGCCCGCCACGTCCGCAGCGCGGCCCGCAGCGCCATCGGCATGGCCGAGATGCTGGCCCATGAGATCAAGAACCCCCTGGCCGGCATCCGCGGCGCGGCCCAGCTGATGGCGATGAACGCCACCCCCGAGGACCGCGAGATGGCCGAGATGATCGTCGCGGAATCGCGCCGCATCGTGGCGCTGCTGGATCAGGTCGAACGGTTCGGCGACACGTCCGCACCCCATCTGGGCGCGTTGAACGTGCACGATGTGCTGGAACAGGTGCGCCGATCGGCCAAGGCGGGGTTTGCGCGCGACGTGCAGATCGTGACCGATTACGACCCGTCGCTGCCCATGGCGCTGGCCGATGCGGACCAGTTGGTGCAGGTCTGCCTGAACCTCGTCAAGAACGCGTCCGAGGCGCTGGACGGCAAGGCGGGCGGCACGATCCGCCTGCGCACCCATTACGATCACACGCTGCGCCGTCCCCCCGATGAGACCGACCCCACGGGCCGCTCGCTGCCCCTGCAGATCGAGATCGAGGATAACGGCCCCGGTTTTCCCCCCGCCATCGCCGACCAGGTGTTCGAGCCGTTCGTGTCCGGCCGTGAAAACGGCACCGGGCTGGGCCTGGCGCTGGTCAGCAAGATCATCACCGACCACGGCGCGCTGATCCGGGTGGACAGCCGCCCTGGACGCACCGTGTTCCGCATCTCCCTGCCAAAGGCATAAGGACCTGAACCCATGGACGGCACCGTTCTGATTGCTGACGACGATCGCACCATCCGCACGGTGCTGACGCAGGCGCTGACCCGCGCGGGCTGCCGGGTTCACGCCACGGGCAGCTTGGCGCAACTGCTGAAATGGGTCGAGGAGGGGCGGGGCGATCTGGTCATCACCGACGTGATGATGCCCGACGGCAACGGCATCGACCGCATCCCCGCCATCCGCGAGGCGCGGCCCGACCTGCCGGTGATCGTGATCTCGGCCCAGAACACCATCGTGACCGCGATCCGCGCGACCGAGGCCGAGGCGTTCGAATACCTGCCCAAGCCCTTTGATCTGCCGGACCTGATGTCCAAGGCCAATCAGGCCCTGTCGCGCCGCCCGCGCAAGTCGGACCCGATCCCCGAACCGCTGCCCGCCCCGCGCGAGGCCGCCGACCCGGCCATGCCGCTGATCGGGCATGCGCCGTCGATGCAGGCGCTGTTCCGGATGGTCGCCCGCGTGCTGAACGCCGACCTGCCGGTGATCATCGCGGGCGAAGCGGGGGTGGGCAAGACCACCATCGCGCGCAGCTTTCATGAACTGTCGGATCGCCGCGACCGGGGGCTGGCGATCCTGACCTCGTCCGACGCGACCGAGGAGGCGATCGCGCGCGCCGCCGACAAGGCCCGCGGCGGCACGATCATCATCGAGAACCCGGCAGGGTTCGACGCGGGCGCCCAAGCCCGCCTGATCGGTCTGATCGAGACGATGGAGGCCGGCCCCGACCGCGCCCACGCGCCCCGCATCGTGGCGACCACCGGGTCTGACCCCCAGGCCGACGTGGCCGCGGGGCGGCTGCGGTCGGACCTGTATTACCGCCTGGCGGGCGTCACCGTCAGCGTGCCGCCCCTGCGTGCGCGCGTCGACGACATCCTGCCGCTGGCCGCCCATCTGCTGGCCCGCGCCGCGGCCCAGGGGTTGCCCGAACGCCTGCTGTCGGACGATGCGGCGGCCATGCTGCGCGCGCACGCGTTCCCCGGCAACGTGCGTGAACTGGAAAACATGATGCGCCGCCTGGCCCTGACCGCCAGCGGACCCGCCATCAGCACCGCCGAAATGCGCGAGGCGCTGTCCCAGCAGTCCGGCCACCGCGCGCCCGCATCGGCGCCCGTATCAGCCATGACCCCCGCGCCCGAACCCGCGGGCGTCGTCAGCCTGCCGCAGGTCGGATCGCGCCTGTCGGATTCGGTCGAGGCGCATCTGCAGCGGTATTTCGACCTGCATGGCGACGCCCTGCCGCCGCCGGGCCTGTACGACCGCATCCTGCGCGAAGTCGAACGCCCGCTGCTGCAGGTGGCGTTGGATGCGACGGGCGGAAACCAGCTGCGTTGTGCCGATCTGCTGGGGATCAACCGCAATACGCTGCGCAAGAAACTGACCGAGCTGAATATCGAGGTGACACGGAGGCGCAAACTGATGTAAAACCGCCACAGGGCACAGCGCGAAGGACACGCACGCCTGCAACAAAAGCCGCGAAAGACGGCAAGTGGGGGATATGGCAGGTTTGGCATCGGGGCTCAGCTGGGACAGGCTGGCCCGTATCCGATTGCCCCGACCGTGGCGCGGGGCGCTGACCTGGGGCATCGTGCTGGCGGGCGTCGCGCTGGCCGTGGCGACGCTGGCCGTGATGGGACCGTTCGGGCGGGGCATGCAGGGCGCGACCCTGCGGATGGTCCTGTTGGCGGACCTGGCGTTTCTGATCGTGCTGATCGGGTTCATCGTCGCGCGGATGGCGCGGCTGATCTCGGCCCGGCGCAGCACGGCGCCCGCGTCGCGCCTGCATGCGCGGCTGGTCGCGATCTTTGCCGGGCTGGCGCTGGTGCCCACGGTTCTGGTCGCGCTGTTTGCGGGGTTCCTGGTCAATATCGGGCTGGAGGGTTGGTTTTCCGACCGCGTTCAGCAGGTCGTCACCACATCCCAGGCCGCGGCCGAGGCCTATCACGCCGAACATCGCAGCGACCTGACCGAGGATGCGCGCGCGTTGGCGGGCGTGCTGACCCAGGCCGGGCGCGCCAATCCGCTGATCGAGGACGGAGAGATGCGCCAGCTGCTGGCGCAGGGGCAGGGCCTGATCCAGCGGGGCCTGCGCGAGGCCTATATCATCAACGGCGCCGGAGAGATCCGCGCGCGAGGCGAGCGCAGCTATCTGTTCTGGTACGAGGCGCCGGGCACGGAACAGCTGGACCGCGCGCAGGCCGACGGCATCGCCCTGATCGAGGATTGGGCGAACGACGAATTCCGCGCCCTGGTCGCGTTGCCGCCATTGGCCGACCGATACCTGTACGTGACGCGCGACGTGGATGGCGACCTGCTGGGGCTGGTCGACGACACTCGCGCCACCGCCGGCGATTACCGCCAGCTGGAGGAGATGCGCAGCCAGGTCCTGCTGGAGTTTTCGCTGGTCTATCTGGGGTTCGCGCTGCTGCTGGTGGCGGCGGCGATCTGGCTGGGGCTGTGGTTCGCGTCCCGCCTGTCGCGGCCCATCGGCCTGCTGGCGCAGGCGACCGACCGCGTGGGGCGCGGCGATCTGGACGTCCAGGTCCCCGAGGTCCGCACCGGCGACGAGATCCAGACCCTGGGCCAGGCCTTCAACCGCATGACCCGCCAGCTGAAGACGCAGCGCGAGGAGCTGGTCGAAAGCTATCGTCTGTCGGACGATCAGCGGCGGCTGTTCGACAACGTGCTGACCTCGGTCACGTCGGGGGTCATCGGGCTGGACGCGGCCGGGGAAATCGACTTCGTCAACCGCTCTGCCAGTCGGCTGCTGGGGCTGGACGCCAAGCGCGACATCGACGCGCTGCTGTCCGAGGTGGTGCCCGAATTCGCGCCGCTGTTCGCGCGCCTGTCGGCATCGGTCGCGGAAACCATCCAGGACGAGGTCCGCCTGATGCGCGAGGGCCGCATCGAAAGTCTGCTGGTCCGCATGGCCGTCCGCCGCGGCACCGACGGCGCGCTGGAGGGGTATGTGGTGGCCTTCGACGACGTGACCGAGCTGGTCAGCGCGCAGCGCATGGCCGCCTGGGGCGACGTCGCCCGCCGCGTCGCGCACGAGATCAAGAACCCGCTGACCCCCATCCAGCTGTCCGCCGAACGCCTGCGCCGCAAGTTCGGGCCGCTGGCAGCCGAAGGCGACCGCGCCGCGCTGGAACAGTACACCGACGTGATCATCCGCCAGACCAACGACCTGCGCCGGATCGTGGACGAATTCAGCCGCTTTGCCCGGATGCCCGAACCCGACCGGGCCGAGACGGACCTGGCCGCGCTGCTGCGTCAGGTGCTGCTGTTGCAGCAGGACGCCCTGCACGCGACCATCACCCGCGACATTCCCGACGATCCGGTGATCGTCGATTGCGACGCGGGCATGATGCGCCAGGCGCTGACCAACCTGCTGAAGAATGCCGGAGAGGCCATCGACGAGCAGGCGGCGCTGGATATCCCCGGCTGGACGCCGCAGATCGCCGTCGCGCTGGAGGTGCAGCCCGAATCCGTCTGCATCCGCATCACCGATACCGGTCCGGGCCTGCCCGCCGACCGGTCGCGGCTGTTCGAGCCCTATGTGACGCTGAAAAGCCACGGCACCGGGCTGGGCCTGCCCATCGTCAAGAAGATCGTCGAGGAACATGGCGGCAGCCTGTCCCTGACCGATGCGCCCGATCCGCCCGGCGCCATGGCCGAGATCCGGCTGCCCCGCGAACGCCACCCCGTCCGGCCCCCAAGACCAAGAGCAGACAAGAAAAAGACGAGGCGACACCATGAACGACATCCTGATCGTCGATGATGAACGCGACATCCGCGAACTGATCGCCGACATCCTGCGCGACGAAGGCTTCGACACCCGCATGGCCGCGAATTCGGACGAGGCCGTGGCGGCCCTGAACGACCGCGAACCGTCCCTGATGATCTTGGACATCTGGCTGAAGGACAGCCGCATGGACGGGATCGACATCCTGAAACAGGTCAAGCGCAACAACCCGGACGTGCCGGTGATCATCATCTCCGGCCACGGCAACATCGAGATCGCGGTCGCGGCGATCAAGCAGGGGGCCTATGATTTCATCGAGAAGCCCTTCAACATCGATCAGCTGATGGTGGTCATCAACCGCGCCATGGAAACCGCTCGCCTGCGGCGCGAGAACAGCAGCCTGCGGCGCGGCGGTGATCGCGTGGCCGACATGCTGGGCCAGTCCGCGGCCTTCAAGCGGCTGCGCGACGGGCTGGACAAGGTGGCGCGGTCCAATGGCCGCGTCATGCTGGCGGGAGAGCCGGGCACCGGCAAGGAAAGCGCCGCGCGCTATATCCACGCGCATTCGCCCCGCGCGTCGGCGCCCTTCGTCACCGTGCCCTGTGCCACGATCGAGCCCGAGCGGATGGAGGAGGTGCTGTTCGGCCGCGAATCCCCCGAACGCGGGATCGAGCCGGGTCTGCTGGAGCAGGCGCATGGCGGCATCATCTATTTCGACGAGGTGGGCGACATGCCCATGGGCACCCAGCCCAAGATCCTGCGCGTGCTG
The DNA here is from genome assembly GCF_000787695.1 of Paracoccus sp. PAMC 22219. Taxonomy (GTDB): domain Bacteria; phylum Pseudomonadota; class Alphaproteobacteria; order Rhodobacterales; family Rhodobacteraceae; genus Paracoccus. The sequence goes on along the minus strand of NZ_BBPH01000119.1, from coordinate 7,607 downwards.
ACCGAACAGCAGTTCGTGCGTGCGGGCGGCGCGGACAAGGTGCGGGTCGATCTGCGGGTGCTGTCGTCGACGAACCGCGACCTGGTGGCCGAGATCGCCGCCGGTCGGTTCCGGCAGGAGCTGTTCGACCGGCTGAACGTGGTGCCCATCGCGGTGCCGTCGCTGGCCGACCGGCGCGACGATATCGCCGCGCTGGCCCGCCATTTCATCGAGCAGTTCCACAAGAACCAGGGCCTGACGCCCCGCGATCTGCCCGAGGAAACCGTGGCGGCCCTGCAGTCCATGCGCTGGCCCGGCAACATCCGCCAGCTGCGCAACGTGATCGAACGCGTGCTGATCCTGGCGGAAAGCCACGGTCCGATCCTGCCGTCCGAGCTGGAGCCCCAAGGCGCCACGCCGGACAACAGCGACACGTTGAGCCTGGGGCCGTCGGTCACCGCGATGGCACTGCGCGAGGCGCGCGAGCTGTTCGAGCGCGAATACCTGGTCGCCCAGATCAACCGGTTCGGCGGCAATATCAGCCGCACGGCGCAGTTCGTCGGCATGGAGCGCAGCGCGCTGCACCGCAAGCTGAAGTCCCTGGGCGTCGTCGGCGGCATGCGCGGCGAGGACGAGTTGATGTTGGGCAAATAGCCTGCCGCTTGCGCGGACCGCGCGCCCGGCTTAGGCAAGGGGGCGCGGGACGAAAAGGGTGACGCATGAAGATCATCATCTGCGGGGCAGGGCAGGTCGGCTGGCAGATCGCGCGCCACCTGTCGGGCGAACGCAACGATGTCACCGTCATCGACAACAACCCCGACCTTGTGCGCCGGGCGACGGAATCGCTGGACGTGCAGGGGGTGACGGGCTTTGCCAGCCATCCCGACATCCTGGACAGCGCGGGCGCGCGCGACGCCGACCTGATCATCGCCGCTACCCATTCGGACGAGGTGAACATGGTCACCTGCCAGGTCGCGCATTCCATCTTTCAGGTGCCGCGCAAGATCGCGCGCCTGCGGTCGGGCGCCTATCTGGACGCGATCTATTCCGACCTGTACCGCACCGAACACCTGCCCATCGACGTGGTCATCAGCCCCGAACGCGAGGTCGCGCTGGCCGCGCTGCAGCGGCTGTCGGCGCCGTCGACCTTTGACGTCGAGACGTTCATGGACGGCAAGATCCAGCTGCTGGGGATCGATCTGGAACCCGACTGCCCGGCGCTGAACACGCCGCTGCGCCAGCTGACCGAGCTGTTCTCCAGCCTGCGCGCCATCGTGGCGGGCGTGCGTCGCAGGGGGCGGCTGTTCGCGCCCGAACCCGGCGACCAGTTGTTCGCGCATGACCAGATCTATGTCTTCAGTCATATCGACGACGTGGCGCGGACCTTGGACATCTTTGGCAAGCCGCCCCAGAAACAGGAACGCGTGACCATCATCGGCGCGGGCAATGTGGGTCTGGCCGTGGCGCAGGCGCTGGAGGCGCGGCCCGACCGCATCCGCGCCAAGCTGATCGAACGCGACCGCGGGCGCGCCGAATTCGCCGCCGACCGGCTGGAACGCACCATCGTGCTGAACGGCGACGGCCTGTCGGCCGAGATCCTGGAGGAGGCCGCCGTCCCGCAGGCCGATGCCGTGCTGGCGGTCACCGACGACGACAAGACGAACATCCTGGCGTCGGTGCGCGCCAAGCAGGCGGGGGCCAAGATGGCCATCGCGCTGATCAACGACCCCACGCTGGTGCCGCTGATGGGGGCGCTGGACATCGACGCCTATATCAACCCGCGATCCACGACGGTGTCGACGATCCTGCGCCACATCCGCCACGGGCGGGTGCGCGACATCTATTCCATCGGGGATGCCGAGGCCGAGGTGATGGAGGCGCAGGTCCTGTCCACCAGCCCCATGGCCGGGCGCGCGATCCGCGACATCGACTTTCCCGAAGGCGCGCTGCTGGGTGCGGTGCGCAAGGGCGACCGGGTGGTCAAGCCGTTGGCCGACACCCGCATCGACGAGGGCGACATCGTGCTGATCTTTGCCCTGTCCAAGGACGTCCCCGAAGTCGAGCGCCTGCTGCAGGTCTCGATCGACTTCTTCTGAGGGGCGGGCGATGACGGGCTTTCTTCTGCGGATGCCGGTGCTGGTGCTGTTGGCCGGGGTGGCGGCGGTGCTGATGCTGGCGCCCGCGGCATTCGCCTCGGTCACCGGATACGCCGCCATCGCGCGGAACTTCTTCTACGCATCGCTGCTGACGCTGACCTTCTGCGGGCTGATCGGGCTTGCGGCGCAGGCCAACCCCCGCGGCCAGACCGCCCGCGAGATGCTGTTGCTGATGCTGGGCGTCTATGGGCTGATGCCGCTGCTGCTGGCCGTGCCCTTTGCGGAAAGCCAGCCCGATACCGGGTTCTTCAACGCCTGGTGGGAGATGGTGTCGTCGCTGACCACCACCGGGGCGTCGCTGTATTCGGCCGACCTGCTGCCGCTGCCGCTGCATCTGTGGCGGTCGATGGTGGGCTGGATGGGCGGGTTCTTCGTGCTGGTCGCGGCGGTCGCGATACTGGCGCCGCTGCGCGTGGGCGGGTTCGAGATCATGTCGAACCCCTATGGCCGCGAGGAATATCGCGAACACCTGCCGCCGTCGGACCAGCCCCGCCGCCCCGTCCTGCACCTGTCCGATCCCAGCTTCGACACGCAGCTGGCCGACCCCGCCAGCCGGCTTGGTCGCGCCGCGTTGCAGGTGGGGCCGCTTTATGCGGGCTTTACGCTGGTGCTGTGGGTCGGACTGCTGATGCTGGGCGATCCGTCCTTCGTGGCGTTGACGCGGGCCATGGGGACGCTGTCGACTTCGGGCATTTCTCCGGTGATCGGGCCATCCGGAGAGGCATCGGGCATCGCCGGAGAGATGCTGGTCTTCGTCTTCCTGATCCCGGCCCTGTCGCGGCGGTTCTGGCCCGGCGGCGCCGCGCTGCGCGCGACCGAACGGCTGGCTTGGGACCCCGAACTGCGCATGGCCCTGGGGCTGGTGCTGGGGGTGGGCGCGATGCTGTTCCTGCGCCATTTCCTGGGCGCGATCGAGGTCGACCGCGCCGCACCCCCCGATCCCACCGGCATGGCCGAGGTCGGCCGCGCGCTGTCGGCGCTGTGGGGCAGCCTGTTCAGCGCGCTCAGCTATCTGACCACGACGGGCTGGACGTCGGTTGCCTGGGCTGGGGCGCGGTCCTGGTCGGGGCTGGATGCGCCGGGGCTGGTGCTGGCGGGGCTGGCCCTGATGGGCGGCGGAATCGCCACGACCGCGGGGGGCGTCAAGCTGTTGCGCGTCTATGCGCTGGCCTGTCACGGCCAGCGCGAGATGGAGCGGATCATTCACCCTCATTCCGTGTCTGGCGGCGGACGAATCGCCCGCAGGTTGCGCCGCGAGGGGGCCTATCTGGCGTTCATCTTCTTCATGCTGTTCGCGATTTCCATCGCGCTGGTCGTCAGCCTGGTGTCCATCCACGCCATCGAGTTCGAGACCGCGACCATCCTGTCCATCGCCGCGCTGACCAATGCCGGCCCCCTGGCCAGCGCCATTCCCCTGACGCCTGCCTTCGAGGGGACCGCCGGCATCGCGTCCGCGCCGTGGGAGGGGTGGTCGGGCCTGCCCGATTTCACCAAGGCGGTGCTGGCCTGCGCGATGGTTCTGGGCCGGATCGAGACGCTGGCGGTGCTGGCGCTGTTCTCTCCGGAATTCTGGCGCCGCTAGGTGTGGCCCAAATGTTGCCTTCCGGTTTCCGCGAAATCCGCCATGCTTGCATGGGGTGGGGCATGGGCTTAGATGTTGAATGGACAGGGACAGTGAAAAACGGACGATAAACAAATGGCTGGCGACAAGCAGAACCTGCAGGATGCGTTCCTGAACCATGTCCGCAAGGCCAAGGTGCCGGTCACCATCTTTCTGATCAACGGCGTCAAGCTGCAGGGTGTCATCACCTGGTTCGACAATTTCTGCGTCCTGCTGCGCCGCGACGGGCAGTCGCAACTGGTCTACAAGCACGCGATCAGCACGATCATGCCGGGCCAGCCCATCACCCTGTACGAAGGCGAGGATTGATTGGCCGAACTGACGGAAACCGCAGCCAAGCCGACACGCGCCTATGTGATCCACCCCGATCTGGGCCGCGCCCGCACGCAGCGGCGCGAGCCCGAGCATTCGCTGGCCGAGGCCGTGGCACTGGCCCTGGCGCTGCCGGGCATCGAGATGGTCGGGTCCGAGGTCGCGAACCTGCGTGAACCCAATGCCGGCAAACTGTTCGGCAAGGGCAAGCTGGCCGAGATCAAGGAGCGTCTTGAGGCGCTGGAGGTCGAGCTGGTGCTGGTCGACGGCCCCGTGACCCCGGTGCAGCAGCGCAACCTGGAAAAGGACTGGGGCGTCAAGCTTTTGGACCGGACCGGGCTGATCCTGGAGATTTTCGCCGACCGCGCCCGCACCCGTGAAGGCGTGCTGCAGGTCGAGCTTGCGGCGCTGTCCTATCAGCGCACGCGGCTGGTGCGCGCCTGGACCCACCTGGAGCGTCAGCGCGGTGGCTTGGGCTTCGTGGGCGGTCCCGGCGAGACGCAGATCGAGGCTGACCGCCGCGCCATCGACGACCAGATGACCCGCCTGCGCCGCCAGTTGGACCGCGTGGTCAAGACGCGCAGCCTGCACCGCGCATCGCGTGCCAAGGTACCCTATCCGATCGTGGCGCTGGTGGGGTACACCAACGCCGGGAAATCGACGCTGTTCAACCGGCTGACCGGCGCGGACGTGTTCGTCAAGGACATGCTGTTCGCGACGCTGGACCCGACCATGCGCGCCATCAAGCTGCCGGATGCGCAGGGCAGCGGTTCGGGCCGCAAGGTGATCCTGTCCGACACGGTGGGTTTCATCAGCGACCTGCCGACCGAGCTGGTCGCGGCCTTCCGCGCCACGCTGGAGGAGGTTCTGGAGGCCGACCTGATCCTGCATGTGCGCGACATCAGCCACCCCGAAACCGAGGAGCAGGCCCATGACGTGGCCGCGATCCTGGACAGCTTGGGCGTGGACGAGGATGTGGCTGCGATCGAGGTCTGGAACAAGATCGACGCCCTGGGCGACGATACCCGCGCCGCCTTGCGCCGCACCGATGCCCGCACCGAGGGCGTGCAGGCCGTCAGCGCCCTGTCGGGCGAGGGGCTGGACGATCTGATCGCGGCCATCGACCGACAGCTGGGCGAGGTTCTGGACGAGCCGCGCCTTGAGGGTCATGTGGTCCTGGACTTCGCCGACGGTCGCAGCCGTGCCTGGCTGCACGAGGCGGGCGTGGTCGAGCGCGAGGATGCGGGCGAGGATGGGCTTCACCTGGACCTGCGCTGGACCGCGCGGCAGAAGGGCGCCTTTGAGGCCTTCACCGGGACGGCGGCCGAGCTGGACGAGGATGACGAACCCGATGAGCCGCGCAGCGGCGGGTGGCATCCGGCGGACTGAGCTATTTTTGTCCAGCGGTGGCGGGCGGAGGGCTAGGTCATTTGCGTCCCGCGGTGGCAAGCGGGGGGCAAGCCCCCGTCAGTCAGCGGTTCTTGAACCGATGGCGAACCGCTGTCTGACCCCCCCGCCGGCAGGGGCTGCGCCCCTTCCGGACCCTCCGCGGTATCAGGCTGGCATTTCGTGCGACCAGGGCGGGTTCGCGCCGGGGCGTGAGACGGTGATGGCGGCGGCTTGTGCGCCGAGAGTCAGCGCCGCGTGAATCTGGTCGGGGGTGATCGCCGCAATGGCGTCCTTGGACAGCAGGCCTTGGCGGTCCAGCGACGCAAGCACGCCCGCGTTGAACGTATCGCCCGCGCCGATCGTGTCGGCGACCGTGGCGCGGACGGCGGGGGCGTGGATGGTCTCTCCGGCCCAGATCGCCTTGGCGCCGGCCTCTCCGCCGGTCTGCAGGACCAGCCGCGGGCCGGTGGCCAGCACGGCACGGGCGGCATCTTCGGGCGAGAGGTCGGGATAGAGCCACTCCAGGTCATCGGCCGACAGCTTCACGATGTCGGCCAGGGGCAGCAGCCGCGCCAGTCGCGCGCGATAGGCGCCCGCATCGGTGATGAAGAACGGGCGGATGTTCGGGTCGATCATCACCGGCAGACGGTCGTGATGCTGGGCGATCAGCGCCTCGATGGTGCCGCCGCAGGGGTCGGGGACCAGGCTGATCCCGCCCGCGAACAGCGCGGTCACGCTGTCGGGCAGCGGGCCGATATCTTCGGGTAGCAGCATCCGTCCGGCCGAGCCTTCGTCATAGAAGGAATACCGCGCCTCTCCGTTCGTCAGGGTCACCAGCGCCAGCGTGGTCAGGCGGTCGGTGCGGGGGCACAGGTCGGTGTTCACGCCGGCCTCGGCCAGGGGCCGCAGGATCTGGTCGCCAAAGGGGTCGCGGCTGATCGGCCAGAGATAGCCCGTATCCTGACCAAGGCGGCCAAGCGCGATGGCAGTGTTGTAGACCGCGCCGCCGGCCAGCGGGCGGAAGGTGCCATCGGTCGGCACCATGTCGATCAGCGATTCGCCTGCGCACAGGATCATGGTCGGTTCCCCCTTGGTTCGGCCTTACTGCGTCAGATACAGGATGGCTGCTAACGCTACCAGTGCCACGGCCACGGCCCCGGCGATTTTCCACGCCGAATACGGGCGTTCGCCCATGACACGTCCCGACTGGCCGTTCACCACGAAACGGAAGCTTTTTCCGTTGTACCGATAGGCGGCGGTCCAGACGGGCAGCAGGACATGCTTGAACGTTTCGGCGGTGAAGGCGCTGTCCTGCGCCTCGATCCGCTGCTGGTCGCCGCCAATCGCGCGGCGGATGTCGGTGGTGATGACCTGCGCCATCTGGGCACGGGCCGCGTGGTGGCCGTCGGCCAGCGGCACGGTATAGCCCTCGGCCTCGAACCCCGACAGGAAGGCCGGGTCATAGGTCGCCAGCTGCGACAGGTCCCACGGCACCAGCGCATCGGTGATCCGCGCGGGCAGCGCGGTCGAGGCCAGCACCAGCACGTCGTTGAAGTCGCGCGCCACCGTCCCCGATGCGGGCCGCCAGCGGATACGCGGCACCTGCTGGGCCACGCGCTGGCTGCGGCCGTTGATGGTCTGGGTGACCCAGACCGTCTCGAAATAGGTATCGCCGCGCTGGCCGCGAAAGCGGGTGTGGCTGGCCGCGTCAAAGGTCCAGAAGGGCGAATAGACGCCCGTCAGCCGACGGTCCTTGCGCGCATAGGCGACCAGCCCGGATGGCGCGAACCACAGGCTTCCCAGCCAGCCCTTCATCGCGTCGCGGGCCTGCGCCTCTGTCAGGGCAAAGGGCAGGACGCCCTGCGGCTTGATGCGCCGGGTGGCACCGGTGTCGGTGACGACGGGCGATGCGCAGAACGGGCAGGCGCTGGCGTGGTGGGTGTCGTCCAGCTGCACCTGCGCGCCGCATTGGGGGCAGGACAGGGTCCGCACGGTTTCCGCGATCACCGAACCCGCATCCAGATGCAGGCCCTGATCCAGCGGGATCTCGGCAAGATCGGGGGCCTTATGGCCCGCGTCCCATTGCAGGGGCGGCGGGGTGCCGTCGCGGGTCAGGCCCGGCGCGCGGGCGGGGCCGGGGCCGATCTGCT
>NZ_BBPH01000120.1 GCF_000787695.1 Paracoccus sp. PAMC 22219 | reverse complement strand
AAACGCAGGATCGCTCCGCTGCGTCCAGTTGTAGACCTGGACCGGCAGCGCCGATGCCGGATCGAACAGACCTTCGGGCGGGGCTCCGGGATATTCGCGGACAAACGCCACCATCCCGATCAGCAGCAGCGGCGCGGTCTCTCCCAAGGCCTGCGCCAGGCCCAGGATCGTCCCGGTCAGAATGCCGGGCATCGCCAGCGGCAGGACGTGGTGGAGCACCGTCTGCATGCGGGACGCGCCAACCCCAAGCGCCGCGTCGCGGATCGAGGGAGGCACGGATTGCAGCGCCGCCCGTGTCGCGATGATGATCGTGGGCAGGGTCATCAGGGTCAGCACCAGACCACCCACGATGGGTGCCGATGCCGGCAGACCCGCAAAGTTGATGAACACCGCCAGGCCCAGGATCCCGAACACGATCGACGGCACCGCCGCGAGGTTCGCGATGTTCACCTCGATCATGTCCGTCCACCGGTTCTTGGGCGCGAATTCCTGAAGATAGATGGAGGCGCCGACTCCGATCGGAACCGCCAGCACCAGCACCACCAGCATCATGTAGAGGGACCCCAGGATCGCCACGCCGACGCCCGCGGCCTCGGGGCGCTGGTCGGACGCGTCCGGCAGCGTCAGGAAGCCCCAGTTGAACCGCGTGACAAGCGTGCCGTTGTCGGCCAGCGCCTGCGCCAGCAGCAGCTGCTGGGGGGATACGTTGCTGTCGCGCGCCGCGGTTTCGGCCGTGACGCGGCCCTTGAAGTATCCGTCGATCCGGCCGTTCACCAGGACGTTCACGTCGACGACCTGCCCGACCAGCTCCGGCTCTGCCAGCACGCGGTTGCGCAGCTGCGCCGACGCGTCCCGCGAGATCAGGCCGTCGACATCGCCACTTTCCAACCCGTCGATCTGCAGGTTCAGCCCGGACACCGCCGCGTCCAGCGCGCGGTCCAGCACCTGCCCATAGGACAGGGTCAGAACCCCCGCCATCTCTGCCGGGTCGCGGTTGCCGTCAGGGTCCAGGATCTGCGCGTCCAGCGCCACGGGGATCGACAGATAGGTCTGGCGGAACGCGCTGGACCCGTCGCGGACGATGGTGAAGACCAGCACCGCCAGCATCGCGCAGGCCAGTGCGATGGCCGTCAGGCCATAGGCGCGGAACCGTTTCTCGGCGGCGTTGCGGCGGCGGGTGCGCGCGTCCTGGACATACAGGGATTTGGTGGCGGGGGCGCGGGGATGATCGGTCATTCGTACTGCTCGCGATACTTGCGCACGATGATAAGCGCGATGACGTTCAGGGCCAGGGTGATGACGAACAGCGTCAGGCCCAGAGCAAAGGCCACCAGCGTCTCGGGCGAGGAAAAGTCGTTGTCGCCGGTCAGCTGGCTGACGATCTTGACCGTGATGGTGGTCATCGCCTCGAAGGGGTTGCCGCTGATCGTGGCGGCGGCACCGGCGCCCAGCACCACGATCATCGTCTCGCCGATGGCGCGGCTGGCCGCCAGAAGGATGGCGCCCACGATGCCCGGCAGGGCGGCGGGCAGCACGACGCTGCGCACGGTTTCGGACGGGGTGGACCCCAGGCCCAGGGCCCCGTCACGCAGGCTTTGCGGCACCGCGTTGATGATGTCGTCGGACAGAGAGCTGACGAACGGGATCAGCATGATCCCCATGACCAGCCCCGCGGTCATCACCGACGACCCGGAATTGCCAAGGCCCAGGGGTTGCGCGATCCAGTCGCGCAGCATCGGCCCCACCGTCACCAGCGCGAACAGGCCATAGACGATGGTGGGGATGCCGGCCAGAACCTCGACCGCGGGCTTGGCGATGCTGCGCAGGCGGGGGCTGGCATATTCCGACAGATAGATCGCCGCCAGCAGGCCGATGGGCACCGCCACCAGCAGTGCGATGAAGCTGATATACAGCGTTCCCCACAGCAGCGGCAGCATGCCCAGGCGCGAATTCCCCTCGAACCGTGGCGACCACGTCGTCCCGAAGAAGAATTCCGTCAGGCTGTACTGCCGAAAGAAGCTGATGGTTTCGAAGATCAGCGACAGGATGATGCCAAGCGTGGTGGCGATGGCGATCATCGAGCAGAAGATCATCAGCCCCAGGACCATCCGTTCGACAGAGTTTCGCGCACGAAAGCTGCCATCGATCCGGGTCATCGCCCATCCCAGCCCCGCGACCGACGCACCCAGTGCAAGCAGACCGGCAACCGCATTCGAGGTGGCAGGGATCACGCCCGACATGCGCAGCCCCGAGGCCAGCACCAGGACGATCAGGGCGGGCAGCACCACGGACAGCGCCACGCTAAAGCCGTGATATGTCGGACGGCTGTGCAGGTTTCGGACATCGCTGCCGCCCGCCGAATAGGCGCGGCTGCGTCCGATGTAAAATCCGGCCGTCGCCAGCAGCATGGCGGCCAGCAGGGCCCAGGACATTGGCATCAGGGAACCTCGGAAATGGCGACGGGAAAGGTGACGGCTTCTTCAGCAGCGAAACAGGAAGGTCGGACCGGCGCGTGGATCCGCGCCGGTCCGGCTTGTCATCACTGCATGGTCACTTCATCGGCCACGGCCTGCTGGACGGATGCCAGCTCCGGGTCCGACACCAGGCCATAGGCTGCCAGCGGGCCGTCGGGACCGGCGATGGCATCGGAAACGAAGAACTCCGCGAATTCCTTGACGCCCGGAATGACGCCGATATGCGCCTTCTTGACGTAGATGAACAGCGGACGCGACACCGGGTATTCGCCCGACGCGATCGTCTCGGTCGAGGGGGTGACGCCACCCATGGTCGCGACCTGCAGCGTGTCCGTGTTGTTCTCGTAGAAGGACAGGCCGAACACGCCGATGCCGTTGGGCGACGACCCGATGCGGGCCAGCGTCTCGGTATAGTCGCCGTCGATGTCGACCGAACGACCGTCGGTGCGCAGGGTCATGCAGGCGGCCTCGGCCTCTTCCTCGCCCATCTCGGCTGTGAAGACCTCCATCGCGCCGGTGTCCTCGCAGCCCTGCAGGATCACCTTTTCGTCGAACACTTCGCGGGTGCCGTGACGGGTGCCGGGCACGAAGGCCAGGATTTCCTGGTCGGCCAGGGCGGGGTTCACCTCGGACCAGTTGGCCGCGGTGTTGTCGACGACGGCGCCGTCGCGCACGACCTTGGCCGACAGCGCGTTGAACCAGTCGGACGGCGTGAACGCAAAGCTGTTGCCGGACTGCGCGCTGGCAAAGACGATGCCGTCATAGCCGATGCGCACTTCCATGATGTCGGTCACGCCGTTGGCGGCGCATTCCGCCACTTCGGTTTCGCGGATCTCGCGGCTGGAATTGGCGACATCGATGGTGTTCTCGCCCACGCCTTCGCAGAAGCGGCGCAGACCCGTCGACGACCCGCCGGATTCGATGACCGGGCTGCCGAAGTCGAAGTTCTCGCCGAACAGCTCGGCCACGATGGTGGCATAGGGCAGCACCGTCGACGAACCGGCAACCTGGACCTGATCACGCGACTGCGCGGCAGCGCCGGATGCGGTCAGGGCGATCACGGACAGCGCAGTGGCGGCAAAGCCTGAATATGTCATATGTCTTCTCCTGTGGAGTGAGCTTGCCAGCGACTGTTACTACAGGCTCATGACACTAATAGTGACGAATTGTGACCGTTGCATGACAATGGAAATGCGCTGGTCGGCAAGGTCACGGTGTGTGGCACCTGCTGGCGGCTCAGCATTCGGCGCCGTCTTTCGCGAAATCGGGATATCGGCGGGCGATCAGCGCGGCCGGTCCTTCAGACGAAGCTTTCCTGCCAGTGACGAAGCGGAAATCCATCGCGATGTCATCGGATGGATACGCGTTCCTTTTCGACAGACCGGGTCAAACGCCACAATCTTGCAGGACGTGGAGGCACATATCCTGATGCAAAGACCAGATCCAACTCTCGCCCTGCCCTTAATGGAGCGATCCCGGCAAGCCGCAGCAAAATGCCTTCATCGAGTCCTGGAAAGGCAGCCTGCGCGACGGTGATCATGTACGGTTACCCAAACGAGACCTTAGACACCTTGGACAATGCGCCCCGCAAAATCACTCTCTGGCGCTACGACGACACCGATGTCAGGCCGCACTCCTCGTTCGGAAACCAGAAGCGACTGGAGGCGCGCCGGACGCTTGCCCTGATCCATCCGCCGATTATCAATCTTAAACCGGCAGACTCTCGTGACGAACGAGAAACCAGCGCGGGCAGGTCAACAGCCCTCGGCGGTTCGGATGACGGTAAATCAGCCAGCTACGTTCGGTCGGCCGCTCTGCCTGAAAGTCCCGGTCAAGCCTCGCCGATTCACCTGAATCGGTGACGTTCACCGCCTTGATGTCTGCAATGAGGAAGCGTCCCCATCGTCCCTGGAATTACCACGGCGCCGGGGGGCCTGCCCCCCAAGGCATTGCATCGCATCAGCCGCAGGGTCCGCTGCAGACCTGTCCCTCCTCCGGAACATCCCGCCTACGCGCGAACCATAGGTGCGATCTCTGGCCTAAAAACGCGTCATGGTCGCCGTGATCCGCTTGCCATCATTGGGTGCTGGCCGCGCGGCCCGGCGTGGAGGCCGGAGCGCAAACCCAACTGCGTCTCGTAAGGCCGACCGACCAGGTGGGACGGTACATGGCAACAAAGGCGAACCTTGTGTCACATCGCGCACGAAATCAGCCGCAGACTGTTGTCCTCCGACCAATGGCGGATCATGGCCTCACCCGTCTTGCGAATGTCACGCTCCGTCTGAAGCCCGAAAACGTCTTTCATCAGGGCTGCGATCCTGGCCAGGTTGCGGACCTGCCCGTTCCAGGAAAAGGCCGCAGCATGGGTTGCCGTTAGCTTCCTCAATCAACTGCGCAAGCCGACATCTCGGACAGGTCCGGATCAAGGGCGGCCCGTGCCACAGCCACGCCTCGATCCGTCACCAGAGCACCGTCGCAACTGAAGGCTTGTTCTCCCTCGCGCCCCAGACCGTCACGTCACAGAATGAAATCCGCCTCGGTCAGGGAGATCTGGCCGGACAGGCGGATCAGCCCATCGGCACGGCCATCGCCGTTCACGTCCATCACCACGCGCGTCACGTTGGTCTGCGGCACGTACTGAACCATCAGCTGCGCGCCCTGACCGGGTTCGAAACCATCGGTCATCTGGAACGCCTGATTCCCGGGGGTCAGCCAGTCCGCGTCGATGCCCGACAGGTTGATCCGGTCGCTGCCGCGCTGGAAATCGATGATCAGGTCGGTCTGGCTGCCCTGGCTGTCGGCCAGCCCGCCGAAGACGAACGTGTCCGCCCCGCACCCCCGGCCAGCAGGTCCGCGCCCTGTCCGCCGATCAGCGTGTCGTTGCCCTGACCGCCGGCCAGACGGTCCGCACCCAGCCCGCCATGCAGACGGTCGTTGCCGAAACCGCCCTCCAGCGCGTCGTTGCCCGCGCGGCCTTCCAGCCAGTCGTTGCCCGCATTGCCGCGCAGCAGGTTGCCCTGCGCGTTGCCCAACAGCGTGTCGTTGCCTGCGCCGCCATCGGCATTCTCGACCCCGCGGATGGTGTCCAGGCCGTGGCGGGTGTCCTGCCGCCCGGTCAGCGCCAGGTCGATGCGGCCGCCTTGGGCGCCCTGCAGCACGACGGTGTCGATGCCGGCCCCGCCGTCGATCAGGTCGTTGCCCGCGTCGACCTGCAGCCGGTCGGACCCCGAGCCTCCGAACAGCATGTCGTTGCCCACGCCACCGCCCAGGATGTCGTTGCCGCCATTGCCGTACAGGGTATCGTTGCCCGCCATGCCAAACGCGCGGTCGTCTTCGAAGCTGAGGGTGAAGACATCGTTGCCCGACAGCGCCCGCGAGACCAGACGCTGGTCATCCACGGTGCTGCGCGTCGTCATCGCGTCATAGAGGTCTGCCAGCGGAATGCTGATCCGGTCGACCTCCCAAGTCGGTTCATAGCCGAACCCGTCGCTGGAGACCTGAGAGATCAGCGTCACGTTGCCGCCGGTGATCCGGCTGCCGTCGGACCGGAACCCGGTGCCTCCGAAGCCGATTCCATAGAAGTCGCCACGCTCCTCATAGGCCACGACCAGCAGGTCCTCGATCACACGACCGCGGTTCTGGGTGAAGCTGTCGTTCTGGAACTCGGCGCCTATCGCGTTGAAATGAATGGGGCTGAGGTCGAAATTCAATTGGTCGAAACTGCGAAAGGCGTAAATCTGTGCCATCGTCAAACCCTATGACAAATACCATGTCCGGATAACGATGCACAAAATTGCCCCGTCCGGACAATCTTGCATTAACCTTTTGCCTGATCAGGCGTCAAAACCTATCGCGCGGCGTCGTTAACTTTCTCGCAAGGGTTGCGGGGAACTGTCAGAGGCTGGTGCCCTCGGACAGTCCCAGCATGATATTCAGGTTCTGGACCGCGGCACCGGACGCGCCCTTGCCCAGGTTGTCCAGCACCGCGACGATGGTCGCGCATCCGGCCTCGTCGTCGCCATGCACGCTGAGGCGCAGCACGTTGCTACCGTTCAGCGCAGTCGGGTCGATGCGGGCACCGATCTGGGCGGCGGGGACGACCTGAACGAAGGCCTCGTTCGCATAATGGTCGGCCAGCGCCTGGTGCAGCGCCGCGACGCTGCGGTCGTCGTCCAGGTGCAGCGGCAGCTGGACGGCCATGCCCTGCGCGAAATTCCCGACAGCGGGCGCAAAGACCGGCTGCAGCAGCAGGCCGCCATGGGTCATGATCTCGGGGATGTGCTTGTGGCGCTGGTCCAGGCCATAGACGAAATGCACGGGCGCGGTGCCCGCGTCATAATCCGCGACCATCGCCTTGCCGCCGCCAGTATAGCCGCTGACCGCGTTGATCGACAGGGCCTCTGTCTCGTCGATCAGCCCGGCGGCGACCAGCGGCGCGATGATGGCGATCGCGCCGGTCGAATAGCAGCCGGGATTGCTGACCAACCGCGCGGCGGCAATGCGTTCGCGCATCTCAGGGGCCAGTTCCGGAAAGCCGAAGACCCAGTCCGGGTCGATCCGGTGCGCGGTCGACGCGTCGATCAGGCGCACGTCCATGTCCGCGGTCAGGGCCACGGCCTCGCGCGCGGCGGCGTCCGGCAGGCACAGGATCGCGACATCGGCCTGCGCAAAGCAGTCGGCGCGGGCCTGGGGGTCCTTGCGCATCGCGGGGTCCAGCTGGACCAGACGGATGTAGTCGCGTCCCAGCAGGCGGTCGCGGATCTGCAGGCCGGTGGTGCCGGCCTCGCCATCGATGAAGACGCTGTGGGTCATGGGGCAAGCCTTTCGCAGGTGTCGCCCGTGTCTAGCGCAGCCCTGCCCCGGTCACAACGCTGCTTGGACCTCAGATACTGCACATCTCGGACCGGGTCAGGAACCGCTTCTCGCGGCCGTTGTCCAAGCTGAACATGCCGCCGCGTCCCGGCACCACGTCGATGATCAGGTCGGTATGCGCCCAGGCCTCGGCCTGGCTGGCCGAGATGTAGAAGGGCGCGCCGCCGATCTCTCCCAACCGGATGTCGCGGTCGCCGATGCGGAAATCGCCCTGCGGATAGCACATCGGCGACGACCCGTCGCAGCAGCCCCCCGACTGGTGGAACAGGACCGGACCGTGATCGGCCACGATCTCGGCGATCAGGTCAAGGGCGGCGGGGGTGGCGGTGACGGTGCTCATGTCTTCAGCCTCTTCTTGAGGAACCGCAGAACCTGCGTCTCTTCGGGGCGCAGGTCGGTCTGGGTCAAGGTGTCGTCGATGGTGCCGGCGATCTCCAGCTTCAGTTCGTCCGCCAGATAGGCGTCGATGATCTGGGGATGCACATAGCACTGGCGGCAGATGGTGGGCGTGTTGCCAAGGCGCGCCGCGACCGATTCGATGGCGTCGCGCACGTTGCGTTTCGCGGCGGCCTCGCTGTCGGCCTTTTCGTATTCCGCCAGCGCCAAGGCGGCCAGCACCGTGCCGGTCCAGGTGCGGAAATCCTTGGCGGTGATCTGGCGTCCGGTGATCTGGCGCAGATAGTCGTTCACCTCGGTCGAGGTGACCTGGCGGCGGGTGCCGTCATCGTCGACATACTGGAACAGGTGCTGGCCGGGGATCTCCTGCACGGCACGGATGATCCGGGCGATGCGGCGGTCGCGCAGGCCCAGGTTCCATTCCTTGCCCGACTTGCCCTTGAACTTGAAGCGGACCTGATTGCCGTCCAGCGTGACGTGGCGCATCCGCAGCGTGGTCAGCCCGTGGGACTTGTTCTCGCGCGCATAGCGGGTGTTGCCCACCCGGATCATGGTGTTTTCCAGCAGGAACACGATGGTCGCCAGAACCTTTTCGGCGGGCAGGCCGCGGCGCGCCATGTCGGCATCGACCTGGGCGCGCAGCTTGGGCAGGCCGCGCGCAAATTCCAGCATACGGTCGTATTTGCTGCTGTCGCGCAATTCGCGGAAGTCGGGATGATAGCGGTACTGCTTGCGGCCCTTGGCGTCGCGCCCGGTGGCCTGGATATGGCCGCGCGGATCGGGGCAGATCCAGACGTCGCCATAGGCGGGCGGAATGGCCAGCGATGCCAGCCGCTTGCGTTCGGCCTTGTCGGCGATGGTGCGCCCGTTCGGCCCCTTGTAGGAGAACCCCTTGCCCGACCGAATGCGGGTGATGCCAGGCATGTCGTCGTTGACATAGGTCAGACCTGCGCTGATCGCGGCGTCTTCGGGGTCGATGATGCTGTCCTTGGGCATGGCGCGCTCCGCAGGTGGCGTCTGGCCCAACGCCGCAGGATCGGTGCGGGTTGCGGGCGACCCGAAGGCCGCCCGCAAAGTCTCAGAAGAAGCCCAGCTTCTTGGGGCTGTAGCTGACCAGCATGTTCTTGGTCTGCTGATAGTGGTCCAGCATCATGCGGTGGTTTTCGCGCCCGATGCCCGACTGCTTGTAGCCGCCGAATGCCGCGTGGGCCGGATAGGCGTGATAGCAGTTCGTCCAGACCCGGCCCGCCTGAATGGCGCGGCCAAAGCGATAGCAGGTGTTCGCGTCACGCGACCACAGGCCCGCGCCCAGCCCGTACAGCGTGTCGTTGGCGATCGACAGCGCCTCGTCCTGGTCCTTGAAGGTGGTCACGGACACGACCGGGCCAAAGATCTCCTCCTGGAAGACGCGCATCTTGTTGTGGCCCTTGAAGACCGTCGGCTTGATGTAGAACCCGCCCGACAGTTCTCCGCCGTGATCCGCGGCCTCGCCGCCGATCAGCACCTCGGCGCCCTCTTTGCGACCGATGTCGAAATAGGACAGGATCTTGTCCTTCTGTTCCGACGACGCCTGCGCGCCGATCATCGTGGCGCTGTCGCGCGGGTCGCCCTGCACGATGGCCTCGACGCGCTTCAGCGCCTTTTCCATGAACTGGTCATAGATCCGCTCGTGGATCAGGGCGCGCGACGGGCAGGTGCAGACCTCGCCTTGGTTCAGCGCGAACATCACGAAACCCTCGATCGCCTTGTCGAAGAAATCGTCATCCTCGCGGCAGACATCCTCCATGAAGATGTTGGGCGACTTGCCGCCCAGTTCCAGCGTGACCGGGATCAGGTTCTCGGACGCGTACTGCATGATCAGGCGACCGGTGGTGGTTTCCCCGGTGAACGCGATCTTGGAGATGCGCGGGTTCGACGCCAGCGGCTTGCCTGCCTCAAGGCCGAAACCGTTGACGATGTTCAGACGCCCGGCGGCAGGATGTCGGCGATCAGCTCTGCCCACAGCATGATCGTGGCGGGGGTCTGTTCGGCAGGCTTCAGCACCACGCAGTTGCCGGCGGCCAGCGCGGGCGCCAGCTTCCAGCAGGCCATCAGCAGCGGAAAGTTCCACGGGATGATCTGGCCCACGACGCCCAGGGGTTCGTGGAAATGGTACGCCACGGTGTCGTCGTCGATCTGGCTGATGCCGCCTTCCTGCGCGCGCAGCACGCCCGCGAAATAGCGGAAATGGTCGATCGCCAGCGGCAGGTCGGCGGCCATCGTCTCGCGGATCGGCTTGCCGTTGTCCCAGGTCTCGGCAGTGGCCAGCAGCTCCAGGTTGGCCTCCATCCGGTCGGCGATCTTCAGCAGCGCGTTCGACCGGTCGGTGGTCGAGGTGCGGCCCCAGGCACCCTTGGCCTTGTGGGCCGCGTCCAGCGCCGCCTCGATGTCGTCGGCATTGGATCGGGCGATCTCGCCGATCTCGGCCCCGGTGATGGGGGTGGTGTTGGTGAAATAGCGCCCCGACTTGGGGGCTGCCCATTCGCCGCCGATGAAGTTGTCATAGCGGCGGGCAAACGGCATCACGCCCACGCCCTTGAATTCATGCGTCTGATCGTTCGGCATCGGTTCCTCCTCCAAAGAGTGTCAGACCCCGGATCTCCCGGTCCGGGTATGGGGTCACGGTCCCGCAAGGGCTGATTCGGGGCAACAGCCGATCCACGCCGCAGCGCAGAAGATGTCTCAATCGTGAGACAGTCGCGCCGGATGTTCGCCGATCCCCAGCCGTGCCATGCGTCGGTACAGCGTCGCGCGGCCGATCCCCAGGCGCGGGCGGCCTGGGTCACGTTGCCTTCCGCCCGCGCCAGGCGCGGATGACGGCGGCACGCTCGCCCCGGTCGAAACCGTGCAGGTCGTCCTGTCGGCCCAGCAGATCGGCCGCGGGCCGGGGACGGATCGCGCCCTCGCGTTCCAGCCCCAGGGCGCGGCGAGCGGCGCGGGTCGCGCCGATGGCCAGATCGTCGCGATCGACGGCCAGCAGCACCGCCTGTTCGCTTTGATCGTCCGAGGCGACCACGATCCGCGCCCCCGGAAAGCTGGAACGGAAGAACACCGATTCGATGGCCCGCGCGGTCTGCGCCACCTGCGCCGAGATCAGACGGTTATAGCGTTCGGTCTGGTCCGCCCGCGCCGAACTGACGTCCAGCGCCGCCAGCAACCGCCCGTCCGGTCCCCAGATCGGCGCATCCATGCAGGACATCGCGGTGTTGCGAGTGTGGAAATGTTCGTCGCGGTGGATGGTCAGGGCGCGCCCCTCGGCCAGGCAGGTGCCGATGCCGTTGGTGCCCTGCGCGGCCTCGGACCAGTCGGCGCCCTGCCACAGGCCCCAGTCGCGGAACTGCTGGGCGTCGGCGTCCGACACCCGCTGGTCCAGCACGATGCCATGCGCGTCGGTCAGCAGCACGTTGCAGCCCGACAGGCCGACAAGATTGTACAGCTGGTCCAGTTGCGGCCCGGCAACGGTCAGGAACCCCTGCATCGCCTGATGGCGGTCGGCCAGTTCGTGATCGGACAGGCGGTCGGGACGGCGGCGGTCTGCCGGGTCCAGCCCGTGCTTCAGCATGGACCGCCGCCAGGACGCGGCCAGCGCCGAGGTCGCGCTGCGCGATTGCGACTGCGCGGCCACAAGGTCCGCGTGGTTGCGTGCGTTCATGGTCTCCCCCTCAGGATGGGGAAAGTATAGCACGGTTTGCGGGGCGCGATCTGCGACTTTGGTCGCGCCCCGCGGGGGTCAGCGGACGGGGCCTTCGGGGATGATCATCCCGTCCATCGCCCGGTCCTGACCATGATCGGAATGCGCGGGCGTGCCGCCCATGCTGCCCGACGGCGCGGCCATGCGCGGCTGATAGGGCGGCAGGCTGTCGGCGCCGTCGCGATACAGCAGCGACACCCCCTTGTGGAACAGGTGCAGGGCATGCGGATCGGCGGTCAGGCGCACGCGCTTGCCCTTGAGGTCCGGGTGGATGCCCGGCAGCTTGGCCGTGATCGGCGCGGTTTCCGCCCCGGTGCCGAAATACAGCAGCGTGACCTCTCCCAGGGCCTCGGTCAGATCGACGGTGCCCTCGAAGACCGGAGTGCCCTCGGTCTCGCGCATGTCCTCGGGGCGGACGCCCAGGTTGACGACCATGCCCTCGTCGCCGGCGCGAGTCGGGATGGCGACCTGCGCCTCCAGGCCCACGTCCAGCGCGACGGTGGTCATCGCGCCCACGGTCTTGACCCGTCCGGGCAGCAGGTTCATCGCCGGGCTGCCGATGAACTGGGCCACGAATTCGGTCATCGGACGCTCGTACAGCTCCAGCGGCGCGCCGACTTGGGCGATGCCGCCGCCGGCCAGCACCACGATGCGGTCGGCCAGGGTCATGGCCTCGGTCTGGTCATGGGTCACATAGATCATCGTGCGGTCGGGCATCGAGGCCTTCAGCTGCGCGATCTCGATCCGGGTGGCGACGCGCAGGGCGGCGTCCAGGTTCGACAGCGGTTCGTCGAACAGATAGACCTGCGGGTCGCGCACGATGGCACGCCCGATGGCCACGCGCTGGCGCTGGCCGCCCGACAGCGCCTTGGGCAGGCGGTCCAGATAGGGCGTCAGCTGCAGCATCTTGCCCGCGCGGTCGGTGGCGGCCTTGATCTGGTCCTTGGACTGCCCCGCGATCTTCAGTGCAAAGGCCATGTTGTCGCGCACCGTCATGTGCGGGTACAGCGCATAGGACTGGAACACCATCGCGATGCCGCGCTGGCTGGGCGGGATGTCGTTCATCACCTGTCCGCCGATCTGCAGCTCTCCTCCGGTGATCTGCTCCAGGCCCGCGATCATGCGCAGCAGCGTGGATTTCCCGCAGCCGGACGGCCCGACAAAGACGATGAATTCGCCAGAGCGGATGTCCAGGTCGATGTCCCTCAGCACCTGCACGTCGCCATAGGACTTGGCGACGTCCCTCAGTTTCAGATCGGCCATTTGCGGTCTTCCTCCCCTACCCTTCGATGATCTGGACCTGCCACGGCATCAGCCCGCCCGCATCGTCGTCGGACAGGTTGGCGCGGATCAGCAGGGTCTGCTTGGCGTCGCGGCGGCGGAAGGACAGCACCGGCCCCTCGGCCTTGATGTCGGTCATGTTTCCGTCGCGCAGCGCGCTGTGCTTGCGGCGCAGGCCGACCGCCCAGCGATAATGGTGCAGCATGGACTGGGCGTCGGCCTCCTGGCTGACGACGGTGCGCTGCAGATGCGAATGCGGCACGGGCAGCCAGGGCTGGCTGGTCGAGAATCCGCCGTTCACGCCCATGTCCCAGACCATCGGCGTCCGGCAGCCGTCGCGGCCCTTGAATTCGGGCCAGAACTCGATGCCGTAAGGATCGCGCAGATCCTCAAAGCGCAGCTCCGCCTCGGGCAGGCCCAGCTCCTCTCCCTGGTACAGGCAGACCGAACCGCGCAGGCACAACAGCACCGTCGCATAGGCCTTGGCCGCCTGGTCGGGCAGGTTCCAGCGTGTCACGTGGCGCACCACGTCGTGGTTCGACATGGCCCAGCAGGGCCAGGCGTTGGGCGCGATCTCATGCAGCTTGTCGAACACCTCGACCACGCGCGCGGCAGGCAGGTCGTCGCCCGACAGGAAGTCGAACACATAGGACATCTGCACCCGGCCCGGCACGCCGGTATATTCCTCCAGCAGCTCCAGCCCGCGTTCGCTGTCGCCGATCTCTCCGACGACGGCGGCGCCATAGGGCACCAGCGCCTGGTGGAACCGCTCCAGGAAGGCCAGGTTTTCGGGCTGGGACTTGCTGAACTGGTGGCTCTGGTGGTTGTAGGGGTTCACGGCGGGCGCCGTGTCCGACTTGCGCAGTTCAGGCGCCAAAGGCGGGTTGTCGCGCAGCTGGGCGTCGTGGAAATAGAAGTTGATCGTGTCCAGCCGGAAGCCGTCGACGCCCTTGTCCAGCCAGAACCGCGCCATCTCGATCAGGGCGTCCTGGACGGCGGGGTTGTGAAAGTTCAGGTCCGGCTGCGACGACAGGAAGTTGTGCAGGAAATACTGTTCGCGCCGGGCATCCCACTGCCACGCGCTGCCTCCAAAGATCGACAGCCAGTTGTTGGGCGGCGTGCCGTCCGGGCGCGGGTCGGACCAGACGTACCAGTCGGATTTCGGGTTGTCGCGGCTGGTGCGGCTTTCCTTGAACCAGGGATGCTGGTCCGAGGTGTGCGACATCACCAGGTCGATCATGACCTTCAGCCCCAGCTCGTGCGCGCTTTGCACCAGCCAGTCGAAATCCTCCATCGTGCCGAAGATCGGGTCGATGCCGCAATAATCGCTGACGTCGTAGCCGAAATCCTTCATCGGAGAGGTGAAGAACGGAGAGATCCAGACCGCATCAACGCCCAGGGACGCCACATAGGGCAGGCGTTGGGCGATGCCGCCCAGATCGCCCGTGCCGCTGCCGGTCGTGTCCTGGAAACTGCGCGGGTAGATCTGATAGATGATCCCGCCCTTCCACCAATCCGTCGTCTGTTCAGTCAAGATCATCCACCTTTCACCGAGCCGGCCAGCAATCCGCGGACCAGATATTTCTGCATGGCAAAGAACACCAGCAGCGGCACGGCTATCGAGATAAAGGCAGAGGTTGCAAGGATCTCCCATTCACCTCCGCGCGATCCCATCAGCTCGCGCAGCAGGCCGGTCATGACCAGCTGTTCGCGCGTATTGCCCAGAAACACGGTGGCCACCAGCAGGTCGTTCCAGACCCACAGGAACTGGAAGATCGCGAAACTGGCAAGCGCCGGGAAGGACAGCGGCAGGATGATCCGACGGAAGATCTGAAATTCGGTCGCGCCGTCGACGCGCGCACTCTCGATGACCTCTCGTGGCAGGCCCACCATGTAGTTTCGCAGCAGATAGACCGCCAGCGGCAGACCGAACCCGGTATGGGCCAGCCAGATGCCCAGGTATCCCTTGCCGATGCCCAGTTCATTGTGCAGCCGCAGCAGCGGGATCAGCGCCACCTGCAGCGGCACGACCAGCAGACCCACCACGCAGGCCGTCAGCAGGGCGCGTCCCGGAAACTGCATCCAAGCCAACGCATAGGCCGCGAATGCCGCGATCAGGATCGGGATGACGGTGGCGGGGATCGTCACCGTCATCGTGTTCATGAACGCGCGTCCCAGCCCGCCCGCGGTCAGCACGCGGTTATAGTTGTCGACCGTGAAGGCGGGCGGCGACAGGGTGGTGGTAAAGATCCGCTCTCCGCGCCGCATCTCGAAGGGTTGGGCCGAGGTCATGCGATAGGCGCCGTCCTCGGTCACGGTCAGATCGATGCCGGGCTCCAGCTCGACCGTGTCGCCGGGTGCGTTGGCGTCGGGCTGGCGGGCGTTGGTGCCCCAGGAGGTCAGCTCCTGCGTGCCTTCCAGGGCGCTGCCCTCGATCACGTACAGATCGCCCTCCTGCACCTGGTCGTCGGCCGTGCCCGACCGCACGAACCCGGTCTGCACCGAGCCCGAAAACGACTGCCACCACCCCGAGGTCGAGATCTGGTCGCGGTCGCGGAACGACGACACGAACAGGCCCAGAGTCGGGATCGTCCACAGCAGCACCAGCAGAAAGGCGGATATGTTGACCGCCCAGGCCAGCGAAGACTTCTGTCCAGCCATCCCCTCCATCAGCGGACCTCCTTGCGTGCGTTGTAGATGTTCCAGACCATGATCGGCGTGACCAGGATCATCAGGACGATGGCGATGGCCGATCCGCGCCCGTAATCGGGCGTGCCGCGGAACATCCAGTCGTACATCAGGTTGGCCAGCACCTGCGTGCCCCATTGGCCGTTGGTCATGACGAAGACGATGTCGAACACCTTGAGCACGACGATGGTGATGGTGGTCCAGACGACCGCGATGGTGCCCATGATCTGCGGCACCTTGATCTTGAAGAACACCTGCAGGGGGCTGGCGCCGTCCAGGATCGCGGCCTCGATCGTCTCTTCGGGGATGCCGCGCAGGGCGGCGGACAGGATGACCATCGCGAACCCGGTCTGGATCCAGACCAGCACGATCATCAGCAGCAGGTTGTTCCACATCGGCAGGGTCAGCCAGATCTGCGGCTCTCCTCCCAACTGGGTCACGATCCAGTTCAGAAGGCCGATCTGGGTTTCGCCCGAGGCGCGGTATTCATAGATGAATTTCCAGATGACGCCCGCGCCGACAAAGCTGATGGCCATGGGCATGAAGATCAGCGACTTGCCGATATTGCCCCATTTCAGCCGGTCGGTCAGCTGGGCGGCCAGCAGGCCGAACAGCGTCGACAGCGCCGGCACGACCAGCAGCCACGCCATGTTGTTCAGCATCGATTCCCGGAACTTGCCGTCGTTCACCAGCCAGACATAGTTGTCCAGGCCGACAAACTGCGATCCGTTCGAATTGAACAGCGACCGCCAGAAGCTGTCCAGGACCGGATAGACCAGATAGGTCGACAGGAACAGGATCGCGGGCCCCAGGAACAGCCAGGGGCGGATCTGGTTCGCCCGCCGGATGTTGTCGCCCGCCCGCGCCCCGCGCGGCGGATAGATGCGGTCCAGCAGCCAGTTCGACCCCCAGAACCAGGCCACGCAGCCAAAGACCCCGATCGCGATCGTGCTGACCGCCAACCACAGCAATTCCATTCCCCGTCTCCCCCCTGGATCATGGGGCGCGGCGACAGTGCGGTCGCCGCGCCGATCGTCGTCAGTTCAGCGAGGCCCAGCTGGCCTGGATCTTGTCCGCGACGTCCTGCGCCGAGGCGCCGCCGACGAAATCGATCATGCCGGTCCAGAACGCGCCCGCGCCGATCGCGCCGGGCATCAGATCCGACCCGTCGAAACGGAACACCGTGGCGTCCAGCAGGATCTCTCCCATGCGGCGGACGGTCGGGTCGTCATAGGCCTCGACATTCGCGCCGGTATAGGGGGTCACGAAGCCCTGCTGCGCCATCCAGATCTCGTGCGCGACGGGGGTCTTCAGGAACTCGACGAAGGCCATCGCGGCCGGATTGTCCGACAGGACCGCGAACATGGTGCCGCCGCCCAGGACGGGCTGGCCCAGGTCGCCCGATGCAGGCGCGGGCATGTAGAAGAAATCGGCATCCTCGCCCACGACGGTTCCCTCAGGGAAGAAGGTCGTGATGAAGCTGGCCTGACGGTGCAGGTAGCAGGCGGGCGGGCTGGCGAACAGGCCGGCGGGGCTTTCGCGGAAATCGGTCGCGCTGACCGATCCCACGCCACCCGCGACGAAATCGGGGTTCTTGGCGAACCAGCCAAATTCCTCGATCGCGGCGACGACCTTGGGGTCGTTGAACGGCATGCCGTTCGTCGTCCAGGCGTCGTAATCCTCGGGGGACGAAGTGCGCAGCATCAGGTCCTCGACCCAGTCGGTCGCGGGCCAGCCGGTGGCGCCGCCCGATCCCAGGCCGATGCACCAGGGGGTTTCGCCCTCTTCGGCGATCTGTTCGGTCAGGGTCTTCAGATCCTCGTAGGTCTCGGGGATCTCATAGCCCGCATCCTCGAAGTTCTCGGGGACGTACCAGACCAGCGATTTCACGTCGGCCTTGTAGGGAAACGCATACAGCGCCTCGGTCCCGTCGGGGCCGGCATAGGTGCCCAGTGCCGCCCAGCTTTCGCCCGCGGCATAATTGTCGGTCAGCCATTGCGCGGTGTCGTCGCCCAAGGGCCGCAAAAAGCCCTTTTCGGCCAGATCGGCCGCCAGGCCCGGCTGCGGAAAGATCGCCACGTCGGGCGGCGATCCGGCCTCGCTGTCGATGACGATCTGCTGCTCGAAGCTGTCGGAGCCGGAATAGTTCGCCTGCGCGCCGGTCGCCTCGTTGAAATAGGCGATGACGCTGCTGAACAGCTCCTGGTCGCCGCCCAGCCAGGGGCCCAGCATGTCGAAGCTTTGCCCTTCCAGGTCGGGATGGGCTGCCGCGAATTCATCAAGGCTGGCCCAGTTGATGCGGTCGTCGCTGCCCGGTTCGATCACCAGCTGCGCCTGTGCCGCGCCCGCGGTCAGCGCGATGATGGCGGCGGTCGTGTACAATGCGGTTTTCAAGTCTTCCTCCCTGAAAGTCCCCGGACCTTTTGCGCCCGGATGTTAACGCGAACATTTGCCAGTTCTGTCGATCCTGTCAAACGCTTCTCATTCCCACTCCAGTTCCTTGTAGGCGGCAGTCGCATTGCGCGCCACTGTCTCTGGATAGGAATTCCATGAATTCTGCATCGGCTGCAAGGCTTTGACGATGACAGGAACGGCCTGCGACAGGGCCAGCCCGTCGCCGATGGCCTGCCGTGTCAGGCTTGCAAGCGCTTTCAATAGCGCTGCCTGCGGGGCGGATGCGTCGGCCCATGATTCGCTGGCGGGCCCGTGCCCCGGCACGATCAAGCGTGCGCCGCGGGCGGGGTCGCTGTCCAGCCATTCCAGCCATCCCGTCAGCGATCCGTCCACGACCGGCGTCAGGTCGCGAAACAGCAGATCGCCGGTGAACAGCGTGCCGGTCGCCTGGTCCAGCACCGTCAGATCGCTGTCGGTATGGGCCGCGGGAAACGCCCGCAGCAGCAGTACCCGGTCGCCCAGGTCGATCTCCTGCCGGTCGTCGACCAAGTCGTCGGGCATCACCACCTGCGTGCCGATCCAGTCGGGGGCCGGATACAGACCGACCAGCGCGTCCAGATAGCCCGCCGACCGCGCCTGCAGCGCCTGCGGCAGGGCGTGATGCGCGGTGATGCGGGCACCGGCCTCGGACAGGACCGCGGCGCCCAGGACGTGGTCGGGATGCATGTGCGTCAGGATCAGGTGCCGCACGGGCAGGTCGGTCAGCCGCCGGATCGCCACGTACAGGTCCTGCCCCTGCGCCCGCGACACGCCCGCATCGATCACCGCCACCGCGTCGCGACCGACGATCACCCCCAGGTTGGCGATGCGCCCGTCGACGGTCTCCTCCATCTGGTGCGACGCGCCGAAATGGACATGGACGCCCGGCGCGACCTGCTGCAGGTCCAGCGCGGGCAGATCGGCATTGGCGCGGCATTCCGGCGCAGCGCCGGTCAGGTCGGGCCGCGCCGCCAGCCACGCCTCCGCGACCTGTGCGGCCTGCGCCTGACACCCCTGGACCGATTCCGAATCGCCCTGGGGCAGCAGAACCTGGCCGCATTGATCGGCCGCCATCGCCAGACAGACGCCCAGAACCAGGTGAAACATCGCCCCAAGACCCCTTTTCCAGCACATCATCACGAAATGGTCACGGCTTTGCGACCTTTGTCGTGTTGATTCATCCTGTCTCTATACTAGATTTGAATCCAGTCGCCTTCTGTAGCGGCGCCACCGGCATGTAGGAGGAGCACAACATGGCCTGGACCAAACCTATCCTGACCGAGATCGCTTGCGGCATGGAAATCAACATGTACGCACCCGCCGAGGACGAGCCCGTCCTGTTCTGAGCCTGTTCCACAGGCAGGAATGCGGCCCCGTCCGAATTCGTTCGGGCGGGGCTTTCTTATCGTAAGGCACGACATCCGATGCGGATCATCATCCTTGGGGCGGCGGCGGGCGGCGGTCTGCCGCAATGGAACTGCGGCTGCGGCAATTGCGACGCGGCGCGTGCCGGGCGGATTCCGTCTATGACCCAAAGCTCTGTCGCGGTCAGCGCCGATGGGCGGGACTGGGCCATCCTGAACGCCTCGCCCGATATCCGGGCACAGCTTGCGGCAACGCCGGCGCTGCACCCGACCGGCCCGCGGACCATGCCGTTGCGGTCGGTTCTGGTCACCAACGGCGACATCGATCACGTGGCGGGGCTGCTGACGCTGCGGGAAAGCCAGCCCTTTGATCTGTTCGCCACGCAGGCGATCCACGATGCGCTGGCGGCGAACCCGATGATGGCGGCGGTGAACCCCGAATTCGTGCCGCGCCGGACCGTGGCGCTGGACCAGACCATCCCGCTGACGCCCGGCCTGACCGCGACGCTGTTCGCCGTGCCCGGCAAGGTGCCCCTTTACCAGGAAGGCGCCACCGTCGAGACCGGCCTGATCGGAGAGACCACCGTCGGCGTCGAATTGCGGACGTCGGACAGGCGGGCCTTCTATATCCCCGGCTGCGCGGACATGCCTGACTGGCTGCGCGACCGGATCGCGGGGGCCGATGCGCTGTTCTTCGACGGCACCCTGTGGGACGACGACGAGATGATCCGCATGGGCCTGGGCCGCAAGACCGGCCGTCGCATGGGGCACATGGCGGTGACCGACACGATGCCCGCCTTGGCCGACACACCGCTTGGCCAACGCATTTTCGTGCACATGAACAATTCGAACCCGCTGACCGACCCGGCCAGCCCGCAGGCGGCGGATGCCGCAGCCCAGGGCTGGCAGGTCGCCCGCGACGGAATGGAGATCACGCTGTGAAGGACATCCAAGCCACCGCCCAATCGCGCCAGGATTTCGAGGCCCGCCTGCGCGCCATCGGGGCCGAACGCTATCACGACCGCCACCCGTTCCACGCCCGCCTGCATGGGGGCCAATGCACCCCGGACGAGGTTCGGGCCTGGGTCATCAATCGCTGGATGTACCAGTCGCGCATCCCCATGAAGGACGCCGCCTTCATGAGCCGGGTCGAGGATCCCGACCTGCGCCGCGCCTGGCGCAAGCGGATCGAGGATCACGACGGCGGCCAGACCGAGGGCGGCGGCATCCGCCGCTGGCTGGCCCTGGCGCAGGCGGTGGGGCTGGACCCCGACTATGTCGCATCGGGCGTGGGCATCATGCCGGCGACGCGTTTCGCGGTGGACGCCTACGTCCGCTTCGTGCGCGACATGCCGCTGCTGGACGCGGTCGCCGCCAGCCTGACTGAACTGTTTGCGCCCCGCATCCACGCCCAGCGGATCGAGGGTTTGCTGCAGCATTACGATTTCGCCGATGACAGCAGCCTGTCCTATTTCAAGAAACGCCTGACCGAGGCGCCCGAGGACGTCAAGTTCGGCCTGGATTACGTGCTGACCCATGCCGACACGCTGGAGAAACAGGACGCCGCCGCCGCCGCCCTGACCTTCAAGACCGACGTGCTGTGGGCGCAGCTGGATGCGCTGTGGAACGGCTATGTCGAGGGACGCACACCCCCCGGCGCCTGGCAGCCCGGCCAGGGGATGCGCGCATGACCGCGCTGATCGGACCCGACGACATCCCCTATCTGCCGCGCGGCGTGCGGTTGCAGGGCGACCGCGTGCGCGGCATCCGTGTGCTGCAGGCCCCCGAACGCGCCCTGCAGTTGGACCAGATCGGAGAGGCGATCCTGTCCGAACTGGACGGCGCCCGCAGCCTGGACCGGATCGTCCGGGACCTGGCCGCACGTTACAACGCGCCGGTCGAACAGATCGGCGGCGACGTGCGCGATTTCCTGACCGGGCTGATCGAACGGCGAATGGTCTTTCTGAAGGACGCCGCATGAAGGACCAGCAGCACCAGCCGCGCGACCTGGACGGCAACCCCGTCACCCCCGGCCTGCCCATGGCGATGCTCGCCGAGGTCACGCATCGCTGTCCGCTGGCCTGCCCCTATTGCTCCAACCCGGTCGATCTGGTCCGGGCGGCCAAGGAGATCAGCGCCGACGACTGGGGCCGGGTGTTCCGGCAGGCGGCCGATCTGGGCGTGCTGCAGGTCCATATCTCGGGCGGGGAACCCGGTGCGCGCAAGGATCTGGCGCAGATCGTGGGGCATGCCCGCGATGCGGGGCTGTACGTGAACCTGATCACCTCCGGCATCGGCATAACCCGCGATCGGCTGATCGAGTTGGACCGGGCGGGCGTGGACCATGTCCAGCTGTCCCTGCAGGGCATCCGCCCCGACATGGCCGACCGGATCAGCGGCCATCCGGGGTCTTGGGACAAGAAGATGGCCTTCAGCGATTGGGTCACGGAAATCGGCTTTCCGCTGACGATCAATGCGGTCGTCCACCGCCAGAACATGGACCGCCTGCCCGACATGGTGGACCTGGCCGAACGCCTTGGCGCCCGCCGGATCGAGGTCGCCACCGTCCAGTTCCACGGATGGGCCGACCGCAACCGCGGCGCGCTGATGCCGACACGCGAACAGGCCGAATTCGCGCGGCAGGTGGTGAACGCCGCCCGCATCCGGCTGCGGGGGCGGATGGTCATCGACTATGTCCCCGCCGATCACCACGCGATCTATCCCAAGGCCTGCATGGGGGGCTGGGGCTCGACCGGGCTGAACGTCGGCCCGGACGGCACCGTCCTGCCCTGCCACGCCGCCCAGACGATCGACTGGATGCGGTTCGAGAATGTGCAGGACCGGTCCCTGTCCGACATCTGGCACCTGTCCGACAGCTTCAATGCGTTCCGCGGCACCGCCTGGATGCCGGAACCCTGTCGCGGTTGCGACCGCAAGTCCGTCGATTTCGGCGGCTGCCGCTGTCAGGCCATGGCCTTGGCGGGCGACGCGCGGGCGACCGACCCGGTCTGTTCGAAATCTCCGCTGCACGCGGGGGTCGTGGCACGCGCCGAGGAGGACGCGGCCGCCACCACCACCGAGTTCATCTATCGGAGGATGTCCAAGGGAGGATAAGGCGATGAGACTGTGGCTGACCCTGACGGCAGCGTTGCTGGCCGCGCCTGCGATGGCGCAGGACAACGCGCTGCAACCGTCGCCCACGTGGGAAGACCTGCGCGGCGCGGTGATGGACCTGGACGCCGATCCGCCGCAGGACGCGACGGTGCTGGACCTGGACGCGCCGTCCCGCGCCCATGACGCGGCCATCGTGCCGATCCGGCTGACGCAGGCGCCCGACGCCCCCGCCATCGACGCCCTGACCCTGGTCATCGACGAAAACCCCGCCCCCGTCGCCGCCGAGTACGCCTTTGGCGCAGCCTGATGCCCCTGGATTTCGAGGTCCGGGTCCGGGTCGACAGCTATTCCGACGTCCGCGCCATCGCGACACAGGCCGACGGCGCGCAGGTCATGGCCGGCCGCTTCGTCAAGGCCGCGGGCGGCTGTTCGGCGCCGGCGGGCAAGGACATGGCCGCGACCGAGGCGACCATGGGCCAGATGCGCTGGCGCAGCGAGGTGCGGGACGGAGAGGAGATCGGCACGCTGATGATCCGGCACCCCAATTTTTCCGGCCTGCAGCGCGACCAAGTGACGCTGCTGAACATCCCCGCCCACTTCATCGACCGGCTGGATGTGCGCCAGGGTGACGCACTGCTGTTCTCGATGTCGGCGGGGATCTCGGTCAGCGAGGATCCGGTGTTCCGCTTTCGCTATCAACCGGATGGCCAGCCGATCCATGTCCGGGTCGAGGATACGGACGGCAATATCTGGACGGAAAGCTTTCCCCCGGGCGAACGAACGGTCAACAAAAGCTAGATCGCCATCCGACTTTCGTCGGAGCATGGCGCTTGCTTTATGTGCACCCTGCCCTAGACTGTGGCCACGGCGGCGCCCTTGAGGAGGGGTCGCAGCCGGCAGAACCCAGGGAGGAATGCCATGACAGCAGCCGCCACGCAGGCGCGTCCCGTGCCGTCAGCGCGACCCACCGCCGACCAGGTCCGCGAGATCCTGATCGTCGACGACCATCCTTTGATGTGCGACGCGCTGGCCCTGACGCTGAAGATCAGCTTTGGCCTGAAGAACGTCCGCACCGCCCGCAGCCTTGGTGCCGCGGTCGAACAGATCCGCGTGCAGGGTGCGCCCGACGCCGTGATCCTTGACCTGAACCTGCCCGACGCGCGCGGGGCCGAAGGGATCGTGACGCTGCGCAGGCAGCTGCCGGGCGTGCCGATCACCATGATCTCGGCCGATCTGGAGGGGGCGATGATCTCGACCGCGATGGCGGCAGGGGCACAGGGCTATATCAGCAAGTCGCTGTCGCGAGAGGCGCTGGTCGACAGCCTGCGCCGCATGTGGGAGGGCGAACACGTCACCCCCGAAGGGTACCAGCCCGATCAGGACAGCGCCGGCGACGACGCAAAGGCCGAACTGGCCCGGCGGTTTTCGTCGCTGACGCCGCAGCAGATGAAGATCCTGCGGCTGATCTGCAAGGGCAAGGCCAACAAGGAGATCAGCTACGAGCTGTCGATCGCCGAGGCCACGGTCAAGACCCACATCACCGCGATCATGTCCAAGATCAACGCCCGCCGCCGCACGCAGGCCGTGCTGCTGGCCAATTCGATCCGGTTGTTCGAGGCCGGCTGATGAACACCGACCCGGCTGCGATGGAGGGCGCATCCGGGCCGGTCGCTGTGCAGGCCGACCGCGGCGGGACCGACATGGTCCCGACCTTGCTGGACGGCCTGCGCGGCACCAATCCCGCGCTGGTCCTGTTGTTCGGCGCGCAGGCCGATGATCTGGCCGTGCTGCAATCCGGGCTGACGCCGCATCTGCCGCCGGACTGCGTGATCGCCGGATGTTCGTCTGCCGGAGAGATCGGACCGCAGGGCTATGCCAGCGACAGCGTCGTCGCGATCGGGTTTCCCGCGCGTCATTTTCGTGCCGCATCGCTGGTCCTGCCGGACCTGGCCGCGCTGCCGGTGTCGGACTGGATGGCGCAGCTGCGCCAGATGGCGCGCGATTTCATCCCCGATCCGACGCGTCATCTGTTCGGCCTGCTGCTGACCGACGGGTTGGCGGGACAGGAGGATGCGCTGGTGGCCACGCTGGACGCGGCCCTGCCCTCGGTCCCGGTGCTGGGCGGATCGGCGGGGGACGGGCTGGATTTCCGGCGCACCTCTCTGCTGGCGCAGGGGGCGGTGCGGTCGGGCGTCGCGGTGTTCCTGCTGGTCGAGACGGACCTGACCATCCGCGAGGTCACCTTCGCCCATTTCAGCCCCACCCCGACCCGCGCGGTGGTCACCGCCGCCATCCCCGAAAAGCGCCGCATCCTGGAGCTGAACGCCGAACCCGCTGCGTTGGAATACGCCCGCCTGACCGGACTGCGCCGCGCCGACCTGACGCCCAGCGAATTCGCCCGCCATCCCCTGCTGCTGCGCATGGGCGGGCGTCATCACGTGCGCGCCATCAGCGCGATCACCGATGATGACGGGCTGTCGCTGATGTCGTCCATCGACACCGGCACCGTCCTGACCCTTGGCCGGTCCGAGGATCTGATCCAGGGCTTTTCCGACCTGCTGGAGGCGCTGCCCGCGCCGCCGCTGATGGTGCTGGCCTTTGACTGCATCCTGCGGCGGCTGGCCCTGGAACGCGCCGGGCTGACCGATCGCATGTCCGACCTGTACCGCCGCCACCGGGTCGTGGGCTTCAACACCTATGGCGAACAGCACAGCGGCATGCATGTGAACCAGACCTTCGTGGGCCTGGCCTTCATGGACCCCGACGATGCTGCGTGACGACGACCCGCCGGCCCGGCAGATCGAGAAGCTGACCCGCATCAATGCCGTCCTGATCGACCGCATCGACCGACTGGAGGAATCGCGCGGATCCGCCTGGTCGATGTTCCAGGCCGCCGTGGCGTTGGAACAGGAGGTTCTGGCCCGCACCCGCGACCTGGAACGCGCGATGGCCGACCTGTCCCAAAGGAACCGCGAACTGGCCGTGGCCCGCGCCCTGGCCGAGGAGGCGAACCGGTCGAAGACCCGCTTCCTGCGCGCCGCCAGCCACGATCTGCTGCAGCCCCTGTCGGCGGCGCGGCTGTTCCTGTCGGCGCTGACCGACACCGCGATGGACCCGCACCAGACGGAACTGACCGACCGCCTTGGCAGCGCCTTCGAATCGGTCGAACAGCTGATGCATGCGGTGCTGGACATCTCTCGGCTAGACAGCCAGCGGATCGAGTTCAACCGCCAGCCCGTGCCGCTTGACGACCTGTTTCGCAGGCTGGCCGCCGAATTCGCGCCCGTGGCGCAGGCCAAGGGGCTGCGGCTGCGGTTCATGCCCACGACCGCGGTGGTCGACAGCGACCCGATCTTTCTGCGTCGCATCGCGCAGAACCTGGTGTCGAACGCGATCAAGTACACCCATCGCGGCGGCGTGGCCGTGGGGGCGCGGCGCAAGGGGGCGATGTGCTGGCTGTCGGTCTATGACACGGGGATGGGCATCCCGGCGGTGGACCGCAACCGCATCTTTGACGAATTCCAGCGGCTGACCCATGACAGCGCGACGCCCGGCATGGGGCTGGGCCTGTCCATCGTACGCCGTGCCTGCGCCAAGCTGGGCCATCCGATCAGCCTGTCGTCCGAGGCGATGCGCGGCACGGTGTTTCGCGTCGGCCTGCCGCTGGTGCAGGCGCTGACCGACACGCCGCGCCTTGCGGTCGCGCCCCTGCCCGCGCTGCGCGGCCGCGTGGCCCTGGTGGTCGAGAACGACCCCGAGATGCGCCGCGCCTATCAGATGATCCTGAGCGACCGGCTTGGCATGGTGCCCCGCATCGCGGGCGACACGGCCGAGGCGCTGGCCACGATGGGGGACGAACCCCCCGACGTGATCCTGGCCGATTACCACCTGGAGAACGGCGATACCGGTTTTGCCGCGATCGAGGCGCTGCGGGCGGCATCCGACCGACCCGTGCCCGCGGTGATGGTGACGGCGCATCGCGACCCGGCGATTTCGCGGCGCTGCGCGGCCATGGGCATCCACCTGCTGGAAAAGCCCGTCAGCCCCCCCGACCTGGCCGAGATCCTGGGCCGCCTGCTGGCCTAAGACCAAGGGGGGATGCGCACCCCGCCAGGCTTGCGCCCCCGCCCATCCCGCGCCCATCATGCCCCAACGTTTGGGAGGACGACCATGACCCGCGCCTTTGCACTTGCCCTGATGCTGGGGCTTGCCCCCCTGCCCCTGATCGCAGCCGAGGCCGGCGACGCGGTCTTTGCCGAACGCGGCCCCTGGGATCTGGGCGACACCGAACTGCAATGGCAGATGACCGTCACCGGCCCCGCGGCCGAAGGGTTCCGCCCGACCGAGGATGGCCGCATCACCCTGTCCCAGGACATCGACCCCAGCGACCAGCAGCCGATCCTGGAACTGAACCAGAAGGCCGGGGCCATCGACCGCACGATCGGGCCGTTCCCGATTTCCTCGGGGGACCCGGTCCTGACCTTCTTTCTGGAACAGACCACCCGCGACATGGCCGCGCTGACCGGCGGCAGCCCGTTCTACATCCGCAACCGGATGAAGGAGGCGCTGTTCCAGGGCGGAGAGGTCACAAAGACCGACGATGGCATCACGGCCAGCTTTCAGCCCTTTGCACAGGACGCGAATGCGGCGCGGATGAACGGGTTTCAGTCGCTGACGCTGACCTTTGTCATGGCCGCGCCCGACGAGCCCATCCGCGAATTGCGGGCCGAGACGGACGCCGCGCCGGGCTATCGCAACACGCTGGTGCTGCAATGATCCGCGCGGGCGCCTGCGCGGTGGCCCTGGCCCTGTCGGCGGTGCCCGCGTCGGCGCAGGCGGTGAACGATTATCCGACGAACGCGCGGGTCGAATACGCCTTCGCCTGCATGGCGACCAACGGGCAGACGCGCGACATGCTGGACCGCTGTTCCTGCGCCATCGACCGCATCGCCGAGGTGCTGCCCTATGCCGACTACGTCGCGCGGAAACCATCCTGCGGATGCGCCAGACCACAGGAGAGCGGTCCGGCATGTTCCGCGGCATGGCCACAATGACCGAGACCGTGGCCATCCTGCGCCGCGCCGAGGCGGAGGCAGAGATCATCTGTTTCTGATGACCTAGAGCGACAGGCCGATCCCGGCCCCTGCCGCCAGCGCCAGAAGCGCGACCAGGATCAGCGTCCCCGAACTGCGCGCCTGGATCAGGGTCAGCCGCGCCTCTTCGGGGTGCGCGCGTTCCCACAGGGCCTGTTCGATGATCCGCGGCAGCAGCGGGCCGTACCGGCCCACGGTCTGTGCGATATGGGTCAGGTCGCTGATCGCGGCCTTGGGACCGACGCTGGCCTTGATGTAATCGGACACGACCGGCTTTGCGGCGTCCCAGATGTTCAGGTTCGGGTCCAGCGACCGGGCCACGCCCTCGACCACGACCATGGTGCGCTGCAGCAGGATCAGTTCGGTCCGCGTGGGCATGCCGAACCGTTCCGTCACCTCGAACAGATAGGACAGCAGGTTGCCCATGCTGATCCGGCTGGCATCGGCGCCAAAGATCGGCTCTCCGACGGCGCGCAGGGCGCGGGCGAACGCGGCCTCGTCGCGGTCGCGGGGGACGTATCCGGCCTCGAAATGCACGCGGGCGACCAGGCGGTAGTCACGCTGGATGAAGCCGTACAGGATCTGGGCATAGACGCGACGGGTATATTCGTCGATCTCTCCCATGATGCCGAAATCATAGGCGATGACATCGCCATTGGCCGCGACCTTGAGGTTGCCGTGATGCATGTCGGCATGAAAGAACCCGTCGCGCAGCGCATGCGACAGAAACAGCTGGATCACCCGGCGCGCCAGATCGGTGGTGTCATGACCCGCGGCGATCAGCGCATCGCGGTCGCCCATCGGCAGGCCTTCGGCCCAATCGGCGGTCAGGACGCGCCGCGAACACAGCGCCCAATGCGGCATGGGGATCTGGAATCCCGCATCGCGGGCGGTGTTTTCCGCAAACTCGGACGCGGCAGCGGCCTCCAGGCGCAGGTCCTGTTCGCCGGTCACCGTCTGTTCGAAATGGCGCACGACGTCGCGCGGGCGCAGGCGGCGGGTGCCGGGGGACAGGATCTCGATCAGGCGGGCGCCGAAATGGAACGCGTCGATGTCGCGCTTGAACGCAGCCCCGATGCCGGGGCGGACGACCTTGACCGCGACCTCGCGGCCCGTCTCGCGCACGCGGGCACGATGGACCTGCGCGATGGAGGCCGCGGCGACCGGTTCGGAGAACTCGCTGAACAGCTGATCGACGGGCGCGCGCAGCTCTGCCGCGATGGCCTTTTTCGCCACGTCGGTGGGAAAGGGCGGCAGGCGGTCCTGCAGCATGCGCAGCTGTCCGGCCATCTCAGGGCCAACGACATCGGCGCGCGTCGACAGGATCTGCCCGAACTTGATATAGGCGGGTCCCAGCGCGGTGATCGCCCGCGTGATCGGAGGCAGGGTCGGATCGCCCTTGTAGCCCAGCCACCGGAACGGCCAGCCCATCACGCGCGCCGCCATGCGCAGGCGGATCGGCGCATCGACCGCGTCCAGGACGGCAGCCATCGCGCCGGTCCGTTCAAAGGTCGCACCCGTCCGGATCAGACGCAAGATGTTGTGGGGTCCGCGCATAAGCCTACAATTTCCAGCCGGAATGCAGGGCGGCGATGCCCATCGACAGGTTGCGCCACTGCACCCGGCCAAAGCCCGCATCGCGGATCAACTGGGCAAAGCTGCCCTGGTCGGGGAACTTGCGGATCGATTCGACCAGATACTGATAGCTGTCGCGATCGCCCGTCACCGCCTGTCCCATCGCCGGGATCACGTTGAAGCTGTAGCGGTCATAGGCCCATTGCATCGCGGGCACCGGGATCTGGCTGAACTCCAGCACCACCAGCCGCCCGCCGGGCTTCAGCACGCGATACGCCTCGGTTAGCGCATCGGGAATGCGCGTCACGTTGCGGATGCCAAAGCTGATCGTGTAGCGGTCGAAACTGTTGTCGGCAAAGGGCAGCGCCATCGCGTCGCCCGTGACCCAGGCCAGCCGGTCCGCCTTGTCGACGGCATCGGCGCGCTTGCGCCCCTCGACCAGCATGGATTCGGTCATGTCGCAGACCGTCACGCGCGCGCCAGGCGCCCGGTCCAGGAACCGGAAGGCCACGTCGCCGGTGCCGCCCGCCACGTCCAGCAGGTGCTGCCCGTCGCGGGGCGCCAGCCAGTCCATCATCGCAGTCTTCCAGACGCGGTGGATGCCCACGCTCATCAGGTCGTTCATCACGTCGTATTTCGACGCGACGCTGGAGAAGACCTGATGGACCATGCCGGCCTTCTGATCCTCGTCCACGGTCTGAAAGCCGAAATGGGTCTGCCTGTTGTCCGTCATCACGCTTGCCGTTTGCCTGTTCCATTGCCAGATAGGTCCGGCTTGCCGCGCGCACAATGCGACGAAAGGAACCCGATTGCCAGAACTGCCGGAAGTCGAGACCGTTCGCCGCGGCCTGTTGCCCCATCTGGAAGGCGCCCGCATCACGCGCGCCCAGATCAACCGCCCGGACCTGCGCTGGCCCATGCCGGTGGACCTGATGCAGGTGCTGACCGGCGCCACCGTCACCGCGCTGCGGCGGCGGTCGAAATACCTGCTGGCCGACCTGGACCGGGGCGGCACAGTGCTGTGGCATCTGGGCATGTCCGGCCGCATGCTGGTCGAGGGCGCGGGCCTGGCCGGGTTCCACCGCGATCCGGGCATCCATGCGCGCCACGATCATGTGGTGCTGACCACCGATGCGGGCACGACCATCACCTTCAACGACGCGCGGCGTTTCGGCATGGTCGACCTGATCCGCGAGGGCGCGTCCCATCCGCTGCTGGACCATCTGGGCCCCGAGCCGTTCGATGCGGTCTTCACCCCCGCCTATCTGGCGGCGGCCTTTTCGGGGCGACGCGTGCCGGTGAAACAGGCGCTGCTGGACCAGCGCATCGTGGCGGGCCTGGGCAACATCTATGTCAGCGAATCGCTGTGGCGCGCGGGGATCGATCCGCGCCGTGCGGCGGGACGCGTGGGGGCCGCGCGCATCGCGGCCCTGGTCGGCCATATCCGCGACGTCCTGACCGACGCCATCGCCGCGGGCGGGTCGTCCCTGCGCGATCATCGCCAAGCCAGTGGAGAGCTGGGTTATTTCCAGCACAGCTTTCGGGCCTATGACCGCGCGGGCCAGCCCTGCCTGCGGGACGGCTGTTCCGGCACCATCGCGCGGATCGTGCAATCGGGGCGGTCGTCCTTCTACTGTCCCGCCTGTCAGAGGTGAACGATTGGACGACTGCGCGGCCCTCTGCTAGGACGGGGTCCACGCAATCTGCCAACGAGGTCCAAGCCTATGGCTTACGAAACCATCATCGTGGAGATCGAGGACGAGGTCGCCCTGATCCGGCTGAACCGCCCCGAGGCGCTGAATGCGCTGAACGCCACGCTTCTGGACGAGCTGTCGGCCGCGCTGTCGGATGCCGACCGCAACGACAAGGTCCGCTGCATCGTCCTGACCGGCAGCGAGAAGGCCTTTGCCGCCGGCGCCGACATCAAGGAAATGTCGACCAAGACCTTTGTCGAGGTCTATGACTCCGACCTGTTCGCGCCCAGATCGAGGCGATCACCCGGGTGCGCAAGCCGATCATCGCCGCCGTCAGCGGATACGCCCTGGGCGGCGGCTGCGAACTGGCGATGGTCTGCGATTTCATCATCTGCGCCGAAAACGCCAAGTTCGGCCAGCCCGAGATCAACCTGGGCGTCGTCGCGGGCATCGGCGGCACGCAGCGCCTGACGCGCTTTGTGGGCAAGTCCAAGGCGATGGACATGAACCTGACCGGGCGTTTCATGGACGCAGCCGAGGCCGAGCGGTCCGGCCTGGTCAGCCGCGTGGTCCCCACCCCCAAGCTGATCCCCGAGGCGCTGGCCGCCGCGCGCAAGATCGCCGAAAAGTCCCAGATCGCGACCAAGACCGTCAAGGAGGCCGTGAACCGCGCCTATGAGACGACGCTGCGCGAGGGGCTGCTGTTCGAACGCCGGTCGTTCCACGCGCTGTTCGGCACCGAGGACCAGAAGGAGGGCATGGCCGCCTTTCTGGAAAAGCGCGAGGCGCAGTTCCGCGACAGATAAGGGTTTTCTTTTCGGCAAGGCTGGCCTATACGCCCCGACTTACATGCGTGTGGGCCCGCTTTGGCAAGAATCATGTCCGTCCCGAACGGGGACGGCGCCATGGGGCTTTTGCACGTTCGAAATTTAGACATGCAACCGACCCGATAGGAAGACACCCATGGCCAACACGCCCCAGTCCAAGAAACGAGCCCGCCAGATCGAACGTCGTACCGACGTCAACAAGGCTCGCCGCTCGCGCATCCGCACCTATATCCGCAAGGTCGAAGAGGCCATCGCTTCGGGCAATGCCGATGCGGCCGCGCTGGCGCTGAAGACCGCGCAGCCGGAACTGATGCGCGGCGTAACCAAGGGCGTCGTGCACAAGAACACCGCGGCGCGCAAGATCTCGCGCCTGGCAGCCCGCGTGAAGGCGCTGTCGGCCAACTGATCCACAGGCCCCACGGGGGCCTGACGACCAGCATTCCCCGCCCTTTGGGGCACCGGAATCCAGCATCGGGTGCAGGCGAAAGCCATGCGCCCGATTTGCGTTTCTGCACCTGCGACATTTTAAAAAATTGAACGATTTCAACGAATTCAGAAAATTGTTAATCGAGTCAAAGGCATCGCAGATTCGGTCCGACCAAGTTGCTGTCAAGCGCAGAGTTCGGTTGCAGCTATCCACAAGCTGGGGCTAGTTTCCTCCTTGCGATTCACGTCGCTTGGGGACGGGCCGGGCCCTGTGGACAGATCTTCGGATCCGTCCGGGACGACGGCCGGGCCGCGAAGAACACCTCTTCCGCCTTCGGGTTCACGACATCCGGCTGCCACCGGGTGTCCGGGGACCTGTGTCCAGGACCGAAAACGGGCTGATGCCCCTTGATCGACCGCGATTGCGGTCGCGGGGGCAGCGTTTTTGCGTGCCACCCGAATGACGTGAATTCTGTCCCGTCGGATCAACCGGCGGGGATTGGGGACAGGCACGGGAAACGGGACGATGATGGATAAGATCTGGGGTCAGGCATGCGCCGAACTGGAACAGAGCGTGGGGCCGAACAACTACAACCACTGGATCAAGCCGCTGCGCCTGACGGCGATCGACGACGGGGCCGCACGATTCGTCAGCCCGACGCGATTCATCTCTGACTGGGTCGGACGGCATTTCGCCAAGGACATCATGGCGGTGCTGACCCGCCATGGCGCCCCGGTCGAGCGTCTGCGCTTTGACGTCGGCAGCGCCGCGGCACGCCCGTCGGCCCAGGCCGCGCCTGACCACCCGCGCCCCGAGTGTCGATCGTCGGGCGCGCCGCTGGACAACCG
>NZ_BBPH01000121.1 GCF_000787695.1 Paracoccus sp. PAMC 22219 | reverse complement strand
GATCCGCCGCGCCAGGGGCGACGTGGCCCCGGTCTCGGGCGAGGGGAAGTCGGCCGTGCCGCTGCCCAGCACCGTCTCTCCTGGCAGGAATTTCAGCGTGGCGGGGTTCGGCGTCGTCTCGGTCTGGATGAACATGGGGTCGCTCCTTTAGATCCCGATATGGCGATCCGGGCCGCTTGGGTCAAGCCGCAGGGGGCCTTACGTGATCGCCTCCAGCCGCTCCTTGGACAGATCGCCGGGGACCAGAGAGATCGCGCAGGGCAGGGCGGTCGGATCGCGCATCAGACGCGTCAGCACCGGGTTGGTGCTGCTCTTGTCCGACGACAGGCCCAGCACCACGACGCCGATCTCGCCGTCCTCGGTGATCTGGGCCAGCAGCTCCTCGGCGGTGTCGCCCTCGCGGATGACCAGCTCCGGCTCGACGCCGGGACGCGACCGCATCCATTTCGCAAAGACCTCGAAATGCGCCTCGATCCGCTCGCGGGCCTCGGCGCGCATCACGTCGGCCACGCCGAATCCGTGCTGGATCTCCTCGGCGGGGATGACCGACAGGATCACCACGGCCGCGCCCTGGGACTTGGCCGCCCGCATCGCGGCAAAGCGCATCGCGTTCAGGCATTCCCTGCTGTCGTCCAGAAGGACCAGAAATTTCCGCATCGTACCGCCGGACCCCCGCCTCTTTCGCCCCGACAGTGCCGAAGTGCCATGCCCGCGCAAGTCAGTGCGCAGGAAAGCGCCGCCCCCGTTTCCAATCCTTGCATGTCGTGCTAGTCGCGATGAGGTTGACTGGCGTGTAATGTGCAATGCGGACGGTGTCGTGACGATCCACCATGATTGGGAAAAGGCCGATGCCGCGCATCTGGGACCGCTCAGCGCGCCCCGGATGGCCTGGTTCATCGGCGAGGCGCGGGCCCCCGGCGTCAATCCCATGCCCGCATCCAAGCGTGCCTTCGACCTGGTCCTGGTGCTGATCCTGCTGGTGCCGCTGTCGGTGGTGATGCTGACGGTCGCGGCGCTGCTGCTGCTGCTGCAGGGTCGACCGATCCTCTATGCCGCCCACCGCATGCGCGCCCCGAACCAACCCTTCACGCAGTGGAAATTTCGCACCATGCTGTGCGAGGAGGACGATTTCGGCGCCACCGGCGCGCACAAGGCGTGGCGCATCACGCCCATCGGCCGCTTCCTGCGCCGGTCGCGCATCGACGAGCTGCCGCAGCTGTTCAACATCCTGCGCGGCGACATGAGCTTTGTCGGACCCCGCCCGCCGCTGCGCGAATATGTCGAACGCTTTCCTGCCGTCTATGCTCAGGTCCTGCATTCGCGCCCCGGCGTCACCGGCCTTGCCACGCTGATCTATCACCGCCACGAGGATCGGATCCTGGCCCGCTGCAGGTCGGCCGAGGCGACCGAGATGGCCTATTACCGCCGCTGCCTGCCCGCGAAACTGAAGATCGACCTGATCTATCAGCGCCATCGCAGCTTGCGGCTGGACCTGTGGATCCTGTGGAACACGCTGAAGATCGTGATCTCGCGCCGCGACGAACGCCCGCGCCGCCGCCGGCGCGGTCAGTCCTATCTGCCGATCGGTCCCTCGAAGGGATCGCAGGGGTAACCCACCCCCGTCAGGTACAGGCCCTGCGGCGGGCAGACGGGACCGCAGGCCGCCCGGTCGCGCGCCGCCAGCGCCTGACCGACCCGTTCGGGCGCCCATGACCCCGCGCCGACCCGTTCCAATGTGCCGACGATGGACCGCACCTGGTTGTGCAGGAACGACCGCGCGCACAGGTGAAACCGGTATTCGCGGCCCTGCGGGATGTCCGCGACCTCGATCCTGATCTCGTCCAGCGATTTCACCGGGCTTTTCGCCTGACAGATCGACGACCGGAACGTGGTAAAGTCGTGATGCCCGACCAGATGCGCCGCACCCGCCCGCATCGCGTCCACGTTCAGCGGGTTCAAGACCTGCCAGACCTGTCCGCGCCCATGCGTCAGCGGCGCCCGCCGCGCCACCAGCCGGAACAGATAGCGCCGTTCCACGGCCGAGAACCGGG
The DNA here is from genome assembly GCF_000787695.1 of Paracoccus sp. PAMC 22219. Lineage (GTDB taxonomy): Bacteria > Pseudomonadota > Alphaproteobacteria > Rhodobacterales > Rhodobacteraceae > Paracoccus. The sequence continues at coordinate 524 of NZ_BBPH01000121.1, read as the reverse complement.
CGTGGAAATCATCCGGCACCCGCGCCGCCCGCAGGATCGCCACGGGCGCGGGCTTCAGGTGCCAGTTCAGCGCCTCGGACAGGCGGAACGGGTCCCAATCGCGGTCCAGATCGGCATGCGCCACCTGCCCGGTCGCGTGGACGCCCGCATCGGTGCGTCCCGCGGCGGCGATGCGGCGGGTGGCGAAACCGGGGTCCAGCCGCGCCAGCGCGGTTTCGATCGCGCCTGGACGCTTGGCTGGTCGGCCTGCGCCTGCCAGCCTGCAAAGGGCGCGCCGTCATATTCGACCTGCAGGGCAAAGCGGGGCATCAGTCGCGCGGAACCTTTTGTCCCTGAATCGGCGTGCGCAGCAGATCGTCCAGCGTCTGCGCTTCGGCGCTTTGCAGGGCGGGGCGTTCGGCCGGATCGACGCGCGTCGCGGCGCCGGTCAGCCCCTCGCGGGCCAGGCGGTCGCGCAGGACCGACATCTCGATGTCCAGCGCGTCGCGGTCGCCGTCCAGCAGCCGGTCGGCGCGGCGACGAAA
>NZ_BBPH01000122.1 GCF_000787695.1 Paracoccus sp. PAMC 22219 | reverse complement strand
AAAAGCAGCCTCTCGATTGCCGGGCGGCATAGACACTTAGCTTTGGCTCAAGCTTATTCTCCTAGACACACCCGACGGCAAGGTGGTCCACTGTGAAAGACGTTCACAGCAGGGTAGATATGTCCCAATACCGGCCACGCTCCACATCAAGATTATATATATCTGAAGCTTCATACAAACGCGCACGAGCGAGCGATTTAACCCGCAATTCCCGTAAAGAGGCCAATGATTTAACCCGTCGCTTTGCAGATGAACGTCAAGCGCTGCTATCTCTTCTCAAAAACACGCCTACTATCAAGTCGATGCATGCTTGGATGGGCAGAGAAGAGACTGCCTCGTTCGTCCCAAAGATTTTTAACGTCAGCAAGCCCGTCAAAGACCAGCACAATCCGCTTCCAGAGCGTACTGTGCCTGGAGTGATGGCGCGACTTCTGGGGCGAACTGCCAAGATGGAGCAGGATTACCAGGTTCGGCTTGCGGAGGTTCATGCTGACAACGCCGAAATCGACCAGCGATATGAGGCAAGTATCTTGGAGTGGGAGACTCAGCGCGCGAAATACGAGGCGGATCAAGCCAAGGCTGAAGAAGCCGAGATAGTGCGTATCGCACAGAGTAATCAAAAAATCCGGGACTTGAGGAAGGCTTGGCATGACGGCGATGCAGATACTGTAGTGCAGTATGTAGCAGCCATCATGAAGCTGTCAGACCATCCACCGCCGTTAGCCCCTCGGGTAGAGCTGCAATATGACGGCGCTATGAAGCTATTGGTCATCGACTATCGGCTCCCGCTGCCATCAGACATGCCGATCACAAAGACCGTCCGCTACAACGTGACGTCCGGTGAGTTCTCAACGACGAGCATATCCCAAAAGGATGCCAAGATCCTCTACGACAGCACGTGCTACCAAGCGTGCCTGAGGACGATCAGAGATACATTTCGCGGAGACAAGCCGCGGAACATAGATACGATCGCCTTCAATGGGAATGTCGAAGCATTGAATGCTGCGACCGGCAGAAAATCTACAGAGACGATCATGTCGGTACTGGTCGGACGCGATGCAGTAGAAAAAATCGACTTCAACAATGTAGATCCGCAGGCATGCTTCAAATCCCTGAAAGGCGTTTCAGCATCAAGTTTGTCAGGGCTGGCCGCAGTCGTCCCGGTCATCACCTTCAACAAGGCGGACAAGCGATTCATCAAGGCAGAGGAAGTGGAGTTGGTGGAAGATGGGTCCGTCAACCTGGCTGCGATGGGCTGGGAGGAGTTCGAGCATCTAGTTCGACAGGTCTTTGAACGTGAGTTTGCGTCGCGTGGTGGCGAAGTAAAAATCACGCAGTCGTCCGCTGACGGTGGTGTTGACGCAATCGCATTTGATCCCGACCCCATCACTGGCGGCAAGATCATCATCCAAGCAAAGCGCTATACCCGTTCAGTCGGCGTCAGTGCCGTGCGGGATCTGTATGGCACGGCACAGTCCGAAGGAGCCTCCAAAGGCATCTTGGTCACAACCGCCGACTTCGGACCGGACGCGTATAAATTCGTGCAGGGCAAACCGATCACTTTGCTGAATGGAGGCCATTTGCTTCACCTCCTGGAGAAGCATGGCATGCGTGCGAGGATCGACATTGCGCAGGCGCGGAAAGAACTTGGGCTGTCAGGAAAAACTTCCCGAAAGGTGCCCCACAAGGGTGACACATAAGCTGGCAAGTCTAAGAGATAGAAACGCAAAGTATGTCCCGCAGACCCGTGGAGATGGGCATTGCGCTAAACACTATTATAGGAAGTGGATCGGGGGCGCATCATGGGTCTCTATGCACATCCAACAATCATCATACCCGCGAACTACGAAGTCCGGCAGATCGCGATGGTGGGGGCTCGGCGCTTGGCAGATCGGAACATTGCGGCTGCGGTTGGCAATGGATGCTTGGGCGATAGCAGCCGACAGCTGACCCCAGACCCTTGCTTTGTCCGGCGATGGCACCACCTTCGTGGGGCTCTTCCAGAAGCCGCCGCGGTGTGGATCGTAGATGACGTACTGCATGGCAAAGGTCGGCATTGTGATGAGACATGCCAATCCCTCGCTGCACCCCATGGTTCCCGGAAATGCAGTCGGTTGCTAGGTATTACATACCTGATAGCAGGTAACATAGCTGCCCCTAGCCTGTCGCTTCCGAGGGTCTGCTTTGCGGACCTTTCGGCCATTGAGTGCGCCTACGCTAAGACCGTTCGCAATTGCAGCATCAGCGACGTGCTGGGCGGAAAGCCGCCGCTAAAGATTCCTGATATTTACAGGTCTAGAGTCCGGAAGCAGCCGCTCGTCATCCCATATTCTTATCAAAGCGCGGCCACTCACACACACCTACTCGAACGCCGCTACGAATTCGGCGACGATGGCCTTTTCGCGCTGCTGGCACGCCGGCTCTCAGGCGTTACGTCGACACAGGGCGATGTCAGCTGCGCAGCGGATGCGTTCCTGCGCGCCAGCGTCAGCGCTGACCTTTTGATCGAATTGACTAGTCAGCATTTATCACGCGTCAGCCGTGCCCCACACGCAAGAGTGACGTAGAAATGGCAGAAAACGGCGAAGCGTTCGGGCGTTTACGCCAGCTGCAGCGTTCTAGACGTCACATGGCGTCGGCATCAGGCCGACGCGATCCTGTTCGACCGGAGTGCCTTGATGAAAATGATATCCCTTCTGGCCATGAGCCTGTCCCTGACCACCCCCGCCCTTGCCCAGGACGCAGCCACGGATGCGCCCGCGATCGCGCGTGAAGCTGGCGACGGCGTTGTGCGTCTTTATGGTGCGGGCGGGCCGCATAGCGCGCTGCAGAAGGTCGCCGATGTCTGGCAGGCCGAAACGGGCACCGAGGTTGCAATCACCTTCGGACCGGAACCCACATGGTCCGATCAGGCGCAGGCCGATGCCGACATCATCTGGGGGACGTCCGAGCAGTCGATGACGGCGTTTCTGGAAACCTACACCTCGTTCTCGTCCGATCAGGTTCAGCCGATCTACCTGCGTCCCGCCATCATCGCGGTGAAGGCCGGCAACCCCAAGGGCATCACCGGCTTCGACGATCTTCTGGCCGACGGCGTCAAGATCGTCGTGACCGAGGGCGCCGGCGTCGGCAACACATCGGGCACCGGAGTTTGGGAGGATATCGCAGGGCGAACGGGCAACCTGGACGATGTTGTGGGCATGCGCCGCAACATTGTGGCGTTCGAGCACGGGTCGGGCGCCAGCTTCAAGGCGTTCACCGATATGGACGCGGATGCCTGGATCACTTGGCCGGACTGGACCGCGCGCAATCCCGACGTTATCGAGGCCGTATCGCTGTCCGAGGACCGCGCGATCTGGCGCGACCTGAACGTCGCCATCGCGCCGGATGCTGACCCGGAGGCGCAGGCCTTTCTGGACTTTCTGGTTACGGACGAGGCGCAGGCGCTGATGGAAACCGAAGGCTGGACCCGCTGAAGGGGTCCACGATCCAGCATCTCTAAAGCATGAGGTCTGACCTGACCGCAGATCTGTCCAACGCAATGCGATTGAATGCGAACCCTCATCGTCAGCCTGAAGTCCCGGCTTGAACGGCGATGGAATGAGCAAGACGCTAAACGTAACCCCCCGCCTGCAAGCGGGGGGTTTTTCGTTCAGTTCCGTCGTGGAGAAGAGCCATCGATCATCTCAGGGCTCGACGTTGTCTGCCTTGGTCGCGCTTGCGACATAGTGGGACAGAGCGTCCAACTCCTCGTCCGTCAGGCTATCATACGGCGTCATCGGTCCGACGCCGTTCACCAACGCCCGCATGACGCGGTCATAATCGGGACGCATGGTGTCGAGGTTCGGCCCGATCTCTCCCATTGTCTCGGCATCGGCCAGGGTATGGCAGATCGAGCAGGACGGCTCTGCCCCTTGTGTGAAAAGTGCCTTGCCCATGTCGATCCGGGCAGAGTCTGTTTCAGCTACAGCCATACCTGACAAGGATGAAAGCAAAATGGCCGCGGCACTCAGTGTCTTGTTCATGTGTTTTCCGTTGATCTGAGGGGTGTCCGGCACGAACCGCCAGCCGCGTGTGTCATGCCACTTCGATTTCGATGCCTGGCGCGCGCCACCCATTATGGTTGTATCCGGGGTCGTTGGGCTCAGTCTGCTCAGGCTGCTGGTTTCCGTCCGCATCCGTGGCCCGGCTGACCAGCCGATACGTGCCGGGCTGCAGATCCATCTGTGCCACAAAGGGACGCCACGCAAATTTCCCGAGATCAGGTCCGATGAACTCTGCTGTGCTCCACGTCTGGCCATCATCCGCAGATACTTCGACTGATGCGACGTTGGTTGTTCCGCCGAACGCCACACCCGTGACCTGAACGCGACCAGCCTGGGTCGCATCCAACGGGCCGGTGATCCAGGATTTGACCGACATCTGCCAGACCGACGGATGGTCCGGGCCGCCTTCTTCACCCACAGGCTGCAACCGATAGCGCGTCTGCTGGATCAGCGCTGGCGACTGCTCCGCGGTCATGGCGACCTTGGTGACGTATTTCACGCTGTTGACGCCCGTAAACCCGGGGACGACCATGCGCAGCGGACCGCCATGGGCTAGGGAAATCGGCTCCCCATTCAGCTCCCACGCCAGCAAGATATCATCGAGCGCATCCAGGGGCACCGACCGCTCGACGAGCAATGTCAGCGGATCAAGTCCTTCGGGAAGCGTCTCTCCACCCGTGCCGGTCACGTATTCCATCCCCTCCGCAACTCCCCCCAGAGCGTCAACCACAACTCTCAAGGGCACACCCGTCCACATGACGCAGCCTGCAGCACCAACCTGCCAAGGTGTGCCGGACGGCTCGTGCTCAAAATAGGCACGGCCGTTCCCGGAGCATTGCAGGACCATGGCAACAGTCGTGATCCCCATTGTCTTCAGTTCGGCCAGCGTCAGGCTCCGAGGCTCTGCCACGCCGTCGATGCTGACTTCCCATGCATCGCGATCGTCAAGAATGGAAGCAGGAGGCGGTGCCACATTGTTGCGGACATACAGCCTGTCCTCAGGCGTAAACGCAGAGGTTCCAAACGCAGACCGCTCCATCTCGATCGTGCTGTTGGAGTGCACGATCAGTGCATCGGCGTCCTTCCAACTGACATAGTCAGGCAGGGCCGTCACACTTTCCTGAGCTTGCACACGGACACCGCTGGCCATCACGGACAAGATGGCACCACTTCCGGCCAGCAGGCTTCGACGGCCTATCTTGAAATCACCCATCATCACTGTGCCTCCTCCCAAAGGTTTTGATCTTACTTTTGAGCCTAGCATGAAAAGAGGTTGGCGTGTCCACAGCCTCCTTTTGCGCGCCGCGTTATCAGAGCCGCTTCACGGGTGTCTATCCCTGACCGTCCGCTCCGCACCGTCCCGCATTGTGTCGACCTATCCAGCCCCCGTGAGCGTCTGCTTTGGTGAACTGGCATAAGCAAAGCCTTCAACCAACTGAAGGAAATGCTTTGCCTAGCATTCGATAGATGAGCCGCGAGGGATGCGAAGCATTATTTGCCGCTTATAGTTTTTGTTTTGCGGTCTTATGCTGACAGCATCAGGGCGGCAGCACCCGCCGGAACGGTGCGCCGTGTTGCGATCATCTCAATCCTTCTTCAGGCAAGGAGCGACGAACAGATCACCCCGCCACGCCCCGCGCACGGTGCGCGTGGCCACGATGGTCCAGATCACGGCCAGCAGGGCCACCAGCATCAGGCCGAAGACGTTGATCGAGCCGATGGGCATCAGCGTGCCCAGCTTCAGCGTCGCCACCGCGAACACCCCGATGGGAAAGGTGTAGCCCCACCAGCCGAGGTTGAACGGCAGCCCCTCGCGCAGGTAGCGCCCGGTGATCAGGGCAGCCATCGCGAACCACCACAGGCCGTAGCCCCACAGGATCATCCCGCCGATCAGACCGACGCCCTGCGCTGCGCCGACATAGGCGTCCAGCCCGTGCGCGGCGAAGATGGCGGGCGCAGCTTCGCCCAGGGTCATCAGGCCAAGCGCGCCGGTGCCGATGGGGCCAAGCGCCAGCCAGGCCGAGGCCGCCATCGACGCATGCGGCAGCTTGTGGATTGCAAGGCGCAGGACCAGCACCACCAGCACGCTCATCGCGATGGGCACCGACAGCGCCCAGAGGGTATAAGACACCCACAGCACCGTCAGGCCGTTCCCGACATGCGGGGCCAGAAGCCCGCCCGTCACTGCCGCCACCTCGGCCGCGACCATGGGCAGAAGCCAGACGGCGGTCATCTGGTCGATGGAATGGCTTTGGCGGGTGAACATCAGATAGGGGATGGCGATGCCACAGGCGGCGGCCATCGCGACGTCGATCCACCACAGCGTTTCCGCCAGCCCCACCGCGCCGTGATAGATCAGCAGGCCGTTGATGATCGTGGCCAGCCCCATCGGGATGCAGCCGAAGAACATCGACACGACCGAATGGCCGAAGACGCGGCGCGCCCCGTCGAAGAAGAACACCCACCGCGCCGCGTAAAGCACGGTGAACAGCGCGAAAAGGCCGATGTTGAGGATCCACAGCGCCTCGCCCACCGCGCGGAACGAGGTTTGCGCCAGCGCGATGGACAGGATGCCGGTGCCCATGGTGGCGGCGAACCAGTTCGGGGTGAACTGGCGCACCACCTCGCGCGGGCTGTCGAGGCGGCTGAACGGTTGAAGGCCGAGCGATACGGCGCGCATTTTCTCGAAGGTCATAGGGTCTCTCCTTGGGTGTGGAGATAAGGGGGCTGGCGCGACCGGTCCAACGGATTAAACTTGTCCGAATGATCGGATTAGACGATGGGACGACGATGGCGATCTGGATGCAGGCGGGATTGTGGGGGCTGGCGGCCGCATCGTCGCTGCTGATCGGCGTGGCGCTGGCATGGTTTGCACCGTTTCCCAGACGGGTGACGACGGGGTTCATGGCGTTCGGCTGCGGGGTCCTGATCTCGGCCGTCAGCTATGACCTGATCCTGGACGGGTTCGGCAAGGCGGGCATCTGGCCGGTGGTGCTGGGGGCCGTGGCGGGGTCGGTGCTGTATACGGTGGCCAACGCGCTGATATCGCGGAATGGCGGGCACCATCGCAAGCGGTCGGGAAAACAGCAGGGGCATGCGGCACAGGGCGGCGGGTTGGCCATCGCGGCGGGGGCGTTTCTGGACGGGATACCGGAATCGGTCGTGCTGGGGGTGGGCATGCTGGACGGCGGCGGCGTCAGCATCGCCATGTTCGCGGCGATCTTTCTGTCGAACTTTCCCGAAGGTCTGTCCAGCGCCGTCGGGATGAAGGCTGCGGGGCGCGGCGCGGGGTATGTGTTCGGCCTGTGGACGGCGATCGTGCTGTGTTCCGGCGCGGCGGCGCTGATCGGTGCAGCGGCCTTGGGGGATGCGCCGCCCTATCTGCTGGCGGCGGTGAACGCGCTGGCCGCCGGCGCCCTGCTGACCATGATTGCCGATACCATGATCCCCGAGGCGGTAGAGGGCGAACGCGGCGAGACCGGCCTTCTGGTCACGCTCGGGTTCCTCGTGGCCTTCGCCTTGTCGCATCTGGGGACTGCCGCATGACGCTGGAACAGCTTCGGATCTTCATCGCCGTGGCCGAACGTCAGCATGTGACCGAGGCCGCCCGCGCGCTGAACCTGACCCAGTCCGCCACCAGCGCCGCCATTGCAGCACTTGAGGAACGCCACAACGTGCGCTTGTTCGACCGCGTGGGGCGCGGCATCATGCTGACCGATCTGGGCCGCAGCTTCCTGCCCGAGGCGCGGGCGGTGGTGGCGCGGGCCGAGGATGCGGCGGGGTTCCTTGCGGCCTCGATGGGATTGCATCATGGGCGGTTACGGCTGGTGGCCAGCCAGACGGTCGCGAATTACTGGCTGCCGAAGGTTATGCAGACCTTCCAGGCCGCCCATCCGGGGATCGCGTTGACCTTGCGCATCCTGAACACCCATGACGCGTGCCAGGCGGTGGCCGAGGGTGAGGCCGATCTGGGCTTTGTCGAGGATGAGGTGACCTCGCCCGCGTTTACTCTGATCCCCGCCGCAACGGACCGACTGGTCGTGGTGGCTGCAAAGCCCGTGGCCGATCTGGCAGCGGGGACATGGATCCTGCGCGAACAGGGCTCTGGCACGCGCGCCATTCTGGAACAGGCGCTGGCGGCGGCGGGGATCGTGCCACGCGTGGGGATGGAGCTTCCCTCGAACGAGGCTGTCCGTGCGGCGGTCGAGGCGGGCACTGGCGTCACCGCCCTGTCGCGCGTGGTGATAGAGGCATCCTTGGCAGCGGGTCGGTTGTTCGAGATCGAGTTCCCCATCCCGCCGCGCCATTTCAACGCCGTGCGTCCCACCGGCCGCCATGTGAGCCGAGCCGCCCAAGCGTTTCTGGATCGCGCTCTTGGATGAGGTGCTGCGCGCCCTGATGGCGATTGCGTCCACCGATCGGCTGTTCAACCCTTACCGCGACCATGATCCGGCGGTGGAGGCTGCGGGTGCCCCTGAAATTCGCCGCTGCAACCTGCGCGTCTATCTGGAGGCGATGCCGAAGGGCGCGCCGCTGTGGCTGGGCGAGGCGATGGCACGACGCGGCGCGCGTCGCACCGGCATCCCGTTCTGCGGCGAGGAGGCGCTGCACCGTCTCGGCCTGCCATTGATTCAGCCGACCCGCCATGCGCTGCCCGACGGGCCGACCGCCTGTGCGATCTGGGCCGCCGTGTCGGACCCGCCGCCGCTGTTCTGGAACGCCGTCATGCAGCATCCTCATCATGCCGATGGCCGCACCCGCCCGCCGGCCGTGGCCGAGATTGCCGCCAACATGCCCGCCCTGCATGCGCTGATCGCGTGGAAACGCCCGCCGCGCATCCTCTGTATCGGGCGCGTGGCCGAACGCGCGGCGCAGGGCTTGGGCGTTTCCGCCACCTATGTCCGCCATCCGGCGCAAGGCGGGTTGGCCGCATTCCGCGAGGGTGTCGCGTCATTCATCGAACAAGGCGATTGATCCAAACGGAACGATGCGTTGGACGGTTGTCTTCCGCGGGCCTACCTATTCCCCGCAACCTTTAGGAGGACACCGTGACCACATCTACCCCCAAACGCATCGCCGTCACCGGCGCCGCCGGCCAGATCTGCTATGCCCTGCTGTTCCGCATCGCCAAGGGCGACGTCTATGGCCCCGACCAGCCGGTAATCCTGCAACTACTGGACCTGCCGCAGGCGCAGGATGCCGTGCGCGGCGTGGTAATGGAGCTAGCGGATTGCGCCTTTCCGCTGCTGGTCGAGACCATGGTGACCGACGATCCGGCGACGGCCTTCCGCGATGCGGATGCGGCGTTCTTCGTCGGCTCGCGCCCGCGCGGCAAGGGGATGGAGCGGCGCGATCTGCTGTCGGCCAATGCCGAGATCTTCCGCGCCCAAGGCCGAGCGCTGAACGAGACCGCCAAGCGTGACGCGAAGGTCGTGGTCGTCGGCAACCCCGCGAACACCAACGCGATGATCCTTGCCGCCAACGCGCCCGACTTCCCGAACGAGAACGTCACCTCGATGATCCGGCTTGACCACAATCGCGCGCTGACGCAGCTGGCCACGAAGGCGGGCGTCGCCGTGGCCGAGATCGACCGGCTGGCCGTCTGGGGCAACCATTCCCCCACCATGTTCGCGGATTGGACCGAAGCCACCGCGCAGGGCGGCAAACTGCCCGACATGATCGGCGACGACGCATGGTATCGCGACACCCTAATCCCGAACGTGGCCCGGCGCGGCACCGCAATCATCGAGGCGCGGGGCGCATCCTCGGCCGCGTCCGCCGCAAATGCCGCCATCGACCACATGCATGGCTGGATTCACGGCACGGGGGGCAAATGGATGTCGATGGGCGTCCACTCGAACGGCGAATACGGTATCCCCGAGGGGCTGATGTTCGGCGTTCCGGTCATCTGTGCGAACGGCACATACGAACGCGTCGAAGGTCTGACTTTTACCGATTTCCAGCGCGAGATGATGGCCCGCACCATCGCCGAACTGGAGGAGGAACGCGAGGCTGTCTCAGCCCTTCTGTAAAGAACAGGCCCGCGCAAGGCGGGCCCACCCTATTATTCCGGCACTTCAACGCCCATGCGGTCCAGCATGGCCGTCATCTCGGCAATATCTTCCTTTTGCGCGTCGATGATCTTCTGCGCCATATCGCGCGTCTCGTCATCCGTGCCGTGCTCCAGCTCCACCTCGGCCATGTCGATGGCAAGGCATTGGTCAGTTTCGCAACATAGATACGCAGTGCGGAGAGAGTTCGCTGTTCCCACCCGAAACGGCAGAGCGGCACCCTTTGCCTCATATGACGAATGACCGCTATGGGATGAGCGTCGCCCTAAACCATAGTTGGCCTTGCCGGGACCAAGGTCCGGTTTGGGTCGATCACTCTTGCTGCATCTGCATTCGCTGCAGGCGGCATGAGTGTCGTCTATGGGCTCTTCGCGTCGATGCTGCGCCGACCGCTGACCGTCCGCTTTTGTGAAGCAGCCAAGCCCAAAAAGCAGACTGCCTGACAGAAAAAGCAGAACTATGTGCCACAGAACAGGGCGGGGGGTCAGGCGAGGAAGCGCGAAGCGCGCCCCTCTCCTGAACCCTTGCCTCCCGGCGAGGGCAGGGGGGGAACCGCCGCAATGGGAAAATCAAACGGACAAGGGGGTGGTGCGGCCCGCAGCGCAAAGCGCGAGGACACGGCCCCGCAG
>NZ_BBPH01000123.1 GCF_000787695.1 Paracoccus sp. PAMC 22219 | reverse complement strand
GTCCGGCGATCTCTTTCTGATCGACGTCGCGGGTGGCGTTCTTGCGCAGGGTGGCCGCCATCCACTTGGCGATCTTCGGGTCCTTCAAAGCTTCTGTGGTCACGATGGCACCGACGATGATCTTTCGGCGGGTATCGCTGGCCTTCTGTCGGGTCTTGAGGCGGTTCAGCTTGGCCTGCGCCTCGGCGATCTGCTGGTCAATGGTCCTGGGCATTTTGAAATCCTGTGGTCGCTCAATGGTTGCAAGTTTGGATGCCCAAAGCGTAGGGTGCAAGACACGAAGTGCCCACTTATACAAACGCTGCGCGTTTGTGTGGGCAAGGGAACACCTGCGTTTCCCGTGAACCCTTAGCATAGTGCAGCGCGCGTATGGCGATCTATCATCTCAGGGCCACGATGATCTCCCGCTCCGCCGGGCGCAGCGCCACGGCGGCGGCAGCGTACCGCAGCGCCGAGCTGATCGTGGATCAGCGCACCGGCCTTGCCTTCGACTACCGCGCCCGCGGCGGGGTCGATCACGTCGAGACCCTCGCGCCTGCGGATGCCCCCGATTGGGTGCAGGACCGGGCGGCGTTGTGGAACGCGGTGGAGCTGGCCGAGACGCGCAAGAACAGCCAGGTCGCCCGCGAGATCCGCGTGGCCCTGCCTTGCGAGCTGGACGCCACGCAGCGGCTGCAACTCGTCCGCGACTTCTGCCAGCGCGAATTCGTAGACCGGGGCATGGTGGCCGATATCGCCCTGCACGCCCCCGGGCGTGAGGGGGACGAGCGCAACCACCATGCCCATATCCTGCTGACCACCCGGGAGATCGGACCGGAGGGGTTCACCACCAGAACCGGGACTGGAACGCCAAAGAACTGCTGGAGGGCTGGCGGGAGGCCTGGGCCCGGGACACTAACCACGCCCTGGAGCGCTGTGGTGCCGAGACCCGCGTCGATCACCGGACGCTGGAGGCGCAGCGCGTCGAGGCTGAGGCACGCGCCCAGGAGGCCCGGGAGCGCAGCGACGAGGCCGAGGCCCTGCGCGAGACGGTTCGGGCCGTCTCGCTGGACCGTCAGCCCCTGCCGCAGCTTTCCGCGGGGGCGTGGCAGCTCAAGGAGCGCGGCATTGAGGTGGCGGCTGTCCAGGTCTGGCGGGAGATCAAGGAACAGGCCGTCGAGGTGGCCCGCGTCGCCCAGGAGCT
>NZ_BBPH01000124.1 GCF_000787695.1 Paracoccus sp. PAMC 22219 | reverse complement strand
ACCCGTGGCCGCGCCGCACGCCGCGCAGCTGGACACGACGACGGCGGAACAGCGGACCGCCGCGGCCCAGGCCCCGGCCAGCGCCGAGACGCGGCTTGGCACCACCGTGGGGTCGCTTGGCAACCCCTCCGAGGGTGGGTTCTGGATGAAGACGCCGCTGGTCGATGCGCCCGCGCAGGGGCGCATCGTGAACCCGGCCACGGGAAAGTCGGCGCAGGTCGAATTGCGTCCCCTGTCGGGATCGGGCACCGGCAGCCAGGTGTCGCTGCCGGCGCTGCAGCTGTTGGGCGTGCCGTTGACCGATCTGCCGACGCTGGAGGTCTACCGCTCCTGATCGCCTTCGGGGCCGGGCGCGTCGTCGGGGTGCGGCGCGTCTTCTGCATCCTGTGCGGCGTCCGGTTCCGGCTCGGGCGCGGCCATCGCGTCATGGGCGGCGTGCCAGGCGGCAACCCGTTCCGGGTCGCGCTTTTCCAGGTGGCGCAGCCACAGCCCGGCCGCCTGGCGCACCCCGCCGTGGCGGTCCGAGGCCAGGCGCAGCAACAGTTCCAGCACCGCTTCCCGGATTTCCAGATCGTCGGCCTTGGGGTTGTTCATTTTGGCCCAGGGCAGCGTCGCCAGCATCAGGCCGCGGCGCAGCCACGGGTTGCGGCTGCGGGCCCAGGGCGTGATCTGATCCAGACGGGTCGGATCGGCCACCACGCGGCGCGCGGCGGCGGTCATCACCGCATCGTCGATCTCGGCCCCGTCGATCTGGGGGGCCCAGTCCATGATCGCGGCCCAGGCCGCATCGTCGGGCCGCATCCGGGCCTGCACCAGCAGGCGGGCGGCGGCCAGGCGCGCCTCGTGGACGTTGCTGTCCCACAACGCCTCGGCCAGCGCGATGCGGGCGTCCAGGTCGCGTTCGGCGCGCCATTCAGTGACGACTTCCTCCAGCGCGGCAGGGGTGACGCCCAGGGTCTCCCGATCGCGCTTGTGGCGTGCGCTGGCGCGGGCGGCGCGTTCGGGGTCGGCCAGGTCGCGCAGCCGGTCCAGTTCCTGCATGGGATTCTCCAATCCGTGATTGGCCCCCTTCTAGGGCGCGGTTGCGCCAGTCTCAAGATGATGGTGGCAGGGGCGCGCCGGGCGGGCTAAAAGGCGCGGCAAAACCACGAGGTAGGCCCATGTCGCATTCCGCAGAACCCCGTCCGATGACCGCCCGCCGCGCCGGCCCCCTGTCGGGCGAGGCGCTGGTGCCGGGCGACAAGTCGATCAGCCACCGCGCCCTGATCCTGGGTGCCATGGCCGTCGGAGAGACGCGCATCACCGGCCTGCTGGAAGGTCAGGACGTCCTGGACACCGCCAGCGCCATGCGCGCGCTTGGCGCGCAGGTCACGCAGCACGGGCCGGGGGACTGGTCGGTGCATGGCGTGGGCGTGGGCGGGTTCTCCAGCCCGGCCGACGTGATCGATTGCGGCAATTCCGGCACCGGCGTGCGGCTGATCATGGGCGCGGTCGCGACCACGCCGATCAGCGTCACGTTCACTGGCGACGCCAGCCTGTCACGCCGTCCGATGGCGCGGGTCACCGACCCGCTGTCGCAGTTCGGCACCCAGATCACCGCGCGAGAGGGTGGGCGCCTGCCGATCACCGTCCAGGGGGCGACCGATCCGGTGCCCGTCACCTATCGCACCCCCGTGGCCAGCGCCCAGATCAAGTCGGCGATCCTGCTGGCCGGACTGAACGCGCCGGGCGACACGGTGGTGATCGAATCCGAACCCACGCGCGATCATTCCGAACGCATGCTGGCCGGTTTCGGCGCCCAGATCCGGACCGAGACCACGCCCGACGGCCACAAGATCACCCTGACCGGCCGCCCCGAACTGCGCCCGCAGCCCGTGGCCGTGCCGCGCGATCCGTCCAGCGCGGCCTTTCCGGTGGCCGCGGCGCTGATCGTGCCGGGGTCTGAAATCCGCGTGCCGGGCGTCAGCCGCAACCCGACGCGCGACGGCCTGTACGTGACCCTGCTGGAGATGGGCGCCGACATCACCTTCGAGAACCCGCGCGAGGAGGGGGGCGAACCCGTGGCCGACCTGCTGGTGCGCCACGGCCCGCTGAAGGGCGTGACCGTTCCTGCTGACCGCGCGGCCAGCATGATCGACGAATTCCCGATCCTGTCGGTGATCGCGGCTTTCGCCGAAGGCACGACGGTGATGAACGGCGTGGCGGAACTGCGCGTCAAGGAAAGCGACCGCATCGACGCGATGGCCGTGGGCCTGCGCGCCAACGGCGTCACGGTCGAGGATACGCGCGACACCATGACCGTGCATGGCGCGTCGCAGGTAGCGGGCGGCGGCCATGCGGTGACCCATCTGGACCACCGCATCGCCATGAGCTTCCTGATCCTGGGCCTTGCGACCCAGCAGCCGGTCACCATCGACGACGCGGGGCCGATCACCACGTCCTTCCCCGACTTCGTGCCGCTGATGACCCGCTTGGGCGCGACGCTGGACTAGGCGGGATAGCCGATCCCGGCCAGGGATCGGCGGATCTCGTCCAGGATCGCGGGATCGTCGATGGTGGCGGGGGCCTTGACCGTCTCGCCATCGGCGATCTTGGCCATGGTCGCGCGCAGGATCTTGCCCGACCGCGTCTTGGGCAGGCGGTCGACGACGCAGGCGGTCTTGAAGGCCGCGACGGGGCCGATGCGGTCGCGGACCATGCGCACCACCTCGGCCACGATCTGCGCGTGGTCCGTCTCGACCCCCTTCTTCAGGCACAAAAGGCCCAGGGGGGCCTGTCCCTTCAGCGGATCGGCGACCCCGATCACCGCGCATTCCGCGACGGCGGGATGGCTGGACAGGACCTCCTCCATGCTGCCGGTGGACAGGCGGTGGCCCGCGACGTTGATCACGTCGTCGGTGCGCGCCATGATCCAGACATAGCCGTCATCGTCGACATAGCCCGCGTCGCCTGTTTCATAGAAACCGGGGAAATGCTGCAGATAGGCGCGGTGGAACCGATCCTCGGCGTTCCACAGCGTGGGCAGGGTGCCGGGCGGCAGCGGCAGCTTGATGGCGATGGCGCCCAAGGTGCCGGGGGCGACCGGGTGGCCGGCCTCGTCCAGGACCTGCACGTCGTATCCGGGCATCGGCAGGGTCGGGCTGCCCTTCTTGACGGGCATCAGGCCCACGCCAAGGGGGTTCGCTGCGATGGGCCAGCCGGTCTCCGTCTGCCACCAGTGGTCGATTACGGGGACCTTTACCCGATCCTCGGCCCAGGTGACGGTGTCGGGGTCGGCGCGTTCGCCCGCCAGGAACAGCGCCTGCAGGCCCGACAGGTCGTACTTGCCGACCAGCTTGCCTTCGGGATCGTCACGCTTGACCGCGCGGATGGCGGTGGGGGCGGTGAAGAACGACTTGACGTTGTGATCCGCGATCACCCGCCAGAAGGTGCCGGCGTCCGGGGTGCCGACGGGCTTGCCCTCGAACACCACGGTGGTCGCGCCCGCGATCAGCGGACCATAGACGATATAGCTGTGTCCCACGACCCAGCCCACGTCGGACGCGACCCAGAACACGTCGCCCGGCCCGATGCCATAGATGTTCGGCACGCTCCACGCCAAGGCCACCAGATGCCCGGCGGTGTGGCGCACGACGCCCTTGGGCTGGCCGGTCGTCCCAGAGGTGTACAGGATATAGGCCGGGTGGTTCCCCTCGACCGGGACGCAATCCGCGGGGGTGGCGTCGGCCACCGCCTGGCGCCAGTCCAGGTCGCGGCCCGCCACCATGTCGGCGGCGCATTCGGGGCGCTGGAACACGATGGTGAAGTCGGGCTTGTGAACGGCCTCGTCGATGGCGCGGTCCATCAGCGGCTTGTAGGGAACGACGCGCCCCGGCTCCAGCCCGCAGCTGGCGGCGATGATGGCGCGGGGCTTGGCGTCGTCGATGCGCACCGCCAGCTCATGCGCGGCGAACCCGCCGAAGACCACGGAATGGATCGCGCCGATCCGCGCGCAGGCCAGCATCGCCTGCAGCGCCTCGGGGATCATCGGCATGTAGATGATGACCCGGTCGCCCTTGCCGATGCCGCGCGCGGTCATCACGCCCGCCAGCCGGGCCACCTGGTCCTGCAGTTCCGCATAGGTCAGTCGGCTGACGCTGTTCGTCATCGGACTGTCGTGGATGATCGCCAGCCGGTCGCCGTGTCCGGCCGCGACATGGCGGTCGATGGCGTTCCAGCAGGTGTTCACCATCCCGTCGGCGAACCATTCCCCGGCGGGGCCCTGGTCGAAATGGGCGCGGCTTGGGGGGTGGGTCCAGTCGATGGTGCCGGTGGCCTCCATCCAGAACGCTTCGGGATCGGCCTTCCAGCGCGCGTAGAGATCTTGATAGGACATGGACTCCCCTCCCTGAACCTGGGTTTTGTTACGCAGGAAGGGGGGCGTCGCGCAACCTTGTTAGCGGTGTGACAGGGCCGGGATTAGCAGAATTCCGCGAAGCGCGTTTGCAAACCGAACGGCGCAGCAAAGTCGCCTTTGCTGCGCCGCGGTATTTGCAAAATGTGTGCCGAATCAGCCGTAATGCGTGACCGGCGTTCCGGCCAGCACCGACATGTTCAGCAGCCCGCGCGTGGTGATCGACGGGGTCACGATATGGGCGCGGTTGCCCATGCCCATCAGGATCGGCCCGACCTCCAGGCCCGCCGCGCGCATCTTCAGCGCGTTGCGGACGCCCGATGCGGCGTCAGTGCCCGCAAAGACCAGCACGTTCGCCACGCCCTCCAGCCGCGAGGTCGGGAAGATGCGTTCGCGCAGTTCCGGGTCCAGCGCCGCGTCGACATGCATTTCGCCGTCATACATGAAGTCGGGCTCGCGCGCGTCCAGCAGCGCCAGCGCGTCGCGCATCTTGCGGCCGGAATAGCTGTCGGTGTTGCCGAACTGCGAATGGCTGCACAGCGCGATCTTGGGCGTCAGGCCAAAGCGGCGGACATGGCGGGCGGCACCCATCACAGTCTCCATCACCTGCTGGGGCGTGGGGTCGTTGTGGCACTGGGTGTCGGCGATGAACAGCGGCCCGTCTTCCAGGATGATCATCGACAGCGCGCCGGTCGGGTGCAGGCCGTCGCGGGCCAGGATCTGGCGCACGTATTGCAGGTGCCAGCTGTACTGCCCGAAGGTGCCGCAGATGAGGCTGTCGGCCTCGGCCCGGTGCACCATGACCGCGCCGATGGCGGTGGTGTTGGTGCGCATGATCGCGCGGGCGATGTCGGGGCTGACGCCGCGCCGGGCCATGATGCCGTGATAGGTTTCCCAATAATCGCGATAGCGAGGGTCGTTTTCCGGGTTCACGATCTCGAAATCGACATCCGGGCGGATCGGCAGGCCGGCGCGTTCGGCGCGGGTGGCGATCACGTCGGGGCGGCCGATCAGGATCGGGACGTCGGTCGTCTCCTCCAGCATGGCGTTGGCGGCGCGCAGGACGCGCTCGTCCTCGCCCTCGGCAAAGACGATGCGGCGGGTGACGGTGGCCGCGGCCTCGAAGACCGGGCGCATGATCAGCGCCGACCGGAAGACCGAGCCGTCCAGCTTCTGCTTGTAGGCCGCCATGTCGTCCAAGGGCCGGGTGGCCACGCCCGTCTCCATCGCGGCGCGGGCGACCGCGCTGGACACGACGCCCATCAGGCGCGGATCGAACGGCTTGGGGATCAGATAGTCGGCGCCAAAGGTCAGCGTCTCGCCGCGATAGGCGGCGGCGGCTTCGGCGGCGGTCGTGGCGCGGGCCAGGGCCGCGATGCCCTCGATGCAGGCGATCTTCATCTCGTCGTTGATCGTGGTCGCGCCCACGTCCAGCGCGCCGCGGAAGATGAAGGGGAAACACAGGACGTTGTTGACCTGGTTCGGAAAGTCGCTGCGGCCGGTCGCGATGATCGCGTCGGGGGCCACGGCACGGGCGGCATCGGGGTCGATTTCGGGGTTCGGGTTCGCAAGCGCAAAGATGATCGGGCGCGGGGCCATGCGGCTGACCATCTCGGGCGTCAGCACGCCGGGACCGGACAGGCCCAGGAACAGGTCGGCGCCGTCGATCACCTCGGTCAGGGCGCGCTTGTCCGAGGGCTGGGCATAGGCGGCCTTCTGCGGGTTCATGTCGATCTCGCGGCCCTCATGGACCAGGCCATGGATGTCGCACAGCCAGACGTTCTCACGCTTGACGCCCAGCTTCAGCAGCATGTTCAGACAGGCGATGCCCGCGGCCCCGCCGCCGGTGGACACGATCTTGATGTCCTCGAACCGCTTGCCGGCGATGCGCAGCGCGTTGGTCGCGGCGGCACCCACCACGATGGCGGTGCCGTGCTGGTCGTCGTGGAAGACCGGGATGTTCATCCGCTCGCGGCAGATCTGTTCGACGATGAAACAGTCGGGCGCCTTGATGTCCTCAAGGTTCACGGCACCAAAGGTCGGCTCAAGCGCGCAGACGATCTCGGCCAGTTTCACCGGATCGGACTCGTTCACCTCGATGTCGAAACAGTCGATGTTTGCGAATTTCTTGAACAGGACCGCCTTGCCCTCCATCACCGGCTTGGAGGCCAGCGCGCCGATATTGCCCAGGCCCAGAACGGCCGTGCCGTTCGAGATGACGGCCACAAGGTTGCCCTTTGTGGTATAACGCGCGGCGGTGGACGGATCGGCCTTGATCTCTAGGCAGGCTTCGGCGACGCCGGGGGAATAGGCGCGGGCCAGGTCGCGGCCATTGGCCATCGGCTTGGTCGCGCGGATCTCCAGTTTGCCCGGTCGCGGGAATTCATGATAATCTAGCGCGGCCTGTCTTGCGCTGTCCTGCCTGCGGTCGTCCATCTTTCGCCCCTCCGGTTTCGGAATTGGTTTACCGTTAAACCATTCTGACGTCGGGGAACAGCGGGGTTCTGCGGACGCGCGCGCGTCTTGCACAAGCCCGCCTGCGGGCGCAGATTGGCGGCCAGATCGAACGGGGTGGACCATGACGATGTCATTGCTGGATGCGGCGCGCGACGTGCGCGAACGGGCCTATGTGCCCTATTCGAAATTCAAGGTCGGCGCGGCCATCCGCGGCGCGTCGGGCACCGTCTATCGCGGCTGCAACGTGGAGAACGTGGCCTATCCCGAAGGCACCTGCGCCGAGGCCGGGGCCATCGCCGCGATGGTCGCCGCCGGAGAGACGCAGCTGGTCGAGGTTGCGGTCATCGCCGACAGCCCGACCCCCGTGCCCCCCTGCGGCGGCTGCCGACAGAAGCTGGCGGAATTCGCGTCGGGCGACGTGCCGGTCCTGCTGGCCACGACCGACGGGGCGGAAATGCGCACGACCGTGGGCGACCTGCTGCCCGGCCGCTTCGACGCGGGCCACATGGCGCGCACATGACCGACCCGCGTCCTGTCATATCGGCGATCCGCGACGGGCGGGGACTGGACGGACCGGGGGCGGCGCTGATCGCGCAGGGGCTGGCCGACGGATCGGTCAGCGACGCGCAGGCGGGGGCCTTTGCGATGGCGGTCCTGACCAAGGGCGTAGGCCCCGCAGGCCGCGTGGCGCTGACGCGCGCCATGCGCGATTCGGGGCACGTGCTGCACTGGGACCTGTCGGGTCCGGTGGTGGACAAGCATTCGACCGGCGGCATCGGCGACACGGTCAGCTTGGTTCTGGCGCCGCTGCTGGCCGCGCGGGGCGTGTTCGTGCCGATGATCTCGGGTCGTGGCCTGGGCCATACGGGCGGAACACTAGACAAGCTGGAGGCGATCCCCGGCTATCTGTGCGACCAGCCCGAGGATGATTTCCGCCGCATCGTGCGCACCGTCGGCTGCGCGATCGTCGCGGCCACGGGCGACGTCGCCCCGGCGGACCGTCGTCTGTACGCCATCCGCGACGAATCGGGGACGGTGGAATCGATCGACCTGATCACCGCGTCGATCCTGTCGAAAAAGCTGGCGGCGGGGCTGGATGCGCTGGTCCTGGACGTCAAGGCGGGGTCCGGTGCGATCCTGAAGAAGGCCGACAGTGCCGGCCGCCTGGCCCAGGCTTTGGTCGAGACCGCGAACGGCGCGGGCTGCCGCACCACCGCCTTCATCACCGACATGGACCAGCCGCTGGCCCGCAGCGCCGGCAACGCGCTGGAGATCCACGAGGCGATCCGCGCCCTGCGGGGCGAGCTGGGGCGCTGCGCGACCTGACGCTGGCGCTGGCAGCGGAATGCCTGACGCTGGCCGGGCGGTCGGCGGACGGTCTGGCCGACACGCTGGACAGCGGCGCCGCGGCCGAGGTCTTTGGCCGCATGGTCGCGGCCCAAGGCGGACCGCGCGACCTGATGGAGCGACCCGAGGCGCATCTGGCCCGCGCGCCGCTGATCCTGCCCATTCCCGCGCCCGCCGCGGGCCGCGTGGGCCGCATCGACGTGACCGCGCTTGGACATGCCGTTTTGGCGCTTGGTGGCGGCCGGGTGCGCGCGGCCGAGGCAATCGACCACCGCGTCGGCCTGGACCGTCTGGCCAAGCTGGGAGAGGAGGTCGGCCCCGACCGCCCCTTGGGCATGGTCCACGCCGCCGACGACACCGCGGCCCAGGTGGCCATTGCCGCCGTGCAGGCCGCCTATGCCCTTGGCGACGGCCAGCCCGGCCCGCTGATCCGTGACCGGATCGGCGCATGAGCCGGGCGTTCCTGATCGTCATGGACAGCGTGGGCATCGGCGGCGCGCCCGATGCCCACGCCTTTTTCAACGACGGCCGTCCCGATACCGGCGCGAACACCGTCGGGCATATCGCCCAAGCCCGCCCGCTGCGGATGCCGGTGCTGGACGGGCTGGGCCTGGGGGCGGCGGTGCGGCTGGCCTCCGGCGCCGATGCGCCGGGTCTGGGCGCCGACCCAAGCGGCCTGTGGGGCGCGGCAACCGAGGTGTCGCGCGGCAAGGACACCCCGTCCGGCCACTGGGAAATCGCCTGCGTTCCGGTGCCTTGGGACTGGACCTATTTCCCCGACGCCGAGCCCGCCTTTCCCCCCGACGTCACCGCGCGCATCTGCCAGCTTGCAGGCACCGACGGCATCCTGGGCAACTGCCACGCATCGGGCACGCAGGTCATCGACGATTTCGGGGCGCGGCATCTGCAGACCGGCTGGCCGATCTGCTATACCTCGGCCGACAGCGTGCTGCAGATCGCGGCGCACGAGGAGGCGTTCGGCCTGGACCGCCTGATCGCGCTGTGCCGCGACCTGTCGCCGATGCTGCACGCCATGCGCGTGGGGCGGGTCATCGCGCGGCCCTTTGTCGGCCAGCCCGACGCGTTCCGCCGCACCGGCAACCGCCGTGATTTCGCGATCGCGCCGCCGGGCGACACCATCCTGGACATCGCCCAAGGGGCAGGGCGGACCACCCATGCCATCGGCAAGATCGGCGACATCTTCAGCCATCGCGGCATCGTGCATCTGCACAAGGGCGCCGATGACGCGGCCTTGGCCGACCACCTGATCCGGCTTGGCGCCAGGGCCGAACCCGGCAGCCTGACATTCGCCAACTTCGTCGAGTTCGACACCAATTTCGGCCACCGCCGCGATATCGACGGCTATGCCCAGCAGCTGGAATGGTTCGACGGCGTCGCGGGCCGGTTCCTGGCGACGCTGGCCCCCGGCGACCTGGCGATCTTTACCGCCGATCACGGCAACGATCCGTCATGGTCTGGCACCGACCACACCCGCGAACGGGTGCCCGTCCTGGGCTGGGGCGCGGGGACGCGCGGCGTCGGGCAGGTGGGGTTCGCGGATATCGGCGCGTCGATCCTTGCGCATCTGGGGCTGCCCGCCCCCCGACACGGGACATCCTTCCTATGAAGAAGATCGAACTGCACCTGCATCTGGAGGGTGCCGCACCCCCCGATTTCATCCGCGGCCTGGCCAAGGAAAAGCGCGCCGACCTGACGGGCATCTTCGACGACCGCGGGCATTACGCCTATGACGACTTTCCGGGCTTCCTGCGCTGTTACGAGGCCGCGACCAGCGTGATCGACGGTCCCCGCGACTATGCCCGCCTGCTGGCCGAGGTGCTGGAACGCTGCGCCGAGGAAGGCGTGATCTATGCCGAACTGTTCGTGTCGCCGGAATTCTGTGGCGGTGCAGACGTGTCGGCCTGGCGCGACCATCTGGCCGCGATGACCGAGGTGGCGGACCGCGCCCGCGCGGACGGCATCGACAGCCGCGGCATCGTCACCGCCATCCGCCATTTCGGCGCAGACCGCGCCCGCAAGACGGCGATCTGCGCCGCGGAAACCGCGGGCGGCTGGATCACAGGTTTCGGCATGGGCGGCGCCGAACAGGTGGGCTTGGCCACCGATTTCGCCTGGAGCTTTGACTGCGCGGCAGAGGCCGGGCTGGGACTGACCTGCCACGCCGGCGAATGGGGCGGCCCGGCCAGCGTCCGGCAGGCGCTGGACCTGGGCTGCACCCGCATCGGGCACGGCGTGCAGGCCATCGACGACCCCGCGCTGGTGCGCGACCTGGCCGAACGCGGCGTGACGCTGGAGGTCTGTCCGGGATCGAACATCGCGCTTGGGGTCTATCCGTCCTGGAGCGCCCATCCCATCGCGCGGCTGGCCGATGCCGGGGTGCGGGTCACCGTGTCGACCGACGATCCGCCGTTCTTTCACACCACGATGCGCCAGGAATACGATCGGCTTGCGTCGACCTTTGGCTGGGGCGATACCGAGTTCCGACAGATCAACCAGTGGGCTGCCGACGCCGCGTTCTGCGATGCGTCCACCCGCGACCGCCTGAAAAAGGAATTCGCCTGATGCAACATCTGACCGTCGTCGATCACCCGCTGGTCCAGCACAAGCTGTCGATCATGCGGCAGAAAGAGGTCTCCACCGCCGGTTTCCGGCGCCTGCTGCGCGAGATCAGCCTGCTCTTGGCCTACGAGGTCACGCGAGAGTTGGAGCTGACCACGATGCACATCGAGACGCCCATGTGCGAGATGGAGGCCCCCACGCTGGAGGGCAAGAAGCTGGCCCTGATCTCGATCCTGCGGGCGGGGAACGGGCTGATGGACGGCATCCTGGAACTGATCCCCGGCGCGCGCGTGGGCTTCGTCGGCCTTTATCGCGACCCCGAGACGCTGAAGCCTGTCGAATATTACTGCAAGGTGCCGCGCGAACTGGACGCGCGGATGACCATCGTGGTGGACCCGATGCTGGCCACGGGTAATTCGTCGGTCGCGGCGATCGACATGCTGAAGGAACGCGGCGCCAAGAACATGCGCTTCCTGTGCCTGCTGGCCGCCCCCGAAGGCGTCGAACGGATGCGGCAGGCGCATCCGGACGTGCCGATCTTTACCGCCGCGCTGGACGACCGTCTGGACGATCATGGCTATATCGTTCCCGGCCTGGGCGATGCAGGCGACCGGATGTTCGGTACGAAATAAGGCCGCCCGTTAACTGCCGTTTCATGGTTCTGCGCTAGGTCTGGGGCAGAACAACGGAATGGATGGCAGATGATCGGGCAATTGCGGGTCTTGGCGATGCTTTTGCTGGGCGGGGCGGCTCAGGCTGCCCCGACGCCTCCGCCCCCCGACAGCTTTGCGGGGGCGCAGTATATCGACGGAAACGGCTGCGTCTTTGCGCGTGACGGCGCGGGCTGGACCGCGCGGCAGGACGGGCAGGGGCAGGCCCTGTGCGGCTTTCCCCCCAGCCTTGCCGTGCGGCGGACCGATCCGCTGACGGAACGCGCGCTGCCGCTGACACAGGCACCGCCCCCGGATGTCGAGACGCTTCTGCTGGAACAGCTGTCGCGCGACCTGCATCCCGGCGAATGGGCCGCCGATCCGGCCACGGCCGAGACGCGCACCGAACCGGCCCCGTCGCGGGTCGCTGACCCGATCCAGACTGCGCTGCAGGATGCGCTGACCATGGCGCCCGCGCTGCGCGAGGCATCTGGCCTTTCGGGCAGCCCCGAACTGTGCGCGCGCCTTGGCTACAAGCCGGATCCGTCGGGTTCGGCGCAGGGGTCCACCCTTGGCCTTTGTCCCGGGATGCGCGCGACCTCTGCGACCGCAGCGCTGACGCCCGGTGCTGCGGCCGCCCGCAGTCAACCAGAACCGGCCGTCGCACCAGCACCGGCGGTGACCAGGACCGCCGCCGCGGAATCGCGGGCACCTGCCCGGCGGGCCGCTGCGCCCGCAGTCGCGGCGCCCGTTGCCGCGAAGCCTGTAGCCACGGCGCCAAGGCAGGCCACGGCGCCGGGCCCCGAGATGATCCCGGCATCCGCCCGCTATGTTCAGGTCGGTGCCTACGGCGAGGAGGGGAATGCGATGATCGTGCTGCGGGCGCTGGCCGCGCGCGGCTATCCGACAGGGCAGGGCCGCACCACCGACGGATCAAAACCCCTGAGGCTGATCATGGCGGGACCGTTCACCGACCGTCAGGCGCTGATCGCCGCACTGAACGATCTGCGCGCGAACGGCTATCCCAAGGCGGTGGCGCGCTAGGCGCTGCGCACCGCCTCGATCATCCGGGCGACATTGTCGGGATCCGCGTCCGGGGTGATGCCGTGGCCCAGGTTGAAGACATGCGGCCCGCCGCGCAGGGCACGGGTGATCCGCTGCGCCTCGGCCACCAGCTCGGGCCCGCCCGTGACCATGTGCCGCGGGTCCATGTTGCCCTGCACGCAGCCCTCGGTCTGCACGTGACGCGCGGCCCAATCGGTCGACACCGAATTGTCCAGCGCGACACAGTCGGCGCCGACCGCCGCCCGGAACCCGACATAGCGGTCGCCCGCTTCGCGCGGAAAGGCGATGACCGGCACGCCCGGATGGCGCGCCTTCAGCGCCGTGATGATCCGCTTGGCCGGCGCAATCGCGAAATCGTCGAAATCCTGGCCCTTCAGGCTGCCCGCCCAGCTGTCGAACAGCTTGACGACCTCGGCCCCGGCCTCGATCTGGCGCGACAGGTAATGGATCGTGGCCTCCGTGATCAGATCGATCAACGCGGCGAACGTCGCCCTGTCCTGGTCCTTCAACAGATGCGCGGGGCCCTGATCCTTGGTGCCCCGACCGGCGACCATGTAGGTCGCCACGGTCCAAGGCGCACCCGCAAAGCCGATCAGCGCCGTTTCCCGCGGCAGTTCGCGCGACAGGATGCGCAGCGTCTCATAGACCGGCGCCAGTTGTGCGTCGACCTGATCCGCGGGCTTCAGCCGCGCCAGGTCGGCTGCGCTGGTGACGGTGGACAGGCGCGGTCCCTCTCCGGTGACGAACCACAGGTCGGCGCCCAGGGCCTGGGGGATCAGCAGGATGTCGGCGAACAGGATTGCGGCGTCGAAGCCGAACCGGCGGATCGGTTGCAACGTCACTTCGGCCGCGAGGTCCGGGTTGTAGCACAGCGACAGAAAATCGCCCGCCTGCGCGCGTGTCGCACGGTATTCCGGCAGATAGCGTCCGGCTTGGCGCATCATCCAGATCGGCGGGGTGGGCAGGGTCTCGCCGGCCAGGGCGCGCAGCAGAAGTTTGGTCATGGGGCCTCCTGCGCCCCTTGAAGGTCAGGCGACAGGCGTTGTCAAGCGCAGCCCTGGCCGCTATGCCGTGGCGCATGACACAGATGCCCACCCCCACCCGCCCGCTTCGGATCGGCACGCGCGGATCGGTCCTGGCGCTGGCGCAGGCCCATGAGACCCGCGGCCGCCTGATGGCCGCGCATGGCCTGCCCCAAGATGCGTTTCGGATCGTCCCCATCAAGACCACCGGCGACCGCGTCCTGGACCGCCCCCTGTCGCAGATCGGCGGCAAGGGCCTGTTCACCCGCGAGATCGAGGAGGCCCTGACCGAGGGCGCCATCGACATCGCCGTGCACTCCATGAAGGACATGCCCACCCTGCAGCCGGACGGCTTGGTCATCGACTGTCTTCTGCCCCGCGAGGACGTGCGCGACGCCTTTGTCAGCCCGCATGTGGCCTCGATCGGCGCCCTGCCCCATGGGGCGGTTGTGGGCTCCTCCAGCCTGCGTCGGCGGGCGCAGCTGGCGCATCGCCGCCCGGACCTGCAGCTGGTGGAATTTCGCGGCAACGTGCAGACGCGCCTCCAGAAGCTGGCCGATGGTGTGGCGGTTGCGACGTTCCTGGCGATGGCAGGGCTGTCGCGTTTGGATATGCGTCACGTTGCGCAAGGCGCGATCGAGCCGGACGAGATGCTTCCCGCCGTTGCGCAAGGCGCCATCGGCATCGAACGTCGCGCCGACGACCAGGATTGTACGTCGCTGCTTGCCGCCATCAACGATCCGCTGACCGCCTCGCGCATCGCCGCGGAACGGGCATTCCTGCGCCGCCTGGACGGATCGTGCCAGACGCCCATCGCGGGTCTTGCAGTTCTGGACGGCGACCGCATGATGCTGCGTGGAGAGATCCTGCGCCCTGATGGCAGCGAGGTCGTCGCCGCTGGTCGCGAAGGGTTGGCGTCCGATGGTCCGATGATGGGTGTGGATCTGGCGGAAGAACTACTGTCCCGCGCGGCCCGGATTTCTGATGGCGTAAGGGGTGCCGGGGCATTGCCCCGGCGCCGCCTTCAATAGCTGCGGATCAGTCCGACCAGACGGCCTTGGATGCGCACGCGGTCTTCGGGCAGCAGCCGCGTTTCATAGGCCGGGTTTGCGGCCTCCAACGCGATCATCGAGCCCTTGCGGCGATAGCGCTTCAGCGTGGCTTCCTGATTGTCGACCAGCGCCACGATGATATCGCCCGTCTCTGCCGTATCCTGTTCGCGGATCACCACGACGTCGCCGTCATTGATCCCCGCCTCGATCATCGAATCGCCGGTCACTTCCAGCGCGTAGTGATGTTCGCGGCCCGACAGCATGGTCCCTGGCACCGCGATGTGATGCGACACCTCGGAAATGGCCTCGATCGGCACGCCGGCCGCGATGCGGCCCATCAGGGGCAGCTGAACGGCGGGGCTGTCCATGACCGTCATCGCGCCGCGGGGACGGGCCGGGCGGGTGTTAGAGATGACGCGCGGCGTAAAGGCCGGACGCGGCTCCTCCGGCGCGGCCTCTGTCAGGTGGGATAGGGCGTCGGGCAGGCGGATCACCTCAAGGGCGCGGGCGCGATGCGGCAGGCGTCGGATGAAGCCCCGTTCCTCCAGCGCGGTCACAAGCCGGTGGATGCCGGACTTGGACCGCAGGTCCAGCGCGTCCTTCATTTCGTCGAAGGAAGGCGGCACGCCGTCCCGCGCCATCCGCCTCTGGATGAACTCAAGCAGTTGAATCTGCTTTTTTGTCAACATGGCCCGCCCTTTTCTTCGTGTTCCGCGTCTGTTCTAGCTTATCGACCGAATCGCGTCAATCAGTTGACCGTGAAAGGGTGAAAAAACAGTTAACTAGCGGAGAGCGGGATATAGCGGACCAGATCGCCCGCCTGCCTGGCGGGATCATGCGGCGGCCGCACCAGAAGGGCATCTGCCTTCGCCATCAGCGACAGCCGCGCCGAGTCCTGATCCGCAAACGGGGCGATCACCGGCAGATCCGGCCCCGCGGTCAGCGCGGCGCGCAGGTAGTGCTGACGCGGCCCCTCGGTGGGCAGGTCCTGGGCCAGACGCGCGCTGTGCAGCGGCACATCGGCTGGCAGTCCTTGCATCGCGCGGATCAACGGTTGCATGAACAGAACCGCGCAAACCATTGCGGACACGGGATTTCCCGGAAGGCCCAGCATGGCGCCCTGTGCCATCCGACCTGCCATCAGGGGCTTTCCGGGACGCAGCGCGACCTTGTAGAAGGCCTGGGCGATGCCATGCTCCTCTGCCATCTTTCCGATCAGATCGTGGTCGCCGACCGAGGCACCGCCGATGGTAACCAGCAGGTCGGCATCGGCCGCCGCCCGAAAGCTGGCGCGCAGGCTGTCTTCGGTATCGCGGGCGATGGGCAGGATGCGTGGTTCACCACCCGCGTCGCGGACCATGGCCGCGATGGCAAGGTCGTTGGAACTGATGATCTGACCCGCAGCGGGGTCCGTGCCGGGAGGCACCAGTTCGTCGCCGCCCGCCAGAATGGCGACACAGGGCCGTGCGGCCACCGTCACCGTGGCGACGTTCATCGCGGCCAGTAGACCGATATGCGCTGCACCAAGGATGATCCCCGGCGCGATCGTGTCGCCTTGGGCGAAATCGTTGCCGCGGGCGCGGATGTTGCTGCCGCTGGACAGGGTGTCCACACGGATCGTGGCGCCGTCGCGGGTCACGTTTTCCTGCAGCTCGACATGGTCGTAGCCCTGTGGGACCGGGGCGCCGGTGAAGATGCGGACTGCGGTTCCGGGGAGCGCGGTGCCATCCCATGGATGGCCCGCCGCGCTGGTGCCGATCACGGTCAGCGGGTCGCGCAGATCGGCCGCCCGCATCGCATAGCCGTCCATCGCCGAGGCGTCGAAGGGGGGCTGGGTCAGCCGGGACACCGCCGGTTCCAGCAGGGTACGGCCATGCGCATCGGCCAAGGCCACCGTCTCGGCCCGCGGGGGGCCGGCCAGGGCCAGGACGCGGTCCAGCGCCTCGGCGACAGAGATCATCGCGGTGCCTCGTACGGACCGGATTTGCCGCCATCCTTGCGCAGCAGGCGGATGTCCTGGATCTCCATCGATTTCTGGGCCGCCTTCAACATGTCATAGACGGTCAGGCAGGCGGTGGTGACGGCGGTCAACGCCTCCATCTCGACGCCGGTGCGGCCGGTGGTGCGGACGGTGGCGGTGACGCGGATGCCGGGCAGGTCCGGGTCGGCGACCAGATCGACCGCGACCTTTGCCAGTGCAAGCGGGTGGCACAGCGGGATCAGGTCGGCGGTGCGTTTCGCGCCCATGATGCCCGCAAGGCGCGCCACGCCCAGCACGTCGCCCTTGGCAGCGCCGCCCTGCGCCAGGGCCAGCGTTTCCAGGGTCATGACCACGCAGCCGGTGGCCACGGCCTCTCGCGCGGTTTCGGATTTGGCCGAGATGTCGACCATGTGCGCCTGACCGGCAGCGTCGAAATGCGTCAGGGTCATGCGGCCACGTCCAGGATGGCGCGGGTGGCGGCGGTCACGTCGGCCTGCCGCATCAGGCTTTCGCCGATCAGGAAGCGGCGCGCGCCGGTCTGCATCATCGCGCCCAGATCGGCCGGGGTGAACAGGCCGCTTTCGCAGACCAGCTGACGATCCGCCGGAACCCGCGGCGCAAGGTCGCGCGTCACGTCGAGTGTGACCTCGAAGGTCTTGAGATTACGGTTATTCACGCCGATCAGGGGTGACTTCAGGCGCAGGGCGCGGTCCAGTTCGGGCGCGTCATGCACCTCGATCAGGACGTCCATGCCCCAGTCCATCGCGGCGTCTTCCAGATCGCGGGCCTGGGCGTCGTCGACCGAAGCCATGATGATCAGGATGCAATCCGCACCCCAAGCACGCGCTTCGGTCACCTGGTAGGTGTCATAGAGGAAATCCTTGCGCAGCGCCGGCAGATCGCAGGCGTCGCGTGCTGCCGTCAGAAACTCTGGCGCGCCCTGAAAGCTGGGACCGTCGGTCAGGACCGACAGGCAGGCCGCACCGCCGGCCTGATAGGCGCGGGCGAGTGCGGGCGGGTCGAAATCGGGCCGGATCAGGCCCTTGGACGGGCTGGCCTTCTTGATCTCGGCGATCAGGGCGGGGCCGCCGGCTGCGGCCCGGTCCAGCGCGCGGGCAAAGCTGCGGGGGGCGTCGGCCGCACGGGCCTGCGCGTCGAGGTCGGCCAGCGGACGCGCGGCCTTGGCGGCGGCGATCTCGTCAAGCTTGTAGGCCTTGATCTTGTCCAGAATATCCATGCGCCCGTTCTATCCCCACCGCGCGGGCGGGGAAAGGGGGCGCGGGGTCAGCCGGTCCAGTCGATGGGCGCGCGGCCCTGCTGCGAAAGCCAGTCGTTGATGCGGCTGAAAGGCCGCGACCCAAAGAACCCGCGCCGTGCAGACAGGGGCGAGGGATGGGCCGTCGCGATCACCAGATCCTGCGCCCGTGGCAGCCCCGCCAGCGCATTGCGCGCGTGGTTTCCCCACAGCAGGAAGGCCAGCGGGCCGTGGGCCTGCGCCTCCGTCACGGCCTGTCGCGCCAGCCGGTCCCAGCCCCAGCCCGCATGGGCCTCCGCCTGTCCGGGCGGCACCGACAGCGCGGTGTTCAACAGCAGCACGCCCTGGCGTGCCCAGTGCGACAGATCGCCCGTCGCGGGCGCGCCGCCCAGATCGTCGCGCAGTTCGGCAAAGATGTTGCGCAGCGACCGGGGAAGCGGCGTGTCCGGCGTGACTGAGAACGCCAGCCCGTTCGCGTGACCGGGCGTCGGATAGGGGTCCTGGCCCAGGATCACCACGCGCACGTCCTGCGGCGCCGTGGCCTGCAGGGCGGCAAAGACCCGGTCCGGTCCGGGCAGGAACGCGCCATCGGCAAGCCGGTCACGGATGCCGGGCCAGTCGTCACGGAAGAACGGCAGATGCGCCCAATCGTCCGGCGGCGTCACGATTCGGGCGCGCCGGTGACCTGCGCCAGCGCCACAAGCCGCGCCTTGGCCGCACCGCTGTCCAGCGATTCGGCGGCCATCCGGGCCCCGTCGCGCAGGTCGGACACCCGGCCCGCGATCAGCAGGGCAGCGGCCGCGTTCAGCAGCACCGCGTCGCGATAGGCGCCACGGTCGCCGTCCAGCAGCGCGCGGAAGGCGGCCGCGTTATGCGCGGGCTCTCCGCCGACGATGGCGGAGAAGGGGTGGCGGGGCAGGCCAGCATCCTCGGGTGCCACGGTGAATTCGGTGATCTGGCCGTCCGCCAGCGCAGCCACGTGGCTGTCTTCGGCGATCGACAGCTCGTCCGTGCCGTCCCCGCCATGCACCAGCCAGGCCGATGTCGACCCCAGGTCGCGGAGCACCTCGGCCATGGGGCGCAGCCAGTCGGCGCTGAAGGCGCCGGTCAGCTGACAACGGACACCGGCGGGATTGGTCAGCGGACCCAGTAGGTTGAAGACCGTGCGCGTGCCCAGTTCGGTCCGGGGCGGGCCGACATGGCGCATCGCCGGGTGGTGCATCGGCGCCATCATGAAACAGATGCCCGCCTGATCCAGCGCGCGCTGCGCCACGGCGGGGCCGCCCATCACGTTGATGCCCATCTGGGTCAGCGCATCGGCCGCGCCCGATTTCGACGACAGGTTGCGGTTGCCGTGCTTGGCCACCGGCACGCCGGCCCCCGCCACAACAAAGGCCGTCGCGGTCGAGATGTTCAGCGTTCCCTTGCCGTCGCCACCGGTGCCCACGATGTCCATCGCGCCGTCGGGGGCGGTGACGCGGTTCATGCGGGCGCGCATGGCGCGGGCGGCGGCCGCGATCTCGTCCACGGTTTCGCCGCGCACGCGCAGCGCCATCAGCAGGCCGCCGATCTGCGCGGGGGTCGCGGCGCCGTCGAACAGCGCAGAAAACGCGGCCTCGGCCTCGGATCCTGTCAGCGGGCGTTCGGCGGCAAGGCCGATCAGGGGGCGGATGTCCGTCATGCGGCGTCCTTGCGGACGGTGCAGCGGTCCAGGAAATTGCGGATCATCTCGTGTCCGAACTGTGAGGCGATGGATTCGGGGTGGAACTGCACGCCCTCGATCGGCAGGTCGGAATGGATCAGGCCCATGATCGTGCCGTCATCCGACGTCGCCGTGACCCGCAGGCAGTTCGGCAGGGTTTCCGGTTCGACGGTCAGCGAATGATAGCGCGTGGCGTTCAGGGGCGATTGCAGCCCGGAAAAGACGCCGGTGCCGTCATGGGTGATCGCGTCGACCTTGCCGTGCAGGATGCGGTTCGCGCGTACCACGCGGCCGCCAAAGGCCTGGCCGATCGCCTGATGGCCCAGGCAGACCCCGAACAGCGGCACGGCGCGGTCGGCGGCAGCGCGGATCAGCTCCAGGCAGATCCCGGCCTGCGCCGGATCGCACGGACCCGGAGAGATCACGATTCCGTCCGGCGCCATCGCCATCGCCTCGTCCACGGTGATCTGGTCGTTGCGGCGCACGACGACCTCGGCCCCGGCCTCGCCCATGTAATGGACCAGGTTCCAGGTGAAGCTGTCGTAATTGTCGATCAGAAGGATCATCGAAGCACCTTGCGGCCAGAAGAAGGGGGCGGTTTCCCCCGGAAAAAGCGTCCGCTATAGATGGGCCAAAGCGCCACCGGGGGTCAAGACCGGCCGGACGCACAGCACGGACGGGGCAGGGATGGCACGGGGTTTTCTGGCGGGGGCGGCGACGGGCGGGCTGATTGGGGTCGTGGTGCTGGCCGGGCTGTCGCTGTCGGTGCCGCTGGCGCCACAGGATCACGACGCGCTGTCGGTCGGCATGCCGATCGGGTCCGAATTCGGGCGCGGTGGCGACGTGTCGCCGACCTTGCCCGCGCCCAGTGCGGCCAGCCTGCGCGATGCGGCCACGCCCGCGGCGGTGCCCGCGTCCCAGGACGAACCCGCGCCGGTGACCAACGACACCATGCGCCCCAGGCCTGCAGCCCACCGACCGCATGCCCGCCCAAGCCCTGCCCGACATGGGCGGGGATGCGCCCGGCCTGACGCTGCAGGGCGACGCGCCGGTCACGGTGACCGGCCCCGCGCCCGAGCCCGTGATCCGCGCGGCGCAGGACGGGCTGCCCCGGATCGCGCCATCGGACGACGCGCCGCCGGACCGTGTGCCCGCCATGCCCGCGCCGGCGCTGGACCTGTCGCTGCCCCCGGACCTGACCGACCTTCGCAGAATGGAACGAAACTGACATGCGCCCGCTGAACCCCGCCCTTGCCGCGACCTTTGCCCCCCCGGTGATGGAGGCGCGCCGCTGGCTGAGCGGTGTCAGTTTCCCTGCAGACCGCCCCCTGATCAATGTCAGCCAGGCCGCCCCCGTCGATCCGCCGCCCGAAGGCCTGCGCCACGCCATCGCCGATGCGGCCCTGCACCGCCCCGAGGCGCATCTGTACGGCCCCGTGCTGGGCAATACCGACCTGCGCGACGCGGTCGCGTCGCAGTTTTCAGCCGCCTATGGCGGTGCGCTGACCGGGGCCAATGTCGCGATCACGCAGGGGTGCAACCAGGCATTCTGCGCAGTGATGGCGACGCTGGCGGGGCAGGGCGATCAGGTGATCGTACCGACGCCCTGGTACTTCAATCACAAGATGTGGCTGGACATGGCGGGCGTGACCACGGTCCCACTGCCCTGCGGGGCGGACATGCTGCCCGATCCCGATCACGCCGCCGCGCTGATCACGCCTGCCACGCGGGCGATCGTGTTGGTGACGCCGAACAACCCGTCGGGCGCGGAGTACTCGGCCGATCTGGTGGGGCGGTTCTTTGATCTGGCACAGGCGCACGGGATCGCGCTGGTCGTCGACGAGACCTATCGCGATTTCGACAGCCGCGACGGCGCGCCCCATGACCTGCTGACCCGACCGGACTGGGACCGGACGCTGATCCAGCTGTACAGCTTTTCCAAGGCGTATCGGCTGACCGGGCACCGTGTCGGCGCCATCGTCGCAGGCATCGATCGGCTGGAACAGGTCGAGAAGTTTCTGGACACCGTGGCCATTTCGCCGTCGCAACTGGGCCAGATCGGCGCGGTCTGGGGGATGGAGAACCTGCAGGACTGGCTGGCCGGGGAACGGGCCGAGATCCTGGCGCGCCGGGCGGCCGCAGCCGCGGCCTTGGGTGCGTTGCCGGGGTGGACGCTTAAAAGCGCGGGGGCCTATTTCGCTTGGGTCGAACATCCGTTTGACGAAAGCTCTGCCGATCTGGCGCGGCGGATGGTGCGGGACGCGGGCGTCCTGGCGCTGCCCGGCACGATGTTCACGCCCGACGGCGATGCCTCGGGGGGGCGCCATCTGCGCATCGCCTTCGCCAATGTCGATGCCGACGGGATCGCGGCCTTGGCTGTCCGCTTGGCGGGCCTTTCGGCCTGATCCACTTGTGGCTGACCCGCCCGCGCCCTAAAGACGGGCGGGACACGACCACGAGGAAGGCCGCGCCATGTCACAGCTGCGTACCAAGGGCAAATCGACCATCGTCTGGATCCTGATGGGTCTGATGGTGCTGGGGCTGGGAGGCTTTGGCATCACCAGTTTTTCGGGCGGCACGACCGAGATCGGATCGGTCGGCGATACCAAGATCACCGCCGACGACTATGCCCGCGCCCTGCAATCGGAAATGCGGGCCTTTTCCCAGCAGACCGGCCAGCAGATCACGATGCAGCAGGCCCAGCAGATGGGTCTGGCGCAATCGGTGCAGGCCAACCTGATCGCGGCGGCGGCGCTGGCCGAACAGGCGCGCGCCATCGGCGTGTCGGTGGGCGATGCGCAGGTTGCGCAGACGATCCTGCAGGCGGGCGCGTTCCAGGGCCCGACCGGCAGCTTTGACCGCGCCGCCTATGCCGAGGTGCTGCGCCGCGAGAACCTGACCGAGGCCGACTTCGAGGCGACCGTGCGCGACGACGAGGCGCGCCTGCTGCTGCAGCGCGCCGTCGTGGGCGGCGTCACCGCGCCCGCGCCGATGGTCGATCAGACCGCCCGCTGGCTGCTGGAGACGCGCGATTTCAGCTGGCGCGAACTGACCGAGGATCAGCTGCCCGCGCCCGTGGCCGAACCCGACGAGGCGACGCTGCAGGCCTGGCACGAGGCCAATGGCGACCGCTTCACCGCGCCCGAAACGCGCGCCATCACCTATGCTTGGGTGACGCCCGACATGCTGTCCTCCGAGGTGCAGCTGGACGAGGCCGTCCTGCGCGATACCTATGACCTGAACATCGACCAGTTCCAGCGCCCCGCGCGCCGGATGGTCAGCCGTCTGGTGTTTCCCGACGAGGCACAGGCCCAGGCCGCCCGCGAACAGATCGACGCCAACGAGGCACCGTTCGAATCCTTCGTGCTGCAGCGCGGGCTGACGCTGGACGACGTCGATCTGGGCGAGGTGACCGAAGCCCAGCTGGGAGCCGCGGCCGAGACGGTCTTCGCGCTGGACCAGCCGGGCGTCGTCGGCCCACTGCCGACCGATCTGGGTCCGGCGCTGTTTTCGGTGAACGCGATCCTGGACCCCGTCGACATTCCCTTTGAGGAAGCGCGCGAGGGTCTGCGTGGAGAGGCGGCCCTGTCCGCCGCCGCGCGCCAGATCCAGGACCGCATCGGGGATCTTGAGGATCAGCTGGCGGGCGGCGCCTCGCTGGAGGAGCTGGCCGAGGAGACCGAGCTGGAATTGGGCCAGATCGATTGGACCACCGAAGCGGTGCCCGAGGAAGGCAGCATCGCGGGATACGAGGCGTTCCGCGAACGCGCCGCCCAGATGGAAAGCACCGATTTCCCCGAACTTGCCGAACTGGCCGATGGCGGCGTCTTTGCGATGCGCCTGGACGAGATCGTGCCCCCGACCCTGCGCCCCTTCGAGGAGGTCCGCGACGAGGTGCTGGCCGACTGGCGCCGCGCCGAGGTTCAGCGCCAGCTGCTGGAACTGGCCGCCGATCTGAGCCTGACCGAGGCGTCCCAGACCGACGCTGCCCCGGCCGAGGCTGAGGCCGAAGGTGCGTCCGATTGGACGGCCGAGACGGGGCTGGCGCGCAGCGACTGGATGGACGGTCTGCCCCCGCAGCTGCTGTCGCAGGCCTTTGCCGTGGCCGAACCGGGCGAGGCCGAGGTCGTCGATGCGGGCGACCGGGTGTTCGTCGTGCGGCTTGACCAGATCAACGACGCCGACCTGTCGCAGCCTGACGCGGCGCAGGTGCTGGATGGCGTGCGGTCGCGTCTGGATCAGTCGCTGCAGGTCGATCTGTTCGACTATTATGCCCGCCATGCGCAGCGTCAGTCCGCGGTCGAACTGAACCAGACCGCGATCAACGCCATCAACGCCCAGGTCCAGTGATGCAGCTGACGCCGGAATTCCCGCAGTTCGAGGCCGAATGGGCCGCAGGGCGCAACCAGCTGGTCACCATCCGGCTGGCCGCCGACCTGGACACCCCGGTCAGCCTTATGCTGAAGCTGGCCGAGGCCGCCCCGCAAAGCTTCATGCTGGAATCGGTCACCGGAGGCGAACTGCGCGGCCGCTATTCCATCGTTGGCATGAAGCCGGACTTGGTCTGGGATTGCCGCGATGGTCGCGCGCGGATCAACCGGCAGGCGCGTTTCTCTCAGGACTTTGAGGATGATCCGCGCCCGGCGCTGGACAGTTTGCGCGCGCTGATCGCGGAAAGTCGGATCGCCGCGATGCCCGAGGGCGTGCCGCCGGTCGCGGCGGGGCTGTTCGGCTATCTGGGTTATGACATGATCCGTCTGGTCGAGGATCTGCCCGACGTGAACCCCGACCCGCTTGACCTGCCCGATGCGATGCTGATGCGTCCGTCCGTCGTGGCGGTGCTGGACGGCGTGCGCGGAGAGGTGACCCTGTGCGCCCCCGCGTGGCACGATGGCACCGACAACGCGCGCGCCGCCTATGCCCGTGCCGCGGAACGGGTGATGGACGCGCTGCGGTCGCTGGACCGCCAGCCGTCCGAGCCGCGGGTGATGGGCGACGACACGCAGATCGGCGCGCCGGTGTCGAACTTTGCCAAGCCCGATTATCTGGCCGCGATCGAGACCGCCAAGGATTACATCCGTGCGGGCGACATCTTTCAGGTGGTGCCCAGCCAGCGCTGGCGGATGGACTTTCCGCTGCCGCCCTTTGCCCTGTACCGCAGCCTGCGGCGCACCAACCCGTCGCCCTTCATGTTCTTTCTGAACATGGGCGGCTTTCAGATCGTCGGCGCCAGCCCGGAAATCCTGGTGCGCCTGCGCGATGGAGAGGTGACGATCCGCCCCATCGCCGGCACACGCCCGCGCGGCGCGGACGAGGCCGAGGATCGCGCGCTGGAGGCTGATCTGCTGTCCGACCAGAAGGAGCTGGCCGAACACCTGATGCTGCTGGACCTGGGCCGCAACGACGTGGGTCGCGTGGCCAAGCCGGGCACCGTCCGGCCGACAGAACAGTTCGTGATCGAACGCTATAGCCACGTCATGCACATCGTGTCGAACGTGGTCGGCGAATTGCGTGACGGAGAGGATGCGCTGTCCGCGCTGCTGGCCGGTCTGCCCGCGGGCACCGTGTCGGGGGCGCCCAAGGTCCGTGCGATGCAGATCATCGACGAACTGGAGCCGGAAAAGCGTGGTGTCTATGGCGGTGCGGTCGGCTATTTCGCCGCGAACGGCGAGATGGACATGTGCATCGCGCTGCGAACGGGTGTGGTCAAGGACAAGGCCCTTTACATCCAGGCCGGCGGCGGCGTCGTCTATGACAGCGACCCGGAATCGGAGTTTGAGGAGACGGTGAACAAAAGCCGCGCGCTGCAGCGGGCGGCTGAGGGGGCATCACGCTTCGTCCGCGGAAATACCTGATCTGCAAATGAAAACGGCGGCCCCAAGGGCCGCCGTTCTTGCATTGTTGCGTCGGATCAGTTGGCCGGTGCGGGTTCCGTGGTCATCCCATCGGCAGGCTCGGTCGCCATGCCATCGGCGGGTTCCGTCGCCATCGGGTCCGCCGGCGGCATCGCGCTGTCGGTCGCCATCGGATCGGTCGCCGGCGGAGTCGCCATCGGATCAGCGGCCGGTGCTGCTGCGGGATCCGCGGCCGGGTCGCTCATCATGTCGCCTGCGGGCGCTTCCTGATCACGGAAGACGTATTCCGGCGCAGCTTCGGCTTCTTCGCGGGTCAGATCACTGGTGATTTCCTGCGCGTCCGAGTTGATGGCCAGGTCAGCCCACGGCAGTGCGATCTGCTTCTGGCCGATGCCCAGGAAACCGCCCACACCGATGATCGCGGCCTTCATCTCTCCGGTATCGCCATCGACGATCAGGTCGCTGATCGAGCCGATGTCGGTTCCGTCGGGCGAGGTCACGTTGGCACCGGTGATCCAGTCGATTCGCCATTCGTTGGCAGCCTGCTGAACCTCGACCTTTTCGGCGGCAGACGCGGCGGCTGCGGCTTCGGCGGCATCTTCTGCGGCCGGGTCAGCGGTGCCCATGTCGGCGGTACCGGTGTCGGTCGCCGGATCGGTCATCGGCGCGTCGGTCATGGGCTCGGTCGTGGCCGGTTCCATCGCGGGATCTGCGGCCGGTGCCGTGTCCTGCGCAAAAGCGGCGCCGAAAGTCAGAGGCAGGGCAAGGGTGGTGGTCAAAAGCAGCTTACGCATGTCTTTGGTCTCCTGTGTGTGCCTTGCGGGATGTTTGTGCACCCCGCCATTGGATGCTCAATGCACCGGCATCACGTCAGGTTCCCCAAAACCCGGCAAAACAATTGTCAGGGGCGGTCCAAGCCCCTGAAATCGCTTCAGTCTTCGCCGCGGAACGGCTGGACGTATTGCAGCGCCATATCCCAGGGGAAGAAGATCCAGGTGTCCTGGCTGACCTCGGTCACATAGCTGGCGACCATCGGTTTGCCCTTGGGCTTGGCATAGACGGTGGCCAGATGGGCCTTGGGATACATCTCGCGGATCAGTTCCAGGGTGCGGCCCGAATCGACCAGGTCGTCGACGACCAGGATGCCTTCGCCGTCGCCCATCAGATCCGGGTCGGGGCGCTTGAGAACCTCCAGCTGGCCTTGGCCCGCCTCGGTGCCCACGCCCTTGTAGGAGCGGATCGAGATCGTATCGATGGTCCGGATGTCCAGCTCGCGTGCGACGATCATCGCGGGGACAAGCCCGCCGCGCGTCACGGCGACGACGGCCCGCCAGTCGGTGCCGTCCATGCGCCACGCCAAGGCGCGCGCGTCGCGGTGCAGCTGGTCCCAGCTGACGTGAAAGCCTTTCTCGTGCGGCAGGCGGTCATTCATCGTTGTCTCTCCTTCACGGGCGCAGGACCAAGGACAGGCCAAGGGCAGCGATCGCCAGCCCGGCCCCCCGGTCGATCCAGAATTTCAAGGCCGCATAGCGCCGCCGCAACAGCGGCAGGGCCATCAGGCTGGCCAGTGCGGTATAGAAGAACAGCTCGACCGACAAGGCCACCGCATAGATCGCGCCCTTGTCGGCGACACTCAGCGCGGCGGGAAAGATCGACAGCAGCACGGCCGAATAGAACAGCGCCGGTTTCGGGTTCGACAGGTTCAGCGCCATGCCGGACCACAGGCTCATCCCGCCCGCGGCGGCATCGGGCATCGGGTCGCGGGCATGGGCCCACATCAGGATGCCGATGCGGATCAGATAGGCCCCGCCCAGCAGCTTCAGCAGGGTCAAGGTCCAAGGCGCCACGCGGAACAGCGCGGTCAGGCCCAGCAGTGCGACCAGGCACCAGATCGACGCCCCGATTGCCAGGCCCCAGCCATAGGTCAGCGCCCGCCTGCGCCCCAACGCGAACGCCCCTTGGCTGACGGCGATCACGCCGGGTCCGGGCGACAGGATCGCGGCCGACAGCGTGGCCACGAAGATGCCCATCTGTTCGGCCGTGATCTGGATCATCGGGGCTGCGTGTCCGTCAGTCCTTCTTGACGGTCGCGATGTCGGGCGCGTCCACGGCCTTCATGCCGACGACATGATAGCCGGCATCGACGTGATGCGTCTCGCCGGTCACACCTGCGCCAAGGCGCGACAGCAGATACAGGGCAGAGTTGCCCACATCCTCCTGCGTGACATTGCGACGCAGCGGAGAGTTCAGCTCGTTCCACTTCATGATATAGCGGAAGTCGCCGATGCCGCTGGCGGCCAGGGTCTTGATCGGCCCCGCGCTGATCGCGTTGACGCGGATGTTGTCCTTGCCGAAATCCTCGGCCAGATAGCGGACGGATGCTTCCAGCGCGGCCTTGGCGACGCCCATCACGTTGTAATGCGGCATGACGCGTTCGGCGCCGTAATAGGTCAGCGTCAGCATCGACCCGCCATCCTTCATCATCGCGGCCGCACGGCGCGCCACGGCGGTGAAGGAATAGACGGAAATGTCCATTGTCATCAGGAAGTTGTCGCGCGTGGTTTCGGCATAGCGCCCGCGCAGCTGGTCCTTGTCAGAAAACCCGATGGCATGCACTACGAAATCCAGCCCATCCCATTTCGCGGCCAGATCGGCGAACAGCGTGTCGATGGACGCCTCGTCGGCCACATCGCAGGGCAGCACGGTGTCCGACCCCAGTTGCGCCGCCAGCGGATCGACGCGCTTTTTCAGCGCATCGCCCTGATAGCTGAAGGCCAGCTCGGCGCCTTCGGCGGCCAGGGCCTTTGCGATGCCCCAGGCGATCGACTTGTCGTTGGCCAATCCCATGATGAGACCGCGCTTGCCGGCCATCAGGCCGGGCCTCTGCTCGCTTGACATGTCCTGTCCCTCACGCTTTCAACCGTTTCAACGGTGATTAGGGCAACTGCCCTGTCGCAGCAAGCACAAGGAATGCGCGATGAGTGATCGGACCGGAATCTTCGCGGGCGACGACCCGTTCGACATCGCCCGCGCCTGGCTGGACGAGGCGCGCGCGTCCGAGCCCAACGACCCCAATGCCATCGCGCTGGCCAGCGTCGATGCCGACGGCCTGCCGGACGTTCGGATGGTGCTGCTCAAGGACATCGACGGGCAGGGGATGGACGGATCGTTCGTCTTCTTCACCAATTATGACAGCGCCAAGGGCCGCCAGATCGAGGCCTCGGGCAAGGCCGCGTTCGTGATGCATTGGAAATCGCTGCACCGCCAGATCCGCGTCCGCGGCACCGTCACGCGCGAGGACGGGCCACAGGCCGACGCCTATTACGACAGCCGCGCGCTGCAGAGCAGGCTGGGGGCCTGGGCCTCGCGGCAATCGCAGCCGCTGGACGCCCGTTCGACCTTGGTCGCCGACGTCGCCAAGGCCGGGCTGCGTCACGGGCCGCGACCCGCGCGCCCCCCGTTCTGGGGCGGCTATCGCATCGTCCCATCGCAGATGGAGTTCTGGGCGGACGGCGCGTTCCGCCTGCACGACCGGTTCCGTTGGACCCGCGATGCGGATGCCGGATGGGCGGTCGAACGGCTGTCTCCGTGACGGCCCGCGATATCGGGCCGCAGCTTGGGAACAAACTTTTATCAAGTTGGTTGGCATAGTCTTGCTGCCCCGACTCTGGCGTATTGTAGTCGGGACAGGGGGTCATTACTGTCTCAGTACAATTTGGATAGTGTGAACACGGAAATGCGATGACAGATGATGATAGCCTCAAGCTGGTGACAGGGTTGGTCAAGTGGTTCGACCCCTCGAAGGGCTATGGCTTCATCCTAGACGAAAATGGCGGCAGCGATATTCTGTTGCATGGCAATGTGTTGCGCAATTTCGGGCGCAGTTCGGTCGCGGATCAATCGCGTGTTCAGGTGCTGGTGCAGCACACAAGTCGCGGCGTGCAGGCCGCCGAGGTGATCTCGGTCGAGCCTCCGGAAACGGACGGCCAGGCACCCATCGCCGATCTGGACATCGACATCATAGAGAACCTCGACAGCCTGCCGCTGCGGCCTGCGCGCGTCAAATGGTTCGATAAATCCAAGGGTTTCGGGTTCGCAAACATCTTCGGACATTCCGAGGACGTCTTCATTCATATCGAGGTCTTGCGCCATTCCGGTTTTGCAGACCTTGCCATCGGCGAGGCGCTTTGCCTGCGCATCGTCGAAGGCCCGCGTGGCCTGATGGCCGCCCAGATCGCGGCCTGGGATGCCGCCCAATCCACCCCGGATGAAAAACCCCAGATCGAATCGCTGCCCCATGTCGCGGAATAGCCTTGTCGTCGCCCTGCTGATGGCACTTGCCGCGCCGGCAGCGGCGCAGCCGGTCGTGACTGCGGCGGATGCGCAATGCAGCATGGATACCGCCCTGATCCGCACGTCCCCCGAAACGGCGCTGTCCTTTGCCATCGAGGTTGCCGACACCCCCGAATCGCGTGCGCAGGGACTGATGTTCCGCCGCGATCTGCCCGCGGGGCAGGGGATGCTGTTCGTCTACCCCGACCCACAGCCCGTCAGCTTCTGGATGCGAAACACGCTGATCCCGCTGGATCTGGTCTTTGCGGACGAAAGCGGCGTGATCCGGCACATCCACAGCAACGCCCGTCCCTTGGACGAGACGCCAATTCCCGGCGCCGCTGTCGGCGACCCTCAGCCGGATCGTCTGCTGGTCCTGGAAATCGCCGGAGGAGAGGCTGCAAGGTTGGGCCTCGCCACGGGCCAACAGCTTGCACATCCGTCCCTTGATACCGAAACGGCCGCCTGGCCTTGCAGCTAGGGCTTTTCACCGCCGCACCCTTGCGCTAAAGCGCGGGTGTCGGGGCGTAGCGCAGCCTGGTAGCGCGACGGTTTTGGGAACCGTAGGCCGTAGGTTCGAATCCTATCGCCCCGACCACTGATCAGCTTATAAATCGCGGTCGGTCCGTGCGGGTCGCTGATCTGCAGGCGAACATTACCTGTATCATGCCGACTGACTGCCCTTTTCGTGAGGATATTGGCTGTCGCCCGGGCAGGTCCCACCGGTATCGACCGATCAAATAGCAAGATTCCTTAGGCCGGATCTGGATTGCCGCAAACGCCGATCCCACCGGCTGGCTACCTTTCCACATGGAAAAGGGGCCTCGTGGGCCCCTCGATTTCGGCGATGTGTCAGGCGTCATGCGGCCTTTTGCGCATCCAGTTCGCTAACCACGGGGCGGTTGCCGTCCTCGCGTGCGTAGTATCCGTACATCTGATCCAGTGCGGCGTCTGCCTGCTGGCTGCGTTTGCGATCCGCGATGCTCAGCGGCTTCTGGGTCTGGTTCGACATTGTCATTCTCCGATCAGGGCGTTTCCTCCCGTGACCTTCAGATATTGACTGACCAGTCAAAATGAAACCGCCCTGACGCAAGGTCAAGGCGGTTTGCAGGGCAGCCATGCGGTCACGGCAAGTCAGCCGATGCGCAGCATCCGGTGCTTTTTCTTGCCGACCGAGATCTTGATTCCACGTTCCAGCGCCGCCTGGTCCAGCGGCATCTGCGGGTCGGTCACGGGGGTGTTGTCGGCGCGCAGGCCGCCTTCGGCCACCAGGCGCTTGACCTCCTTGCCGCTGGCGACGATCCCCGATTGGACCAGCGCCTGCGCGATGGTCACGCCCTGCGCCTGATCGGCGGGAAGCAGCGCGACCTCCAGATCGCCGCCCGCGCCGCCGTCCTGGAAGACGGTGCGCGCGGTCGCCTCGGCGCTGGCGGCGGCGTCGGCGCCGTGCAGCAGGGTCGTGACCTCGTTGGCCAGGCGGACCTTGGCCTCGTTGATCTCGGACCCCTGCAGCGCGCCCATGCGGTTGCATTCATCGACCGGCAGTTCCGTGTACAGCTTCAGGAAGCGGCCCACATCGGCATCGGTAGTGTTGCGCCAGAACTGCCAGAACTCGTAGGGCGACAGCATGTCCGCCGACAGCCAGGTCGCCCCGCCCGCCGACTTGCCCATCTTGCGCCCGTCGCTGGTCGTCAGCAGCGGGGACGTCAGGCCCCAAACCTGCGCGTCATCCACGCGCCGCGTCAGGTCGATGCCGTTGACGATGTTGCCCCATTGGTCCGATCCGCCCATCTGCAGCACGCAGCCGTGGCGACGGTTCAGCTCCAGGAAGTCATAGGCCTGCAGAATCATGTAGTTGAACTCCAGGAAGCTCAACGACTGCTCCCGGTCCAGCCGCGACTTGACGGATTCGAACGACAGCATTCGGTTGACGCTGAAATGCCGACCGATGTCGCGCAGGAAGGTCAGGTAGTTCAGACCGTCCAGCCATTCGGCATTGTTCAGCATCACCGCCCCGTCGGGGCCGTAATCCAGATAGCGGGCAAAGACCCGCCCCATCCCGTCGATGTTGGCCTGGATCGCCGCGTCGTCCAGCAGCGGGCGTTCGTCGCTGCGAAACGACGGGTCGCCGACCTTGGTCGTGCCGCCGCCCATCAGGGTCAGAGGCTTGTTCCCGGTCTTCTGGAACCAGCGCAGCATCATGATGTTCAGCAGGTGACCGACATGCAGGCTGGCCGCAGTCGCGTCATAGCCGATATAGGCCGTGATCGGCCCCGCCAGCAGCGCCTGATCCAGACCCGCGTAATCCGTGCAGTCGGCCAGATAGCCGCGTTCGGACATGATGCGCAGGAAGTCGGACTTGGGCTGGTGGGTCATGGGCTTCATCCTTTTGTGTCCGCGCGATATACAGTCTGGGGCTGCGAAGGAAAAGCGATGATCCGGGCTT
Source organism: Paracoccus sp. PAMC 22219 (assembly GCF_000787695.1). Lineage (GTDB taxonomy): Bacteria > Pseudomonadota > Alphaproteobacteria > Rhodobacterales > Rhodobacteraceae > Paracoccus. The sequence continues at coordinate 2,462 of NZ_BBPH01000124.1, read as the reverse complement.
TGGGGATGATGTCGGGCACGTCTTTGGACGGTGTCGACGCGGCGATGATCGACACGGACGGCGTGCGGATCGCGGGGTTCGGCGACAGTGCGTTCCACGCCTTTGGCGACAACGAATCGGCGGTGCTGCATGCGGGGCTGGGCCTGTGGCCCGACGCGCCGCAGGTGCCGGAGGTGGCGGGACTGGTCCACGCGGCGCATGCCGATCTGGCGCGACAGTTCCCGGACGCGCAGCTGATCGGGTTTCACGGCCAGACCCTAGCCCATGACCCGCGCGGGCGCGGCACGCATCAGGCGGGCGATGGCGCGGCGCTGGCACGGGCCACGGACCGCCCCGTGGTCTGGGATTTCCGGTCCGAGGATGTCCGCCAGGGCGGCGAGGGCGCGCCGCTGGTGCCGTTCTTTCACTGGGCCTGTGCGAACTGGGCCGTGGGGCAGGGGCATCTGCCCCCAGCCCCCGTGGCCTTCCTGAACCTGGGCGGGGTGGGCAACATCAGCTGGGTCGACCCCACGGCCCCCGCACCCGAGGCTCCGGGCGCTGCGTGGCCTTCGACACCGGGCCTGCGAATGCGCCGCTGAACGACCTGATGCGCCAGCGTCGCCGCCAGTCGCGGGACGAGGGGGGCGCGCTGGCCGCCAGCGGCACGCCCGATGCGCAGATCGTCGCGGCGTTTCTGGACGATCCGTGGTTCCGCCGCCCCGCGCCCAAGTCACTGGACCGAGACCAGTTCGCGGGTCTGAGCCGCGCCGTCGCGCCGCTATCCGATGCCGACGCGGCGGCGACGCTGGTGGCGGCGCTGGCGGGGTCGGTCGCGGCGGGCATGGCGTGGCTGCCCGCAGCCCCCGCCCAGCTGCTGGTTTGCGGCGGCGGTCGGCACAACGACGCTATCATGGCTGCGCTGAGACAGGCGTTGCCGATGCCCGTCGCCCCGGTCGAGGCGATCGGTCTGGACGGCGACATGCTGGAGGCGCAGGCCTTTGGCTGGCTGGCCGTCCGCGTGCTGCGCGGGCTGCCGATATCGGGTCCGATGACCACGGGGGTTCCGGCGCCGGTCTGCGGCGGGCGGATCAGTCACCCACGCTGACGTTACTGGATCAGACAAATGTTTAGGGAACGGTCGGCGAATAGCCTGCGTTGATACGGTGAAGATGACGAAAGACGTCATTGAAACAAAGAATTGATGCGGAGATCTAGAATGAAAACCCTCATGATGACGACGGCTGCGGCACTGGCATTTGCAGCTCCGGTGTTCGCACAGGACGCGACGACGCCCCCGGCCACCGAAGCCATGCCGGCCGAGACGGTTCCCGCGGAAACCATGCCCGCCGAGACGATGCCCGCTGACGGCATGGCGACCGCACCGGCCGACATGAGCGACATGGAAGTGACCCTGTCCGCAGAGAACCCCGGCCTGACCGCTTCGTGGCTGCAGGGCCGCGCGATCTATACCACCAACCAGCCGTCGACCACCGAATGGACCGACGCGACCGGCGACGCCGTTCCGGGCGAGTGGAACGAGATCGCCACCGTGTCCGACATCGTGATGTCGCCGGAAGGCCAGGTCATGGGCTATATCGCCGACATCGGCGGGTTCCTGGGTATGGGCACGCACACCGTCCTGCTGGATCGCGATGTCCTGAACATGGCGATGTTCGGCGACGACACTGTTCTGGCCACCAACTACAGCCAGGAAGAACTGGAAGCGCTGCCGGAATTCGACACGGACACCATCCGCGACTGATCCCGTCAGGGTCTTAACCAGTTTCACGTTTCAGAGGGGCGCCCGTAGGGCGTCCCTTTTTTCGTTCTTTGCGCTGACATTTCAATAATTTGGCGGAATGTGGCAAAATTCGTGCATCGCGCTCTTGACGCCACGCGGCGGTCTGCGTAAACCCCGGCCTACTCCGGCGGGCGATCGTCCGGGGGATGAGTTGGGCGGTTGTAGCTCAGTTGGTTAGAGTACCGGCCTGTCACGCCGGGGGTCGCGGGTTCGAGCCCCGTCAACCGCGCCACAACTCATCATTCGCCCGAAGGAAATGCGCGGTTGTAGCTCAGTTGGTTAGAGTACCGGCCTGTCACGCCGGGGGTCGCGGGTTCGAGCCCCGTCAACCGCGCCATTTCTTCCCTTCCCCTTATCGACAGGATCACGCTAAGACAGCGGCGATTTTGCGTTTCGGAGGATGTGATGACGGACATGGTCCAAGCCCGGCAACTGATCGACGCCCTGGGCGCCGCTGCCCGCGATGCGGCGGTGGTACTGGCGCAGACGCCAGCCGGACCAAAGCGCACGGCCCTGCTGGCCGCGGCCGATGCCATCACCACCCGCACCCCCGACATACTGGCCGCCAACGCCCGTGATCTGGACTTTGCCCGCGAAAAGGGGCTGTCGGACGCGATGCTGGACCGGCTGCGTCTGGACCCGGCGCGCATCGCCGCCATCGCGCAAAGCCTGCGCGAGGCTT
>NZ_BBPH01000125.1 GCF_000787695.1 Paracoccus sp. PAMC 22219 | reverse complement strand
GCGCGCGGGCGATGGCCGCCACGATGGCCGCCGCGCCGTCACGCGCCAGCAGGTCGTCCAGCAGCGGCCCGGTGGCGGGCCCGTCCGTCGGCAGCCGCAGCATCAGCGCCCTGCGTACTTGGCGCCGACCGCGTCGATGGCGTCGACATTGCCCGCCGACTTGCCCTGACGGTCGAAGTTCTCGGTCTGCGCCAGCCAGGCATCGGCGATGGTCTTGGCGACCTCGGCCCCGATGACGCGGGCGCCCATGGTGATGATCTGCGCGTCGTTCGACAGCGCGGCCCGTTCGGCGGAATAGGTGTCATGCGTCAGCGCGGCGCGGATGCCCGGCACCTTGTTGGCCGCGATGCAGACGCCGATGCCCGTGCCGCAGACCAGGATGGCGCGATCATAGGTGCCGTCCATCACCTGGCTGGCCACCCGATCGGACAGGTTGGCATAGAACGCGTCGGGGCCGTCGTCGGTGCGGCTGATTTCCGACACCTCAAAACGGTTCTTGAGGTGGTCGGCCAAGACCTTGGCCAGACCTTCGCCCGCGCTGTCGCCTGCGATTGCCAGTTTCATGCGTTCTCTCCGATGGTTGCGGCGCAGCGCGCCAGAATGTCCAGATAGCCGTTCACGTCCCAGGCCGACCGCCCGATGAACAGCCCGTCGATATGCGGGCAGGCGATCAGCTCGGCGCAGTTGCCCGGATTGACCGATCCGCCGTAAAGGCAGGGCACGCGGCGGCCCAGCACGTCCTGCGCGACCGCGATGATCTCGGCCTGACGCGCGTCGGCGTAATCCGAGGTTGCGGGAATGCCGTTGGCGCCGATGGCCCAGACCGGCTCATAGGCCAGCAGGATCGTGGCGTCGGTCCCGGCCACGGGTTCCAGCGCGGCGCGGACCTGGGTCTCCAGCACCTGCGCGGCGCGGCCCGCCTCGCGCTCGGCCAGCGTCTCGCCGATGCAGATCAGCGGGATCAGGCCGTGGCGGACGGCGGCGGCGGTCTTCAGGCCCACCGTCGCGTCGGTTTCGCCGAAATGTTCGCGGCGTTCGCTGTGGCCCAGTTCCACGACGTCCAACCCGCAATCTGTCAGCATCACCGGGCTGATTTCGCCCGTCCAGGCGCCCGCGTCATCCCAATGCATGTTCTGCGCGCCGACCTTGACGTCGGTGCCAGACAGCGCCTCCGCTACCTGGCGGCAGGCGGTGAAGGGCGGGATCATGAAACGCTGAATGCCTGCGGGCGCGGGCGTGCCGCGCAACCCGTCGGCAAAGGTCATCGCCTCGGCCAGGGTCTTGTTCATCTTCCAGCTGGTGCCGATCCAGAATTGGGTCATGCGGGGTCCTTTGCTATGGTCAGCGCGATGCCCGCCCGGTCGATCGCGGCGCGATCCTCAGGCGCGGGGGGCGCGTCGGTGATGATGGCGTCGAATTCGGTCAGATCAGCCAGCGCATGCAGCGCGCTGCGGCCGAACCGGGCGTGGTTGACCAGCAGCACGCTGCGCTCCGCCGCCCGCATCATCGCGCGCTTGGCCCGGACCGCGTTGTCGTCCATGTGGAACGCCCGAAGCCCCGCCACCGCGGGGGTCGAGATGAAGGCCAGGTCCGCATGCAGCCCGGCCAGCGCGCTTTCCGTGACCATGCCGAAAAAGCCGTTGAACTTGGCGCTGTAGATGCCGCCAAGCGCGATCAGGGTGACGCGCGGGGCATCCTTCAGCCGCTCGATCACGGCGGCGTTGTTGGTGATGACCGACAGGGGCGCGCATTCCGTCAGGCTGGCGCCCAGCAGCGCCGCCATCGAGCCGTCATTGACCATCACGGTCATCCCCGGCTCGACCAGCGCGCGGGCGGCATGGGCCATGCGGGCCTTGGCCTCGCCGTCCTGCAGGGCGCGAATGCGGAAATCGCTTTCGAACTGGGTGCCGGCCTCGATCGTGGCGCCGCCGCGGACCTTGCGCAGCAGGCCTGCCTGTTCCAGGTCGTCCAGATCGCGGTGGATGGTCATCCGGCTGACCGCGAAACGGACCGCCAGATCGTCCAGGTCCACGGCCCGTGCCGCGACCAGCAGATCCATGATCGCCTGTCTGCGTTCGTCCCGTTTCACCCAAACCCTCCCTTGGCTCGCCGATTTCATAACATGATCCGCGCACATAACAACACCGACTTTGTGACTTTGTGATTTTTTGTTGTGATATTAAAGGCGCCGGGTTATGGGTGGCGCAACAGGAGGATCGCCATGCCCTTAGACACCCCCAAAGACCCCGCCATCGCCGCCAAGGCCGATCTGGACCCGCAGAACTTCGCCCTGGCGAACTGCATCCGGGCGCTGACCATCGACGCCGTGAACGCCGCCAACAGCGGCCATCCCGGCGCGCCGATGGGCATGGCCGATGCGGCCACCGTGCTGTTCCGCAACCACCTGAAATTCGACGCGGCGAATCCCGTCTGGCCCGACCGCGACCGCTTCGTGCTGTCGAACGGGCATGCGTCGATGCTGCTTTACAGCCTGCTGCACCTGACCGGTTATCAGGACATGACGCTGGAGCAGGTCAAGAACTTCCGCCAATGGGGCGCGATCACCGCGGGCCATCCGGAATACGGTCACGCCAAGGGCATCGAGACCACGACCGGCCCCCTGGGCCAGGGCCTGGCCACCGCCGTCGGCATGGCGCTGGCGGAACGCGCGCTGGCGGGCGAATTCGGCGACGACCTGGTCGATCACCGCACCTGGGTCATGCTGGGCGACGGCTGCCTGCAGGAGGGCATCGGCCAGGAGGCGATCAGCCTTGCGGGCCATCTGGGTCTGGGCAAGCTGATCGTGCTCTATGACGACAACAGCATCACCATCGACGGCCCGACCTCGGTCAGCTTCTCCGAGGACATCCCGGCGCGCTTTACCGCCTGTGGCTGGCACGTGCAAACCTGCGACGGTCATGACGGGCGCAGCCTCGATGCCGCGATGGCGGCCGCCAAGGCGGAGACGGGCAAGCCCTCGCTGATCGCCATGAAGACGATCATCGGGTTCGGCTCGCCCAACCGCGCCGGCAGCTATTCGGTACACGGATCCCCCTTGGGCGCGGATGAAGGTGCGCTGACCCGTGCCGCCTTGGGTTGGACACACGATGCCTTCGTGATCCCCGACGACCTGGCCGCCGAATGGCGTCAGATCGGCGCGCGCGGGGCCGAGGACCGCGAGGCATGGGAGTCCCGTCTGGCCGCGTCCCCCAACGGAGCCGCCCTGACGCAACGCCTGTCGGGCGATCTGCCCGAGGGCTATGACGCCGCCGTCACCGCCGCCCGCGACGCCCTGTTTGCGGCGCCAAAGAAGGCCGCGACACGCAAGGCGAGCCAGATGGCGCTGGAGGCCCTGGCCGGGGCGGTGCCCGCGATGATCGGCGGATCGGCGGACCTGACCGGATCGAACCTGACCCGCGTCACGGCGGTCGACACGCAATACACCCGCGACGCGCCCGGCCGTTACATCGGCTATGGCGTGCGCGAATTCGGCATGGCCGCCGCGATGAACGGGTTGAACCTGCATGGCGGCGTGATCGCCTATGGCGGGACGTTCCTGGTGTTTTCAGACTATGCCCGCAACGCGATCCGCCTGTCGGCGCTGATGGGGGTCGGCACGATCTATGTTATGACCCATGACAGCATCGGCCTGGGCGAAGACGGCCCGACGCATCAGCCGGTCGAGCATCTGGCATCCCTGCGCGCCATTCCCGGCCTGACCGTCCTGCGCCCCGCCGACACGGTCGAGACGCTGGAGGCCTGGGACATCGCGATCCGCAACCGCAACGTGCCGTCCCTGCTGGCCCTGTCCCGCCAGGACGTCCCGCAGCTGCGGACCGATGCCGGGGCCGAGAACCTGACCGCCAAGGGTGCCTATGTGATCCGCCAGTTCGGCGAGGGCCGCGACGTGACCCTGATCGCCACCGGCACCGAGGTCGCCATCGCCGTCACGGCCGCCGAGGCGCTGGCCGCCGAGGGCATGGCCGTGGCCGTCGTGTCGATGCCCAGCTGGGAGCTGTTCGAGGCGCAATCCGCGGACTATCGTGCCCAGGTCCTGGGCACCGCGCCCCGCATCGCGGTCGAGGCCGCAGGCAAGTTCGGCTGGACCCGCTATGTCGCGACCGAAGATGACGTGATCGGCATGACGGGTTTCGGCGCATCGGCCCCCATCGACCGCCTGTACCAGGAGTTCGGCATCACGCCCGAGGCGATCATCGCGCGCGCGCGTCTGGTGACCGGCCACTGATCCAAAGGCCAAGGCCGCAAGCGGCCTTGCCATGATGCACCCCACGCGCGCAAAGCGCGCGCGCGGGGCCCAGCGGCAGCGACCGGGTCGGGGTTTCCCCGACCGTCCTCGTTTCGGTCACCCCGCCATCAGGTCGCGCGCCGTCGCCTCGTCGGTGATCAGACCGGACAGTCGCCCGCTGTTCAGCACCGCGCGGATGGCCGCGACCTTTTCCGCGCCGCCTGCGATCACCACGATGCGCTGGCCCTGCCCGCGGTTCAGATCGACCGACAGCGTCCGCGCGCTCAGCGTCGTGTCCAGCACGCGCCCTGTCGCGTCAAAGAAATACCCCATCATCTCTCCGACGCCGCCGGCGGCGTTGATCTCGGCGATCTCACGCCGCTCGATCATGCCGGATGCGACCAGCTGCGCGCCCGCATCGGCCGTACCCATGCCCACGAAGGTCAGCGTGGCGCTGTTCGACAGATCAAAGATGTCGCGCACGCCGGGCTGGGACAGCAGCACGGCCCGGTCGCCTTCGGAATTGGCAAAGAACGGCACCGGCATGACAAAGGCCTGCGCCCCGGTCTTTTCCGCCAGCGTGTGCATCACGTCATGCGGATTGGCCGCATAGTTGCGCGTCAGCCCGCCCAGCACCGCCACGAACCGCACCGCACGCGCGTCGAACCTTGGCATCTGCCGCACCGCCGCAGCCAAGGTTCGGCCGTGACCCAGCCCGATGACGCGGTGTTCGCCCCGCTCGATCTCGCGGCGCAGAAAGCCCGCGCCCGCCAGGCCCAGGCGCGCAGGGGCATGCCGTCCTCGCCAAGGTCGGGGGCGACCTCGCAATGGTCCAGGCCGTATCGCGCACACAGCTGGTCCTCCAGCATGGCGCATTCGACGATCTCTCCGTCGATGGTGACCTTGACTACGCCCTCGGCCACGGCGCGGGCGATCAGGCGGTGCGCCTTGACGCCGGGCAGGCCCAGACGCTTGGCGACCGCGGCCTGGGTCAGCCCGCCCGCGTAATGCAGCCACGCCGCGCGGATCGCGAGGCTCTGCTCCGGATCGATGGGACCCCGCCGCGCCATCAGGTGGCCGCCCGCATCAGGGCATCCAGGTCATCGACCGACAGCGGCGCGGGATTGGCTTTCATCGACGACGACGCTGCCGCCGCCTGCGCGGCGGCCCCGCGTGCCGCCGCATCGATCCCCAAGCGTCCAGCCCCGGCAGCCCGGCATCGCGCGACCAATCCGCCAGCTGCCGCGCGGCATCGGCGACCGACGCATCGGGCCGCCCGAACGCAGCCCCGATCCACTGGCCGACCTGATCCAGCCGCGCCGCCAGCGCCGGGTCGGTGACCGCCTGCCGGTTCGCGACCAGCACATGCGGCAGCAGCGAGCCGCAGATGGCGCCATGCGCGGCCCCGGTCAGCCCGCCCAGCGGCCCCGCAAGCCCATGCACCGCGCCCAGGCCCGCATTGGCCAGCGCCAACCCGCCGCACAGGCTGACCCAAGCCATCTGGTCGCGGGCCTGCGGGTCCTCGGCCTGCATCAGCCGGATGATCGCCGCCAGCCCGCGCGGGATCGCGTCGCGGCACAGCGCATCGGTCAGCGGGTTGGCGCGGGTGCAGACGTATGGCTCGATCACCTGCGTGATGGCATCAAGCCCCGATGCCAGCGTCACCCCGCGCGGACAGCCGTCGGTCAGCGCGGGGTCCACGATCGCAAGCGTGGGCAGCATCCGCGCGTCGCGCAGGCTGACCTTGCGGCGCGCCTCGGGGACGCCGATGACGGCGTTGCGGGTGACCTCGGCCCCGGTGCCGGCGGTGGTGGGGATGGCCACGAAGGGCAAGGGCGGATGGTCCAGCGGCAGGCCCTGCCCCACGACCTCCAGGTGATCCAGCATCGGCCGCGTCGCGGGGATCAGCGCGGCGATGGCCTTGCCCGCGTCGATCACCGCGCCGCCGCCCATCGCGACGACGACCTGCACCCCCGCGCCCGCCTGCACACCCGCCTCGATCAGCGCCATGTCAGGCTCATGCGGGACTGTGAAGGTCGCGACCGAACAGCCCGCGGCGGTCAGGTCGCGCGCCAGGGTCGCGCTGCGGGCGGGGTCGCGGCCGTGGACCAGCAGCACCCGCCGCCCCAGGGCAGCCACCCGTGCAGGGGCCTGCGCCGCCTGCCCCCGGCCGAACAGGATCTCGGTGGCGGTGGCAAAGGCAAAGAGCTGGGGCATGGGGGATCCTGTCGCTGATGGGTCAGATATTCAGCTTATCCGCCCCGGTGTCGATATGCGGCGCCCAGAATGCGACACTTTCGGCGATCTGGGCGATGACCTGCCGGTCGTTGGGGTCGCGTTCCTTGAAGGACAGCTCCAGGCAGATCTCGTTGTCGACCGCGCCGCCATGGGCCAGCGCGGCCAGCAGGGGCTCGGGCTGGACGCGGCCCTTGGCATTGAATTCCGCGGTAAAGGGGCGGTGACCGCCCTTGTCCATCAGCGACTGCTTGATGTGGATGATCGGGCTGACGCGCGGCACGGCGCGGGCCCAGGCATAGGGGTCCAGATCGTCCGGATCGGGGCTGGTGACGTCACCATGATCGATATCGGCCATCATCCACATGGGTATCGCCATGTCGGCCGCGGTCAGCCGGTCCTGCAGCGCCAATGCGGCGGGGATCGTCTCTCCGAATTCGCGCCCGATGCTCATCGGTTCCCAGAAGACATAGTCCAGACCGGCGGCCTTGGCATGGTCCGCGACCTCGGCCCAGGCATCGATGGCGATGCGGATCAAATGCTCGCGCCGGGCGGGCGCATCATAGTCGCGATAGGTAAAGATCGCGAATTGCGTGCCCACCGACCGACCGCCCAGATCAGCGGTGATGTCGGCAAAGGTCTTGAACCAGTCGATGTAGTATCGCCGCACATCCGCGTCGGGATGGCCGAAATGGTTCAGCCGGCCATATGGTCCGGTCATGCCGCTGGTGACGCGCACCCCGGTCCGGTCCAGCGCCGCGCGCATCTGCCGCGTCAGGCGGCGGATCACCGGCGCGGACCAGGACGGGTTGATGAACTCATGCGTCAGCTGCAGGTCGCGGATCCGCAGATCACGCGCGACGGTGTCGATCAGGTCGTCCGGATCGGCAAAGCGGTTGACCAGCGGATTGGTGTTCAGCGACAGGGTCAGCATCACGCGATCTCCGGCGCCAGCGTTTCGTCGAACCAATCGGCGAACGCCGCCTGCTGATCGGCGCTCAGGTGCAGATAATGCTTGGTGCGCCGGGTCAGGATGTCCTGGGGCGTGCGCGCCCATTCCTTGGTCACAAGGTACCGCGCCTCGGCCTCGTACAGCTGTCCGCCGAAATGACGGCCCAAGTCCGACAGGCTCATGGCGCCCGCCACGACGTCCTTGGTCCGCGCGCCGTACAGGCGGCCATAATGCTGGACCAGCGCGCGCGGCATCCAGGGGTGCAGTTCGCGCTGCAGGTTGGCGAAACTTTCGTAATCGGCATTGGCGATCTCGCCGCCCGGCAGGGTCGCGGTCTCCGTCCAGTCGGGGCCCATCGCGGGAAAGATGTCCCGCAGCCGGTGCATGCCGCGTTCGGCCAGTTCGCGGAAGGTGGTGATCTTGCCGCCGAACACGTTCAGCAGCGGCGCGCCGCCGGTCTGGTCCAGGTCGAACACATAGTCCCGCGTGACCGCCGACGGGTTGCCCTGCCCGTCGTCGAACAGCGGCCGCACGCCGGAGAACGAATGGATGACATCGGACCGGCGCAGCTTTTCCTTGAAATAGCGGTTCACGGCGGCCAGCAGGTAGTCGACCTCTGACTCGTCGGCGGCCACGTCCTCGGCGCGGCCGTCATAGGCGATGTCGGTCGTGCCGATCAGCGCCATGTCGCCTTCATAGGGGTTGATGAAGATCACGCGCTTGTCGTGGTTCTGCACCAGATAGGCGTTGGTCCCCGCCCACCATTTCGGCACGATGATGTGGCTGCCCTTGACCAGCCGCACGTTGCGGGCCGAATTCGACCCGGCCACGCGGGTGATGAAATCGCTGACCCAGGGACCGGCGCAATTGACCAGGCAGCGGGCGCGGAACTGCCGTTCCTCTCCGGTGACGGTGTCGCGGGTGGTCACGGACCAGGCGTCGCCCTCGCGGCGCGCCGACACGCAGGTGGTGCGGGTCAGGACGGTCGCGCCCTTTTCCGCCGCATCGACCGCGTTCAGTACCACCAGACGCGCATCGTCGACCCAGCAATCGCTGTATTCGAAGCCCTTGTGGTACTTGTCCAGCAGCGGCGCGCCCTCGGGGTCGCGGCGCAGGTCCAGCGTGCGCGTGCCCGGCAGCTTTTTCCGACCCCCCAGGTTGTCGTAGAGAAACAGCCCCAACCGGACCAGCCAGGCGGGCCGGTCATCCGGGCTGTGCGGCAGCACAAAGCGCATCGGCCAGATGATGTGCGGAGCGGCGGCCAGCAGCACCTCGCGTTCGATCAGCGCCTCGCGGACCAG